>DASQPC010000056.1:0-4785 GCA_035644155.1 Candidatus Methylomirabilota bacterium
TCCAAGAAAATGCTTGCAATACAAAACCCCGTATGAGATGATGCACAAACTTCATCGTGCAACTACCAAGTGATGCACTTCCACCTAGAATCTACGAGGAGACATAGATATTTGATATTATCCTATAATATTGATATAATTAATTCCTATGATTAGAGAGTTAGCGGCAAGAGTCATTCTCAAGGCAGATGATTATGGAAACCAAGCATCAGGAATCAATGAGCTTGTTGAAAAGGGAAATTTATCAAGTGTTGGTACACTTATTGCATTTACCGGAAAGAAGGAAGCAGAAGCCTTACAGCAATCTGTCGCTGTTTCTCCATTTCGAGAAACAAGTATAGTTCTTCATACTAATTTTCAATCTGGTTATCCTGTATCTGGTGCTGAAAATGTACCATCTTTAGTAGATGATCAAGGAAGGTTTCTTCGTCCACGGCCAATTGCAACCGAATGGGAAATATATAGAGCACAGATTAATCCTGATCATGTAAGAAGAGAACTAGATGCACAAATTGAAAAATTCTACCATGAGTTTGGATATTATCCCGATGCTCTTGATTCTCACAATATTATTTTAGCTGTTGATCCGGTTGCAGAAATTGCGATGGAAAGAGCGCAGCAACTTGCAATACCGATAACGTTTCCCTATCTTTATGCAGATGATTTTGGTCCAGGCCCTTTAGCAGCCCAAGTGGTTCATACAAAATTACTAGAAGAATATAAACGAAGAGGTATTAAGACAGCTGACTATACCTATCCAAACGATAATGGAAACCATATATATTTAAATAGTTTACCTATCGAACAAGGAACTCAGAAATTATTGCAAGGATTACAAGCATTACAACCGGGTGTCACCCAAATTGTTTTTCATCCTGTTCATCCTAAAAAACCTCGCATCCCTTCAGACACACAAGAAATAAATAGAGGGAGAAAAAGGGATTATGAAATGCTTTCTGATCCACGAGTGTCTGCTGAGATTAAAATATTACATCAACAAAATAGAATTGCAAGTTTTAAAACCTTATAAATGCCGGAAAAACAGACACAACTAAGAAAAGAAAGTGATATTGCTAGGATGCCTGGGCGTCCACAATTTAATGAACAAGTTACCATTATTGGTGGTGGTCTTATGGGAATGACCGCAGCTTGGATGCTCAGTGAAGCAGGCTATCCAGTAATGCTCATTGAACAAATGGCAGAACCAATGAGTGGTACCAGCAAGGATGCTCTTGGTATCCATCTAGGTGGACGGTATCCACACTCACCACAAACTGCTGCACAGTGTTTAGAATCAGGTATTCGGTTTAAGCAATTAATGCCCTTTGCTGTGAGTAAAAAGAGAGGTCCTCTCAACTTTCTCATTGCAGAAAACTCACAAGTTTCCTATCCAAAATATATTGATTTTTATAAGAACCATCGGAATATTAACTATGCAAATAGACCGCAAGAAGAACAGGTGTTTGGAGAACCAGAGACATTTTTTCGAGAACTTGAACAGAATGAATTACAAAACTTCAATAATATTGCAGGAGGAATTACAACACAAGAAGCATGTTATCATATGCCACAAGCAAAAAAGATTCTTATTAATACATTACGAGCAAGAGGTGTTGATATAAGAACTGCAACAGAAGTTGTTGGAATAGATAAACCTAATACACGATATGAGGTCACATGGACTAATGAAGATGGAAATACAGGTGTAATTGAAAGTGACTATGTTGTTAATACTGCTGGATACAACGCAAGAGTACTCAGTCAAGAATTAGGAATCAAACCGTCAGTAAATTTACAACTGCGTTTCTTTAGTGACGTTAAAATTGGAAGACAAACAGAGAGGGCATATCCAAATGCTTTTGTTCTTGTTCCAGGAGGTCCAGGAAGAGACGCCATGCATTATGTTCCACTTCGTCGTAGAGTAGCTTCGCTTGTAGGTTTTTCAGAAACCATTGAACGTACCTTTGTTGAACAAGAAATGGATTTAACAATTCCTCAGGAGTGGAAGGAAATTCTACGACGAGATAAAGTAACTCAAGAAACCCTTTCTCAGCAAATTATAGATACTGCTAGGAGTCTATATATGCCAAAGCTAGGTCAAAACACACAAACAATAGAAATGCGTCCTGGTGTTGCCGTCTCATTCAGTCAAAGCCAATTTGATAAAACTCAGGAAGGATTAATAATTTCTGATGAATTACCGGATTTTGTAACGGCAGTACCCACAAAAGCTTCGCATGCAGTAACTCTTGGTTTAGAACTAGTGAAAAACCTTATCGATCAGTCTACGCAAAAAGGTATATTTTCTGAGTTAACTGATTATGCTGAACAAGTTAGCTCCGGTAAAAATATTTGGTATCTACAAAAATAAAGGCATTCTGATTTTACTATGACTGAAAAGCGTTTTGCATATATAGATTTATTAAAAGCTCAATCAATACTGTCTCCAGAGAGAGAAGCTGTATTACGTGCATCTGGAACGTTAGTCATGCGTAATCCAGATCGACCGCTGACACCAGAAAATATATTCAATATATATGCGCTTGCTTCTGGTAATTTCATGGGTATACCTTTTTCTCCTGATAAACTGAGAGAGCGAGGTTTTCAAGTTCCAGAGCCAATTGGACGTCTACCAAATAATGAGCTTTATCAAAAATGGAGTACTAATCCTTTGACTGATACAACTATTTTTGACTCTTCTATCCATACTGCAGATGCAGTAAGGTCTGCTAAAACTAAAGACTTTTCTGTTAGATTAAGAGATGCTTTTGATGCTGAGCATCCCTGGGCTGTTGATTTTACAAATGAATCTGAATTAGTAGGGAGATTTGGTTATTTAGAAAAAGAAAATAACTTGATAAGTGTAAGAAGATTTGAAATGCTCGCAGATCTGGCGAAGCATGGTATCGAATCAGCTATTGAAGAAAAAGGACATGCAACTGTTGTTGATATTGGTTCGGGTACTTTTTCTCTAGAAAGAGCACTTATCGCAAGACTCACTCCTGAACAACGAAGAAAAACTACTCTTATAGGAGTAGATGTTGCAGGAGATTTATTACGATATGGACTTGATCAGGACTACATTGACCAAGGGGTAAGAATAGATTTATCTCAGAAAACGACAGCAGATGATTATAAAGAATTTTTCCCTGAAGTCGATGTAGCAATATTTTCTGAGATATTAGAGCATATACCTCATGTTGGAGTATATTTCAATAAAGTTATTGCGCCTTGGTTAAAACATAATAACGCATTTCTTATAGGAAGCGTACCTAATCCAATTAAATTAGGTGATTATTTCTCTCTTATCACGGGAATGGATTCTCTTAATGTGCTTCGAAAGCCAATTTTTGATGAAAAGAATGATCATTATAGTCATTTCACGGCTCCTAGTTTGGCAGAGCTTCTAACAAACGCAGACGGATCTCAAGAATCAGGTATAACTTCTCCTGCTGTTCCATTAGATAAACATGGTGAGGTATGTGATCTTTTTGCAGGTTTGGATTATCCAGCCATGGGTTATGGATTAATATTTTGGAGTCAATACAAAAATGAGCAAAATGGCAAAGATTAATCCTTTAAAATGAACTCACTTTATGCGTTTGGAGTAAATGGATCAGTTCTGTTCGATGCTTTTCTACTAGCGCTCCATAAACCCTGGTATAATAAACTGATGGAATTGGTGATCCCAGCAATAAAATATAAAGAGAGCTATCTTCAAGCAGTTGAAGAAGGCGCACAAGGTCTTCATGCCTGAAGGATGGGTACCACCTATGGAAAAGAGATACTCAAACTTGCATTACCGCAAGCAAAAAGATTGGGAATAACAAAAGTACTTATTACGTGTGATGATACAAATATCGGTTCACAAAAAGTCATTGAAGCAAACGGAGGTATTTTGGAAAATATTGTTGAAAATGGTGTAGAAAATCCTAGAAAAAGACGTTACTGGCTCTGCGTCACTTCTTGAGGTCAATAGCTATTTTTGCTATACTCATTGTTACTGTTAGTGCGGGTGTAGTTCAATGGTAGAACAGTAGATTTCCAATCTGCATACGAGGGTTCGATTCCCTTCACCCGCTCATCTTTTTTTAAGAATCAACATTTCTTCCTATGACAGAGACATCAAATTATAAAAAAAATACAAATAAAAATCTAATCTCAAAATTTTTTCTTAACAACTTCTATACCGTTCTTCTGGATGAATTAAAAAATTTACATCCTCAATCAATTCTTGATGCCGGTTGTGGAGAAGGATTTTTTCTTACAAAGCTCAGTCACGCAAAAATCGGTAAAAAGCTTGAAGGTATTGAGTATGGCGATGAAGCAATAAAAATTGGGAAAAAACTTCATCCGACAATAATAATAAAAAAAGCAGATATTTATAAACTTCCTTATAGAAATAATTCTTTTGATGTTGTTGTCTGCACAGAAGTCTTAGAGCATTTGGTACATCCAGAAAAAGCGTTGTTAGAACTCAAAAGAGTTGCAAAAAAATATATTGTGTTGTCTGTTCCTAACGAACCCCTCTTCACCATTCAAAGAGTTCTTCGTGGTAAAAATATTTTGCACTTGGGAGCACATCCAGAACATATTCAGCATTGGTCATCATCTACATTTAAAAAATTTGTAACAAAATATGTTAAAGTTATTGACGATATGACTCCTCTCCCGTGGACATTGGTAGTTGCAGAAAAATAATTTATTGCCGCTTGTCAAAACTATTAAAGACAATAATAATAAATGAGATAAAAGGGATAGCCAGAAGTGCTCCGGCAATTCCCA
>DASQPC010000057.1:0-20619 GCA_035644155.1 Candidatus Methylomirabilota bacterium
ATCTACAACAAGTCTGTTTGATTTATGTCCCTCTTGTGGATCAGGGACACTTGCCTATGAAGAAGGTTGTAAAAAATGCTATAGCTGTGGCTATAGTGAGTGTTAAGTGAGTAATACTATTGTTTTTAATGCTCTTTCTGATCTTTTGATAAATCTTTCAGCAGGATGGTTTGGAGCAGCATTTATTATACCGATAACAGTTGCTAAGGGAAAAAAGAATAATCTTTGGTATAGTTTCGTTTAGTGTTGCGCTTGTCCTGAAAAGTTAAAGATGGAAAGAAAAACTGTGCATAAAAAAACAAATTTTTCAGATATAATTTTTGATGCAAATGTGAAGATAGCAACTGCCTTTGGTCTTGCTATAATTGCGTTGTTGCTTGTGTATATTGCGTTTCATTTGAAGTAAAAGGTGTACAGGCAAGTGTTGTGTAACTCAACCACAGTGCCGCTACTGTTAAAGTCAGAAAACTGTACGACTAAAATTGTCTCGAGCAGGAATTTTTTTGTATGATCCTTCTCGGGCAACGAGAGGGATTTTTTTTAATGCCAATTTATACCCGTACAGGAGACAAAGGAAAAACATCACTTTTTGATGGAACACGTGTCCTCAAATCACACAAACGTGTTGAAGCTTACGGAACAATTGATGAACTCAATAGTTTTTTGGGCGCAGCGACTGCACAGTTAAAAAAGAATAATGCCGTTTTAAAAAAAGAATTAGAGAAGATTCAGCATGATTTATTTGATATAGGTTCTGCTTTGGCAACGCCGCATCCATTGCCGGTAACGGGCCTTACAGGGCGTGTAGAAAGTTTTGAAAAGTTGATTGATGACATGATGGCACAGATGCCTCAAATTAATTATTTTATCTTGCCAGGTGGAGGAAAAGCAGGTTCTCTCTTGCATGTTGCCCGGACGATTACCAGACGGGCTGAGAGACAACTCGTGCATTTGATGGAAAAAGAAGCAGTGGATGAGACGGTAAGAATATATGTTAATCGACTTTCTGATTTGTTGTACGCCATGGCACGATACGTCAATTACAAAGAAAAAAAAGAAGAGATTAAGTGGATTAAGAAATAGTTGGGTGAAGTAGGTGAGATGCCTACGCTATGCCGTAACTGTGACTACGTTTTTTAACGTAGAAGTCAGAGCCCCATTAAAAAGTCTTCCGAGCAAGAAGCAATTTTGTTGCAACTTCTCGGAGACGAGGAGTTTTTTTTATGGCTGGAAAAGAATTTATACAACAATCACATACGTTTAGACGCAGAGAAGATCCTGGATCTCAGGTGAATGTGCCTCGTGTAGCACTCACGCTTTCTGAGCAAGTGCAAAAGACACCAGCATTGATTACAAAAATCGATACTATTCTCGAAGAAAATGAAAGAAGTAAGCCTTTTTTCTCTCAAAAAGTGATTGTTGATTTTGCGCCAAAGAAAAGAGAAGCGGAAGATCCAGCATATTTTTTCAGCAAAGAATGGTTACAAGATGAGGTTGAGCGAGTCAAGCAGCAGCCACTAACTCCAGGTGAAACTCCTTGGTATCATTTAGCAGGGACAGGGTTTTGGGTAAAAGAGCAGGTTTCACAGTTATTGCGCAATACTTCTGAAGTCGGAAAGGAAGCATTTCCTGCTGTTTTGGATAGAGAGCTTGCAAAGGTAAAAGTCGATATAGAAGCGTTTGAAGATGAATATCTTAAGCAAATGGCAAGTCTCAAATGGAATCTCTCCTGGGAAGAAAAAGATGGCAATCAACGTGTTGTTTGTCCAGATTATGGTAATGTCTTATGGCAATCAGCAACCGATCTAAAAGAGAGAGATGGTGTTGTTTATAAAACACTTTTTGGTGACGAGCAAAAAGGCACAACAGGTGTCGAAGGATGGCTCAAGACTGCTCCTCCGGAGTCATTTGCGATTTTGGTGAGTCCCGCGGGATGGAGTGGACTTAGCGATGCTGATGGAAAGGCTATCGTCTATCCTGAGACACAAATGTATGCAATACAAAAGAAAAAAGATGGTAATTTGCAAGCATATACATTTCGTTATGATGCGACTATTGAACAAAATGAAACGCTCCAGAAACAGTTGGGATTGACAATTCCTGCGTCTTCTGATCAAAAAGAGAGAATTAAAAACACCTTTGCTAATGTTGCTTTTATTACTCCCGCTGATGCCAATCGTGCGGAGCAAAAAGGATGGATGCCTGTTCGTAAATTTGAAGATATTGTTGATCATATGCAAGAGGCAGTTGGGGGGAGAGAAGTTGCGTATGGAGAAGGAGGGGCGATGAAGACATTTGCTGATATCAAAGCGTTTTTGCACTCGCCTGAGAAATTTTCAAAGAGACATGCAGTGACAGACAAACTTATTAATAGGTTTCAAGAGTATGCTCGTTGGCGACTCGATCAGGGAGGCCGTAGGGAAGAGCTGGAGCGTGATTTGCAAATAGGACTCTCAATGGCTCCTCTTCAGCTTAATAGAATTTATAGAGACGAAGAACAGGAGTCTCAATATAATTATACTGGTGACAAACTCCAAGGGCAAATTCGTCCTGTCAGTGCTACAAATAGATTGATTGGCTATGCAACTAGTGGGATGGATTATCGTAGAGAAAAAGGTGATTTGGAACAGCGTCCTGGCTGTGCGGGTGGAGGTAATAAGACGCAAGTTACTTCTATGGGGAGTTCAAGAATTGGGGAAAGTCAATCTCCTCAAGAGTGGTTTACTTGTCCCAAATGCAACTATCACGCTGATGGTCCTGTCGGCAATAGCTGTCCAGGTTGTGGATTAACAAAAGAACAATATGCAGAAGAATCAGGAGTAAGCTGTGATTAGTTTATGAAACAAGAAGAAGCCTGTGACATCTGTTACCAAATCCGTTGTAAAGAGTGCGGTTGGACTGCATCTGATGAAGAGGTTGCCAAGATTCAATGCGGTGCTTTGACTGCTTGCCCAAAGTGTGGGTGGCAGCCAAAATAATGCTTGTGTTACAATACTGCTATGAGTGAGAAAAATCCCCACAGTAGTATGGTTGAGGTTACGACATCTCATCATATGAGCAAGCGTAGGTTTGAATTAAATAGACGACTTCGTAAATGGGGTACATGGTTCGTCGGCGGAGTAGCCGCTGAAGTTGTCGGAGTGCTTCTTCTATCAACAGTGCCGGTAATTGCTGCCCCACTTATGTTGGGTGGTATTATTGCTGAAGCTGTTGGTTTTGTGGGAGTTGCGGGAAATGTTATTAAAGGAATAGTTAGAAAATAAAAGACTATGTTGGCATTTGGTTTCTCCCGTTATTGGTGTACCAATTGCAGCAGTTGGTGTTGGAGGGGTTTACAGGTGCTGTGAGAAATGCTTTAAGGATGAGGAAAGGGTAGGATATGCAGCGTAGCTTCAAAGATGTTCTTCTTGAGATTCTCGATATTATCAAATATCCTAACGACAAAGAAAAATTCGTTGCTGAATTTGAAGTAATGAATCATACAGAGGCGATACTTAATCTTTTAGATCAACTACCAACTGATGTGCAAGCGAAAATCAAAGCAAGCAACCTGAATAAAGAGGAAGTAAACAAACATATTTCCCAGGAATTATATCTTTCAGAGATTACTAAAGTTTCAAAAAATGCTCTGGTAAAATTTCTGGAAGCAGTTTCACCAATCTTGAATTTGGATCAGAAACAGAAAATTACTCAGTTGGTAAAACAACAATAAACAGTCCTTTCATTGTCTCTTTGCATTCCTCATGGTAAGATGGAACTATGGATGATACAAGCCAAAATCAAAATACATCAGCAACAGATCAACCAGTGCAACAATCCGCACCAGCAGACGCTGTGGCCAACCCATCTCAATCGCAGGCAGCACCAGCAGCTCAAATAATCAATCGCCGCATCGAAGAACCGCCAACTGCTATCTCTGGTGGTCATCCAGAGCAAGGACCAATTGCCATGGATCCAGATGATGATGAAGATGAGGACGAACAGCCAGTTGCCAAACAAGAGGCACCAAGACTGCAACAATCCCATCCAACAGAAGTCGTTTTGCCACCTGAGGTTAAAGAGTTAGGTGTTGAGGCGGGAACTGATGCAAAAGAGCAACAACTGGCGCAAGAAGTACAAGAAGCAGGCGTTTCATTTGCTAAAGAAACAACACCGGTTTTTACACCACCTCAAAAGGAGCCAGAGATGCCTATGACCTATCAAGAAGCGGAGCAATTACAAAAAACCAATATACGCGATTCTAAGAGGTGGCTTGGGAAGATGGTTATGTATGTCATCGAAAAACTCTACGGCAAACCAACTCCTGTTTCCAATCAAAATCCTGAGGCAACACCAGAAGCGCAACAAACAGGAGGAACAACGTAATGATACTTTTACAAAATCCAACAGTATTATTATTTACTCTTCTTACCGTTATCTCTATCATCGGTGGAGTTATTATTGGTTCGCTAGGCCTAGGGTATATCTTTATTCTATGGGTTCGCAATCGTAAGCGTGAATCAATTTCTCTTAATTCAACGCTTTTGCAAATTACTGTTCCTCGTGACAATGAAATTAAAATTGACGCAGCAGAGCAATTATTTTCAAGTCTTGCCTCGATTCGGCGGGTGTGGAGTTCGGACAAGTGGGCATATTTTAAAGCGCAACCGCATCTTTCTTTTGAAATCGTTGGTTTGCCCGGAGATATGAGGTTTTATGTGCATGTGCCCAATAATTTTCGTGATTTTGTTGAGAAACAAATTAATGGAGCATATCCTGACGCTGAAATTGTTCCTGTTACTGAGCCTGCTGCCAAACAAAAAGAGGGAGCAATTCTCGGGAATGAATATAATATTTTTACTCCTGATGGCAAAGTTGCCTTCACATCAATGCATCTGAAAGAAGCGGATTATCAACCAATCAAAATTTATAAAGATTTACCTGTTGATCCGTTGCTATCTTTAACGTCTGTGCTTGCCAAAATGGGAGAAGGCGAGGGTGCAACAGTGCAAATTATTATAAGACCAGCAAGTGCTAAATGGAAAAAAGTAGGAAGAGGATATATCGGCACGACCAAAAAGAATGAAGCCAATCCGGAAAAAGCAAGCTATAAGGCAGATAGTAAGGAGCTTGAGGGAATTGAAAATAAAATTAGTAAATCAGGATTTGAAACGGTTGTACGCATTGTTGTCTGTTCAAAAACCCAAGAATCTGCAAATGCACATCTTGAGAATATTATTAATTCTTTTGGTCAATATACTGGAGTCAATACATTTAAGAAGCATAAGATTCGTTTTAAGGGACTCTTTATGAATGATTTTATTTATCGTTATTTCCCTATGGTTGGTTTGGCATCGGTGATGAGTACTGATGAACTCGCGACACTTTTCCATATGCCCAACAAAAGTATTACAACTCCTGGTATTCACTGGCTTAGTGCTAAACGTGCTCCAGCGCCTTCTAATATCGCTACAAGTGGTCTTTATCTAGGAAAGAGTACCTTTAGAGGTTTGACAAGGCCTGTCTATGTTGAACGCGACGACAGACGGCGTCATACCTATATTATCGGAAAGACAGGTACGGGAAAATCAGAATTCTTAAAACAAATGATCATGCAAGATATCAACGCTGGCGAAGGATTGGCAGTTATTGATCCTCACGGTGATTTGATTGAAGATGTATTGCGCCTTATTCCGCCCAAACGCGCAGAAGATGTTATCCTTTTTGATCCTTCAGATCTTGAGCGACCAATGGGTTTTAATATGCTTGAAGCAGCAGACGAACAACAAAAACATTTTGTCGCCAATTCTATTATCGGTCTTATGTACAAGCTCTTTGATCCGAATAAAACAGGTATTATTGGGCCACGTTTTGAACATGCTGTTCGTAACGCAATGCTTACGGTTATGTATGAGAAGGGAAGTACATTTATTGAAGTTGTTCGGGTTTTGACAGATCAGAATTATGTTCAAGAACTTTTGCCCAAAGTCCAGGATCCTATTATTAGGCGCTACTGGACAGATCAGATCGCTCAAACATCAGATTTCCACAAGTCGGAAGTCCTTGATTATATTGTCTCTAAGTTTGGCCGTTTCGTTACCAATAAGATGATCAGAAATATTATTGGTCAGTCAGATAGTGCGTTTAGCTTTCGCAAAGTCATGGACGAACAAAAAATTCTTCTGATTAATTTGGCCAAAGGAAAGATTGGTGAAGAAAATTCAAACTTTTTAGGTTTGGTTCTTGTTCCAAAGATTTTGGTCGCTGCGATGAGTCGACAAGATATGCCTATGGATGAACGAAAAGATTTCTTTCTCTATGTCGATGAGTTTCAAAATTTTGCAACGCCTGATTTTGCCCAGATTCTTTCTGAGGCACGAAAATATCGTCTCAACTTGATTGTCGCCAATCAGTTTATCGGTCAGATGGATGAAGAAATCAAAAACGCTATCTTTGGCAATGTTGGTACTATTGCTTCTTTTCGTGTCGGCGTGACTGATGCAAATTATCTCCAACACGAATTCCAGCCTGTCTTTAACGAAAACGATCTTATCAATGTCGATCGTTTTAATGCCTACATGCGTACACTTATCGGTGGAGAACCTGCCTTGCCTTTCTCTCTTGATACGACGAAAGATATTAACAAAGAAAAAGCAATGCGCAATGAACGGGTTGCTGAGCTTGTTCGAGAACTCTCCCGTCTTAAGTATGGCAAAGCTGTTGAAATGGTCGAAGCAGAAATTTCCCAGCGAGCAAAGTTGTAAATCTCCTTGTTTCTGCTCTTTGTCTCATTAAGCACCTTTGATATAATACCTACACGCGTCTGTAGCTCAGTGGTAGAGCAGTTGTCTTATACACAACCTGTCGTTGGTTCGAATCCAGCCAGACGCACTTTTGTTTGCAAACATATGATAGAAAAAGGCGAAAGAAGAACTGCACTTACGCCAAAGGAGAAAGAGCATCTTCGTACCATCTCCCAAAAAGGACCTGTCTTGATAAATGATCCGCAACATGGTGCGCTTCATGGGACAAGCCTTGAGGCGATAGACAATCTGAGTCAACAGCGTAAATTACCCGGTAGAACGACAAGAAGAAGAGAATTAGATTATGAACCTGGTGATATATCAGTTTATCCTACACCGAGCGTTGCTGATGTTATTAGAGAACAGGAAATAGGTTCTCGGTTTATCATTGAGCAGATAGAATCTAATCCCGAAAAATCAAGAAATGACGCGATTAATTATGCTAAAATAATTGCCCAAAGACATGCGGCATTACGTATCATGGAGATTCCCATATCTCAAGAAATAGGCGGTATGCCTGGAGCAGTAGATGATCTTATCAGGCATGGCGAAACGCATTTTTTTAGAGAAAGGCGTATTCCAAAAGAGACATTTACACTTGCGAGGACTGAGGCCTTAAAACGAAAAGGATTTTTGCTCGGCATTGCTACCTCAACAATTAAAAACAATCCAGAGATTATTCTTATGGAAGGAGATCCCAACAATGAAGATGCGCGATTAAGAACAGGGGAAAGAGGCTTACGAGTAGCTGATCTATCTGGAATAGAACCTCTTGGTCTTATTGAAGAAAAATTTTTAAAAGAATTAATTAAAAAAGAGTAACATTGCTGTTTTAATAAACATATGTCAAAAGAAAGATCTACGAGAAGAGGTTTTCCTCCAGAGGCTGTTCGCCAGCTTCGACGAGTTGCATCTAAAAATTCTGTTGTTGACCCAGCAGATTCCAAGATCGGGGCTGTTCATGCAACAAGTCTAGAAACAATGGATCATGTTTTTAAAAATGGTACCTTTCCTGGCTACTCAGGAGTTGAAAGGCCAGCAAGGCTAGTGTACAAGCCTGGAGATCTATCAGTGTATCCAACACCTGCAGTTCAGTCTGGAGTCGAGCGAATCAAGGCGCTCGAAGAAGGAGTTGGACGTCTTATTCTCACTCCAACTGAAATAAAAGAAGCTGCAATTGAGTATGCTAGTGATATTGCCAGACGACATTCGTTACTAACGTCTTTAAGCCTGCCTTTTTCAGATCGTGAAAATCATGCACGTGCGACTCAAATATTTGGAGTAGTTGATGGAATAGAAAGCGAAACCCGAATGGACCCTGCAGTTGCTCATTTTCAAGCTAAGGGTAAGTCTCGTGAACAAATTGATGAAGCAATTGCGGCTGCTTCATCACGAAAAGGATTTCTGGTTGGGTTTAGCTCCGAGATTCAATCATCAAGAAAAGTATCTTTTGAACCTGGAGAACCAGGCTCTTCAGATATCCGGATAAGACCAAAAGAAGGAACACGAGTTTCGGCTCACTTAGTAGTAGCGCTTGAGCCCCTTGGAGATGCTGAAAAAGATTTTGTAAGAGATAGGCTACAAAGAAAAAATCAGTAAAACTCACCGTGTTCCGCGTTCAGGATATTGTTTAAGGATGCGCTCATAAGATCTTTCTTATAACTCGCTCAATGTTGTGGTATCTTTGGCACGTTCCTTGACATATTCAAGGTAACGCTCAGTTGTTGAAAGGCGTTTGTGGCCAAGAATCTTTGAAAGTAAAACAAGTGAAACACCATGTTTGAGGTGATGGGCGACAAAGGTATGTCTTAGATCATTCACCTTTGCATTTTCAATACCAGCAATGCGGAAATATCTTTCAATTGCTGTTCTGATGTTTCGAACTAAGAAAGGCTTGCCGGACTTTGTGACAAAAATATGGTCGTCTTGAATTTGTGGCCGTGTTTGCAGATAGCGATTCAATGCATCTTTGGCAGATTTATTAATTGGGACAGTTCGTTCCTCATGTTTTTCATGTGGTCTGATTTTCAATGCATCTTCTTGCACATCTGAGAGGCGAAGGTCAGCAAGTTCGCCAATACGGATACCTGTTTGGAGAAGTATCTCGATAATGGCATACATTCTGGTATCGTTACGTGCTGCGTCACGAAGCGCTCGGTATTCGGTTGGTTTAAGAATTCGAGGAGCTGCAAGTTCGTACTGAGGATGTGAAACCAAAAGGGAAGGATCGTCAGTAATATATTCGTTAACCTTCAAAAATCGATAAAATGTCCGAGTTGAGTTAAGTTTTCGTGAAAGGGATTTTGGCGTGTAACCTTTTTCAGATAATTTCCCCAGAAATGCTTGAATGTCATCCTTGGAAACATCATGAATTTGTTGTTTATCGAGTTCTTCAAGAAAGGATGTTAATTGATCAATATCTTTTCCGTAGGCCAAAACAGTGGCACTGGAATGCTTTTTGCTTTTGAGAAAATCGATAAATTCTTTGTGGGCGTCGCGAGTTTTTATTATTTTCATAAAACTATTAGTCCCATAATATCAATAATTTAGCTTATAGTCAAGCCTATTATGGGTTTTCTTTACAAACAGATGTAAATAGGATTATATTATAATGCATTATGACCATAAAGAAAATAGTGTTTTTTACTATTATCATAGCTTCATTTTTTGTTATTAATGGGTTAATACACTCAATCTACACCCTCTTGCAAAAAAATAGCCTGGTAACACAGGCAAAACAAGAACTTGTGAGAGAAAAGAAGAAAAATAAGCAACTAAAAAACCAATTACATGTTGCTAAGAGGCCTCAATTTGTTGAGGAAGAAGCCAGAAATAAATTGTTTCTTGCTAAGCCTGGAGAAGGAGTAATAGTGATTGCCTCTGATGCGCTAATGGCAAGCACTTCAGGTGCAAAAAACCAAGATCTGCGACCAAATTGGCAAAAATGGTGGACTCTCTTTTTCTAATGTCTACCATAATTCAGTAAACATACCTTTGCAAAGAAGTTCTTGTTCTCGAATGGTACGTAAATTTTCAATAGGTAAGCCAGTTGCTTGGGCAATGATTTTGACTGTTTCTTCAGGTAATCCACGACTACAAATCTTCCATTCCATAACATCTTGCGTTGCCGGCTTAGCTAAAAAGTCAATAATGAACTCAATAAGAGTAATGGGGTTGGTGCTTTTTGTTTGTGGAACATCAGGAATATGTTTGCTGAAATAGTGCAAAAGCCGCCATTCTTTATCATCCACCTGATAAACGCGAAGGACGATTTCACTTTTATCGAGAAGGAGAATACCATAAGAATCTTTCATCATTCTCATGATATGAGATTTTAGTCTAATATGTCAAGGGGTCAGTCTCATGATCTTTTAGATTCGCTAAGGAGTCTTTTAACTTCCAACAGTTCACGTTCTATTGACGCAAGCTTGCTAGCTAAGAGTGCATCCTCATTATCGTCTTGCGTAAAATAGCCAAGAGGATGGTTTGTGGATTGGGCAATTTTTTTCAACTTGTTAATTGGTGGAGTACTTCGGCCCTGCTCATAGGCAGACACTGATTTATCAGAAACACCAATATATTTACCAAGCTCCTCTTGTGAAAGATGAGCATTCTTTCTTGCTTCACGGATACGGTGAGCTAACTCACTTAATTTCTTTTGTTTTTTTCCATCGACATCAATCATCTCTGTTATTATACTATACTATATGACAAAAAATGTGAAGAGAGATAATGCTAGTAGAGCAAAGCGGATAAAAGTACGTATGAAGGATTTGCCTTTTGCTTCTCGTCCGCGTGAGAAATTAGCTACCTTAGGGCGAGAAAATCTCACAAACGAAGAATTAATCGCAATTCTCTTGGGTACAGGATCTGTCAAGCAAAATGCTCTCAAATTGAGTAAAACACTTCTGAGCCAACTCCCATTGGCAAATTTGGCTCAAGCATCCCTTTCGGAATTGATACGTCTACCGGGTATTGGAAAATCTAAGGCTTCTCGTATCAGCGCGGCAATAGAGCTGGGTAATCGACTGTTTGCGCCTGCTTCCTTTACTCAGACAATTATCCAATCAACCCAAGATGTTTTGTTACATCTTAAAGATATTGTCGAAAAAAAACAAGAATATTTGCTGGTTTTTTATCTTAATGCCCGTTTTGAGTTATTGCAACGGGAAATTGTTGGACAGGGGAGTCTTAATAGTATGATGATTACTCCAAAGGAAATTTTTAGTCATGCGCTTTCGACACCATGTGTGACCCTTATTGTGGCCCACAACCATCCTTCTGGCGATCCAACACCCTCAGATGATGATATCGCCTTTACAACACGGATTCATGAGGCAGGGGAGATTATGAGTATTACACTTCTTGATCATATTATTGTTGGCAAAAATGGCTATTTTTCCTTTCGAGAAAACAAAACAGTAATGAAAAAAAACCAACTCACTGAGTAAAAGAGAGCGTTGTAGTCATCAAGTCAAAGATTGCCCGATAGGTATTTTTTCCATGGAGGACAAGCAGAAAGTTTACTCTGGGAACAATAATGGATACGGAGGTATTGCCATCTGAGTCTTTAAGGTTTTGCAAATATGCTTGTTGTCCTGCAACAACGACATTACTACTTGCTGCTCCACCAATTGCTAATTGTTCTTGCAGGGATCGTGAGCTTACTGAAAGAGAAATGGAGCGAGCACTGTTTGATGCGGTATTGGGATTAAAAACAACATAGCTGGGGATTTTTGGTTCAAGAATGCCAAGATCTTGTACTGTCCACGTTGGTGGATATTTTATTGTATAGCTATATGTTGTATTGGCGTAGGTCTTCCATACGACGGAATTATTTATTGGGGTTAGCGTAGGAATTGTAGTAGGTGAGGGTTGTACAATGACAGATGGAGAAGGGAGTGCTGTTGGAACAGTTGTCGGAATTGATGGTAGTTGAGAAAGAGCAGGTTGGGTTTTTTTATTGGCAGGGGCCAGATAGAGATACAGAGTTCCTGTGAGTAATATAAGAAAGACAATGCTGCCAATAAGCACGAGGGTTTTGTTATGTAAAAGAGCTGTTTTCGCAACTGCCAAAAAGGAGCTTTTGGATGTTTGTGCAGGTGGTTGTCCTTGTTGATAAATTTGTTCCATACTTTTTATGGTTTCATATTTTATCGATGAGTGTCAAGGGCAAGAAGCTGCTGATTTTTTGCTTTTCTTGAGTTTTTCACAAAGCTTCAAAAGATTTTTCTCTGCTTTGTCATAGGAGGGAGTAATTGCTAAGGATTTTTTAAATTCTTTAATCGCCTCATCATATTTCCCATAACTGGCAGCTAGAACGCCAAGATCATTATGCCTAACTGCGTTTTTTTCTGTTTGCGTGATAATTGTCAAAAGCTGCGGTCGTGGATCATGCCATTGACTAAGAGTAGCGTGTGTCACTGCTATATCAAACAGCAAAAAAAGACTGATAACCACAATCCCTAGCGCCCGCAGATATTGTTTAATCATTGTTTTTGGTTTTATACCAAGCAGATGAGAGAAAAAGTATGCTGTGAGGAGAGCTGTTCCATAGGTCGCAATAAACGCATATCTTCCCCAGAGCATTTGTATGCCATAGGTAGGAGAAGATTGGAAGGCAATGCCTAGTACTGAAAGTAAGCTTACAAAAAACCACGCTAAGCAAAACCCAATAAGTGATCGCTTGCGAATGGTTTTTATTGTGAGAAATAAAAGAAGCAAAAGGCAAACAAGCGAAAAAAGAAAATCTCCGGAAAGCATTTCTTGTGGAGTAACGAATGGTTTTGACGCGCTACTAAAAAGAAGATCGCCAGTAAACGAAGAGAGCGTTATTTTCTCAAGTGGAACAGGAACAAAAGCAAGAGCAAAGTACATAAAGAGTCGTTCTAGCAAAAGAATTATTTTAACGTAGATGTCTTCGAACAATGAACCGCGTGTCGTTATATGCAATAGATCTATCCGTATGAAAAGATAGACAGCTGCAAGAGCAAAATACGAGCAATAGACCATCCACGACACTTTTTGTCGTTTATAAAAGCCATAGAGGATAATAAGAAAAGGTAATGAAAGACTGACTTCATAACCAAAATAGGCAAGCGTCGCAGCAAGCAAAGAGAAAAAGAGCAAGAGAAAGGTATGTTTTTTGTTTTCCAGGAAATGTTGAAAGAGATAAAAGGAGATCAAAACAAGCAAAAGACTAAACGTATCAAAGTTGCCCGTGAGATTGGCTACATTATCGATATGGAGCGGCATAATGCCAAAGATAAGAGTGGTCAAGAAACTGATAAATCTGTCTTGCACAAGCTGTTTGGTAATAAGATACACAAAAACTAAACAAGCACAGTATAGTACTAACTCTTCAATATGATAAAAAAAGAGATTCTGGTGAAAAAAATGATAACTTACCACATAGAGGAGACTTCGTATTGGCCGATAGACTCCTTCATGCTGAAATGGAACATTGCCCATAAGCAGATTTGGCAGATGGTTGAGGTTTTGAATGCTTTTCCATGTAAAGAGAAAATCATAGTCATCATATAGAAAAGGAACCTGAAAGAGGGTGGAGAAGGTAAATAATGTGAGGACAATAGCAAAACAAAGTGCCCAAAAATCTTTTTGCCAGTTGGTCATAGATATCATTTCAGATTAAAATAATTTTGCCAGTGCGTCCACATGGTTGTAAGTATAATTGTTTCTATCGTATAGGATAACAAAAGAAAGCCAAAGAGGATGGTGCAAATTGTTATCAAAGGGCTTTTGGGTAAGGGAGCAAGAGAAGCAACCACTGT
The DNA here is from genome assembly GCA_035644155.1 of Candidatus Methylomirabilota bacterium. Taxonomy (GTDB): domain Bacteria; phylum Patescibacteriota; class Microgenomatia; order Levybacterales; family UBA12049; genus DATIGJ01. The sequence continues at coordinate 13,574 of DASQPC010000057.1, forward strand.
CCCAAAAATTCCCAATAAGCCTATCTCTGCAAGATAAAGCCAACGCTGCGCAAATATCATCTCAAGAGGAATAATCTGAACAAAAAATAAAATACCAACGCCTACCCACGATAGAAAAAAGAGAAAGAGCGTCATGTTTTTAGAATGATAGTTTTTGATCCAGAGCCAAAGAATCACACAACAAGCACTAAACAAAAAGAGAATGGCTAACGCAAGCAGGATAGCAGCAATCGTTGGTTCAAAAGCATGTGGCTTGAGAGCAGTTCTCGTTGGGACAATGATTTCTCTTAGAAAGGCCGAAGCAATTTGTAAAGAAAACATAATGCGTCTTGCGATTGCATAGTCAAGCGCAGGACTTGGGAGAATTGTCAGCAGAGGATGATATGATGCATGAATTCGACAGGCAAGATAAACGCCAATGCTTATAAAAAGTGGAAAGATATATTGTTTGGCACATTTTTTATAAAGCGCATACAGTCCAACGAGCACGACAAAAAGCATACCTGTCTCTTTGGCAAAAAGCGCAAAGAGTAAAAAGATGCTAACAAGAAGTTTCTTGAGAAATGTTGGCTGTTTAGTAATACTTACTATAAAAAGCGCAAGAAGGCCAAAGAACAGACAAAGCGTGTCAGGCAGTGCCGCGATATACGCTACTAGTTCATTATTGGCAGGATGTATGAGAAAAATACTTGCAAGAAGAAAGGCGAGCTTTTGAGAAAAAAAAGTCTTATAAAATAAGAAGAGACAAGTAGTAGCTCCAAGATACAAAAGAAGTTGGATAAGATGGAGAACAAATGGATTGCCATTACCAGCAGCATAGCCGAGTGTATAGAGTAGAAAAGGAAGAGGACGATAAAAATAGCCAAAAAGTATTGTGTGTCCATTGGGGAAGACAAGTACTTTATCAAGAACGGTCAAGCTATTTTGTGCATTATGGAGCAAGGGTTGATGAACAAGCTGCGAATAATCATCTCCTGCAAATCCGGCAGAGAGGATGGGGAAATAGAGGAGCACGCCACAAAATAAAAAAACGAAAAAATATTGCATAGAATGAGTATAGTGTATCAAAAGACTGAACCCATCTTTTGACTACAAACGAGGCTATTTTTATTCCCGGGGTTATAGTATTATAATGAAGGAATGAAGCTTCCATAGAGCAAAAGCATATATCCCTCAGGAAAAACTAACAAAATACCTTCTTTCAGAAGAACAAGCATTATTGTTGGTACTACGAACCTCGCTTTGTGACCGCCTATCCTGTATAATATTGTTTGAGGGACATATATGTTTGAAGAACTAGATACAGTCGTACTGACACATAATGTTGATGATCATGGCCTAAAGGCAGGCGATATGGGAGCGATAGTAAATATTTATAAGAATGGTGAAGCTTATGAAGTAGAATTTGTTACGGCTTCAGGAGATACTGTTGTGCTTTTAACTCTCGTTCAAAAGGATATCAGCCCTGTTGCAAAAAACGAAATTCTTCACGTCCGCGGATTTGCCACACAGTAAATTTTCTATTGCGAGGGTTGGAAGAAATCAGAACCTATTTTTTTTGTTCTCAAGCTGCCTCATTTAAGCTGAAGGCTTTGTCGAGTGATCGTTCAAGATTATCTGGAAATTTTGATTTTCCAGAATAGCTTGCTAAAGGCGATGAGTAATACTCTTGAAAGGGGACTCTTTCAATCTTTGGTAGTGAAGAAATGTCAGAGAACTTATCAGATGTTTTCAAGTTATATGTATACCCAAGTTGCTTCCATTCAGATCTCAAGTTATTAATATTTTCTGTATTTAGTGCCCATCCAAATTGATTATAACGTGGAGGTAGATTGATATGTCTGTTTGAAAAAAGATGTCGATGAAGTAGAAAAAAGGGTTGAACCTAACGATTGGATTGATAATAAAACAAAAATGGAAGCCTTATATGCTTCCATTCCAAATGTGTTGCGGGGCTGGGAGTTGAACCCAGCCTATAAGATTATGAGCCTCATGTGCACCGTACACTACCCCGCGTATGTTTCGTAGTATATCATTTGATTTGAGGGTGGTCAACCTGATATACTTTGATGGCTAAAATTTGGCTGGGTAGCTCAGTGGTAGTAGCAATCGTTTCATAAGCGATCGGTCACAGGTTCGAATCCCGTCCCAGCCACTTAAGAAGTTTAAAATATGGTACTTAGAAAGCATGTTGCACTTTTTTCAGATGAAGAAAAACCAACACGACAACTCTCTACATTAGCTACAGATTTTTTGAGGAGGAGTTTTTGAATAACAATCCTATCGGTATACTTGATTCAGGGCTTGGTGGATTGACAGTTTTGAAGGAAATAGGAGTGCAACTACCAAATGAATCGACTGTTTATATTGGTGATTCTCAGAACGCACCATATGGATCCAAAACAAAAGAGGAGATTTATCAACTTGCCAAACGACTTGTGGAATTTCTTCTTGAGAACCAAGTAAAGCTTATTGTTGTTGCCTGTAATACCATTACAGTGAGTTGTATTAGCGCGTTGCGGGATGCATATCCAACTATTCCAATTGTTGGAACGGTGCCTGTAATAAAAACAGCGGGGACGCTTACAAAAAATAGACGCATTGGTATTCTTTCTACCACACGAACAGCAACAAGCGCGTATCAGAAACAGCTTATTGAGCAATTTGCTTCTGATTGTCAGGTCATTTCTCATGGGACTGATTTGTTGGTACCGCTTATTGAAAAAGGTGAAACGAAAAGTGAAAAAATGATTCATGTTTTAGAGCGCGAATTGGCAATTTTTCAAAAGGGGAATGTGGATGTCTTAGTGCTTGGTTCCACGCATTTTCCTTTTCTTCGCGATCAGATACAGGAAATGCTTGGCCCAAAAGTGAGTGTTATTGATTCTGGAACAGCTATTGCTCGGCGCGTAAAATGGATTTTAGAGAACAATAATATTGTGACTACAAGACCAGCGCCAGAATATCTGTTTTACACAACAGGAAATACAGAGATTGCAAAAAAATTATTAGCAGGTACAATAGCAGAGGGAAATACCTTTTCTCTAGTTTATTTATGATTATTGATTTAAAAAATAAAAAAGTTGCAATTCTTGGTTTGGGTGTTGAAGGTGTTGCGAGTTTTCGTTTTCTTAGCAAAAAAGGTGCAGAGATTTGGATCTTGGATAAAAGAAAAAAAGAAGATCTTGATCAACATTTTTTAGCAGAAATAGAAAAGACAGATGTGACATTTGTTTTGGGTGAAGATTATCTAAAAAATCTTTCTCAGTTTGCTGTTATCGTGAGAAGTCCTGGAGTACGAAAGTTGTCGCCAGAGTTAGTTCAAGCAGAAAAGGAAGGTGTGACAATAACCTCACAAACAAAACTCTTTTTTGATTACTGTCCTTGTCCTATAATCGGTGTTACCGGCACAAAAGGAAAGGGAACTACAAGTTCGCTTATCTACCAAATGCTTAAGACAGAAGGTCGAGATGTGTATTTGGGAGGTAATATTGGGACACCTCCACTTGCTTTTTTTGATAAACTTACAGCTCAATCACTAGTCGTCTTGGAGCTTTCAAGCTTTCAACTACAGGACCTTCATAAGAGTCCTCATATTGCAGTCATGTTGATGGTCACCAGTGAGCATTTAGATTATCACAAAACGCTTGAAGAGTATATTGAAGCGAAACGAAATATTTTAAGATTTCAAACGGAAAAGGATTTTACCATTCTCAATCGTGATTATCCTGCGACAAATGAATCTGATGTTCATACAGAAGGCAAAATCTATTTTGTCTCTCGAGAACGCGAAACGGAAAATGGCTGTTTTGCAATCGGGGACAAAATTATAATCCGTAAAAATGGGAATGATCAAGAGATTATTGAAACACGAGATATTTTACTGCCAGGCAAACACAACCTCGAAAATGCCTGTGCTGCTGTTATGGCGGCCAATCTTGCCGGTGTGGGGAAGGAAACAATTGTGCACGTGCTAAAGACTTTTGCCGGACTTGAGCATCGGTTGGAGCTGGTAGGTGAAGTGAATGGCGTGAAGTATTATGATGATTCTTTTTCGACAACGCCAGAGACAGCAATAGCTGCTATTGAAGCATTTGGAAAGCCAGAGATCCTTATCTTGGGTGGATCAAGCAAAAACAGTGACTTTTCAATACTTGGGAGGGTGATTAAAGAAGCAAAAAATATTAAAGCGATTATTGGTATTGGAACGGAGTGGGAACGGATCAAGGAGAGCTTTTCTTATGATAAAACAAATATTTTACTGCTTGAAGGAGCACGTGATATGAAAACGATTGTGCATGCAGCAGCAAAGATAGCAAAACCTGGTGATGTTGTGGTGCTTTCTCCTGCTTGTGCAAGTTTTGGCATGTTTAAAAACTATAAAGAGCGAGGAGAGCAATTTAAGGAAGAGGTTGCTCATTTAGGACTGGTATAGCCTCATAGTTTGTGTTATACTGGGTATTACGTTATGGTAACCAACGGCAAAAAACTCCAAACAAATAATAAAAAAAAGATTGTCAAATTTCGAGCAAAGTTTTCTTGGAAAAATATTGTTCTCTATGGCTTTTTGCTCATCTTTTCTCTCTTTATTTTTTCAGCACTAAGCGGTCCTTATGATGAGAGAAAAACAGTTTCTCTTTCTCAAATTGTTTCTGAGGTTAAAAAAGGTCAGATTTCTGAGATAACGGTGAATGGGGACAAGTTGCTCATTACGGAAAAAAGCGGTAATAAACTGCAAGCCGTAAAAGAATCAGGTTCTGATGTCTATACACTTTTTAGAAATGCAGGTGTCTCACTTGGTGCAGCTAAGGTGACGGTCAAGGATGAAAGTGGTTTCAATAACTGGTTCAATATTGTGTCAGCTATTTTGCCTGTTATTTTAATGATTGCTTTTTTCTACTTCATTTTCCGCCAAGCTCGAGGAACACAAGAAAGTATCTTCTCTTTTGGCCAATCCCGCGCAAAGCTTTTCAATCGTGACAATCCGCGTGTTACCTTTGCAGATGTCGCAGGTGTTGATGAGGCAAAGCAAGAGCTTACAGAAATTGTTGATTTCCTCAAAAATCCTGTTAAGTACAAGGCAATGGGTGCCCGAACGCCAAAAGGAGTTTTGATGGTAGGTCCGGCAGGAACAGGAAAAACACTTCTTGCGCGGGCGACAGCAGGAGAGGCCAATGTCGCTTTCTTCTCCATGGCAGGATCTGAATTTATGGAAATGTTGGTTGGTGTAGGTGCGAGTCGTGTCCGCGATCTTTTCAATACAGCCAAAAAAGCACAGCCGGCAATTATCTTTATTGATGAAGTTGATGCGATTGGAAGACAGCGAGGTATGGGACTTATGGGTGGGCATGATGAAAGGGAACAGACGCTTAATCAGATTTTGGTTGAGATGGATGGCTTTACACCAAATGAACATGTTATCGTTATGGCAGCAACCAATAGACCTGATGTTCTCGATCCAGCACTCGTCAGACCTGGTCGGTTTGACCGAAGAGTTGTTTTGGATCTTCCAGATGTTGAAGGAAGAAAGATGATTTTGGCAATTCATGCCAAAGGAAAACCATTTGCAGAAAACGTTAATTGGGAGAAAGTTGCTAAACGAACGGTTGGTTTCTCAGGAGCAGATCTTGAGAATATGCTCAATGAAGCAGCTATTTTGGCAGCAAGGCTTAACAAAAAAGCAATTGACATGGCAGATCTTGAAGAATCCGCAACGCGAGTGAAGCTTGGTCCTGAAAAGAAAAGACTTCAGACAGATTTGGATCGTCGGATGACTGCTTATCATGAAGCAGGACATGCTTTGGTTGCGTGGGAGATGCCACATGTTGATCCAATTCATCGTATATCAATTGTCTCTCGTGGCATGAGCCTTGGACACACGATGACTGAATCGATTGAAAGAGTCCATGAGACCAAAGCACATCTTTTGGAACAAATTGCTGTGATGATGGGAGGGAGGGCAGCTGAAAGTCTTATCTTTGAAGATGTGACCACAGGTGCGTCAGATGATATTGAAAAGGCAACGAATGTTGCGCGAGCGATGGTAACGAAATTTGGTATGAGTGAGCTTGGTCCAATCAATCTTGATGGCGAACGATCAATTTATGAACAGAGTGAGGTTTCTCCTGAAATGGCAGCAAAGATTGATGTTGAGGTTAAAAAGATTGCTGAGAGCGCTTACAAGAAAGCAACGGTTATTCTAGCAAATCTTCGTGATAAGCTTGATGTCTTGGCAGAGGAACTCCTTAAAAAAGAAACAATTGAGGCAGATGAATTTGTACAATTGATTGGCCCAAAAAAAGATTTAGCCCCAGCGAAAGTGAAGATTTAGAGAGGAACATTACATTAGTTGGTTTTGCCTTCGTCAATCAATTTTGCTAGAACATCGTCCTTGTTATCCCAGAGACGTAGAGCTGCCTTGCCTGCTATTCCTCCTTCAGTCATAGCATCAATTAATGAATTATGCCACAAAATATCGGTTCTACTTCTTTCAGTAGCTACCCCTGCTCTTATCCATCTTTCTGCTTCTTGTAGTTGTAGATCAGATGGATCTGTATCCAAAAATGATCGGTGTGCTTGTTCTAATGCAGCTGTTCTGTATCTAGATTGAATTCTTAATTCATCACTTTTTGCTAGAAATGCTGCATCAGGATCTCCGTCTCCGTTTACAAGCTCTTCAAGAGAAAATGGTTCGTTCGTAGCTGCTTTTATTTCTTGTTTTTCCTCTTCTGTTCCAACTTTTGGTACGTCATGCTCTTGGAGAGTTTCTGTTATCAGACGTTTGATAGTAGGTGAGGGAACATGATGGTCATCAAGAAGGGTTTTAATCGTTCCAATACATTTATTCAATCGAGAGAGATCAGCAATTTTATCTATAAGCTCTTTTGCAGCATCAGTTGTCTCTGCGTAGATTCTAGGTGGAAGTGCATCACTTGGTAGTTGCACGATGAAGTTTGTGCATCATCTCATACGGGGTTTTGTATTGCAAGCATTTTCTTGGAGTAGCATTAAATTTGTCTTCAAGGCTTGCAATATATGCATCAGTG
>DASQPC010000058.1:0-4071 GCA_035644155.1 Candidatus Methylomirabilota bacterium
AAGATAAAGTTGTGGCAATGCCAGTAACTGCAAAGAAAACAGAAGTAAAGAAAGTAGCAGAAAAGAAGAAAGGAGGAAGTGAATAGTTACACGTTTTGAGTTATAAATTAAAAGTTAATTTATAACTTAGCACGAAGAACTTATAACTTCTAAAGTATGGGACAAAAGATTAATCCACACGTTTTAAGACTTGGCGTAGTGTATAACTGGACGAGTCGATGGTTTGATGAAAGACGATACAAAGAAACAGTTATTGAAGATTATGAATTAAGAAAAAGTCTGATGGCTAAATTAAAAGGTGCAGGTGTTGCACGGGTAGATATTGAGCGATCGATTAATAGTTTAAAGTTAATTCTCTATGTTTCTCGTCCGGGAATTGTTATTGGACGAGGTGGTACAGGTCTTGAAGATCTTAAGAGACAAATTAATCTTTTCTTTTTGAAAAATCGTAAAGGTAAAGGAATGCCAAAGCTTGATATCCGAGTTGAACCGGTGAAAGATCCAAATCTTGACGCACATTTGGTTGCAACAAATATTGGAGATCAATTGATAAGACGATTGCCTTTTAAGAGAGTTTTGAACTCAACAGCAGAGCGAGTTATGGGATCAGGTGCCCTTGGTGTCAAAGTAGTTTTGACTGGCAGAATTGGTGGGGCCGAAATTGGAAGACGAGAGAAGATTCAGGTTGGTACAGTACCACTCTCAACAATTCGAGAAAATATTAATTATGCTCAGGTACCAGCATTAACGAAAAAAGGATATATTGGAGTGAAAGTCTGGATTAATAGACCAGAAGATAAGGGGATAGACAGATAATATGTTACAACCAAGAAGATCAAAATATAGAAAACAAATGCGAAGAAGTATGAAAGGTAACGCAACTCGTGGAACCAAGCTTGCTTTTGGTGAATTCGGCTTGTTGAGTACGAGTACAGCATGGATTTCAGGTCGCCAAATTGAAGCAGCTAGACGTGCTATTACCAATTACACCAAACGAGGTGGAAGAGTATGGATTGATATTTTTCCAGACAAGCCAGTTACACACAAGCCACCAGAGGTCAGAATGGGTGGAGGCAAAGGTGATATTGCAGAATATGTCGCACCAGTCAAGCCAGGAAGAGTGCTTTTTGAAATGTCAGGCGTAACCAAGGAAATTGCGCATGCAGCGCTTCGACTTGCAGCATACAAATTGCCCGTTAAAACACGAATCGTTACTAAAGGAGATTTATAATGACAACCAAAGACAAAAAAGAATTACAAACAAAAACAGTGGAGGAAGTAAAAAAGCTTTTACAAGAAGCAAAGACAGCATTAATTGCTCTACGCTTTGACCATCAGCAGAATAAATTGAAAAACACACGGGATATTTTTAATACTCGTAAAAAGATTGCAGTTTTACAAACAATTATGCAGATAAAAAACACAGAGACAAAGGAGGTAAAGAAGAATGGCTAAAGTATTAACAGGAAAAGTTATCGCAACAAAAATGCAAAATACCGTTGTTGTCGAAGTGGTTCATATGAAACCACATCGATTGTACAAAAAACTCTTGAAGAGAAGTAAAAATTACAAAGTTGATCCAAATGGTCAAACAGTAACTGTTGGTCAACGCGTCAAAATTGCTGAAACAAAACCTATGGCAAAAGAAAAATATTTCAAGATTGTTGATGTTATTGTCGAAGAACACGAAAAAGGAGGCAAAAAAGTATGATACAACTTCGAAGTATTTTGGTTCCAGCAGATAATTCTGGCGCAAAAGAATTGACAGTAATCCATGTTTTTGGCGGATCGAAAAGAAAGTTTGGTACGATTGGTTCAATTGTGAATGCAGTTGTAAAGACAGCGACACCAACTGGTCAAGTAAAAGATGGTCAGATTGTCAAAGCAGTTATTGTCCGAACCAGAAAAGAAGTACGTCGAGAAGACGGATCGTATGTCAGATTTTCAGATAACGCAGCAGTTGTTATTGATAATCCAAAAGATAAAAATGTGGTAGGAACTCGTATTTTTGGACCTGTTGCTCGTGAAATACAAAAACTTGGATTTACTAAAATTGCCAGTATGGCTGTGGAGGTTGTTTAAACTATGAAAATAAAGAAAAATGATCAAGTAAAAATTGTAGTAGGAAAAGATAGCGGAAAGCAAGGAAAAGTTGAAAAAGTATTTGTAAAAGAAGATCGAGTACTGGTTGAAGGTGTGAATCAATACAAACGACATGTCAAATCACGCACACCTGGACAAAAATCTGAGATTATTACACTCACCAAGCCATTACCAGTGACAAACGTTGCATTGATTTGTCCTAAATGCAAAAAACCAACGCGAGTTGGTTACAAAATAATTAAAGATGGAAAAGTTCGAGTATGCAAGAAGTGTCAGCATGAATTTGTATAATTATTATGGAAAATCAAACATTACAAGAACAATTTAAAACAACAATAGCAAAGAATTTACAACAAAAGTTGGCAATCAAAAATCCTATGGCATTGCCACGGCTTTCAAAAATTGTTGTCAATATTGGAGTAAAAGATGCTGTTGCTGATAAGAAAAATATCGAACGGATGAATGTCGCAGTAGCACAAATTACTGGGCAAAAACCAAAAGTTGCTAAAGCAAAAAAATCAATTGCAAGCTTTAAGGTTCGGGAAGGTGATGCAATTGGTGTTGTCGTCACGATTCGAGGCAAACGCATGTATGCCTTCTTTGATAAACTTGTTAAAATTGTTTTACCTCGTATTAAAGATTTCCGAGGAGTACGCCGAACAAGTTTTGATGGACAAGGCAATTATACGCTTGGATTGCACGAATATTCTGTTTTTCCAGAGATTGATCCAGCAAGTGTTGAAAGATTGCAGGGAATGGAAATTGTTATCGTCACAACAGCCAGAACCAACGAGGAAGGTATTGCGCTTCTTGAAGCATTAGGTACGCCTTTTGTCAAAGAGCAGAGTCATGGCTAAATATGATATAATACTATTTCGGTAGAAAAAATTATGGCTAAATTATCAGATATTGTTAAATTTAAAAAGAAACAGAAATTTGCGGTAAGACAAGTTAATCGTTGTAGTATTTGTGGAAGAGCTCGTGGTTATATGGGGCGATTTGGTTTGTGCCGGATTTGTTTTCGAGAACGAGCAGTGAAAGGAGAATTACCAGGGGTATATAAAGCGACTTGGTAGACTAAAATATATGAATTACACAATCGGAGATTTTATTATTCAATTAAAAAATGCAGCACTTGCTCGAAAAAAAGAGTTGGTGACGCCTTATGCAAATATTAAACAGGCAATTGCGAAAGTTTTGATAAAAGAAGGATTTTTAGATAGTGTTAAGGAAGAGATGGTTGAAGGCAAAAGAGTACTGCATGTGACGCTTCGTTACCAACGAAGAAAACCAGCATTAACTGATGTTTCACTTGTTTCAAAACCTTCCCTTCGGATCTATATTGCTGCTGGAGATATTCTGCGTAACCAAGGAAGAGCTGCAACAGCAATTCTGTCAACCAATATTGGTGTACTGACTGGCAAGGAGGCAGTCAAAAAAGGAGTGGGAGGAGAACTTCTTTTTAAAGTTTGGTAATATGTCTAAGATCGGTAAGTTACCAATTATATTAGGAAGCGGTGTTTCAGCAACGGTACAAGGAAGCCAAGTGAATGTGACAGGGCCAAAAGGAAATGTTAATTATACATTTCCTCAAGGTATAGAAGTCAGCGTTACTGAGGGTAAAGTTACTGTCCAAGCAAAGGATCTAAGTGATAGAAAAGTCAGAGCATTGTACGGACTGACACGAGCAAATTTGAATAATGCGATTAAGGGTATTGATACGGGTTTTGAGAAGAGATTGGAATTAGTCGGAGTTGGGTATCGTGCTCAAATGCAGGGAGCTGATTTAGTTTTATCACTGGGATTTTCTCATCCAGTAAAATTTCAACCAAAGGCTGGTATTACGATTGATGTCAAAGATAATGGTATTATTATAACTGGAACAGACAAAATGTTGGTTGGAGAAACAGCAGCAAATATTCGTGCAATCAGACCACCAGAACCATATAAAGGTAAAGGTATTAAATA
>DASQPC010000059.1:0-10209 GCA_035644155.1 Candidatus Methylomirabilota bacterium
CTACCATTGATTCATGAAAAACCAAAAAAGTACGTTTTTTAGGAAGTTATTTCTCAATTCTTTAACTTGGATCGTATTGTTTTACTTTTTTCTTCACTTGATAAATCTTACTCTCCTCCCTATTTTCAATGATGAATCTATTTACCTCGACTGGGCATGGTCATATACACATATGCCTGGACATCTTTATGATTCACTTTTGGATGCAAAACAGCCATTACTGATTTGGTTGTGGGAGCTGGTCTATTTCCAACGGAATCTCAAATACTTTTTTCTTTATTGTTTCTCCTGATATGAGTATTACTTCTGAAGTTTTCAAGTGAAAATATTCAGCGAGAGATTTAATGATTGCCCTATTTGCTTTCCCTTGCTGTGCAGGTTCGTGAACCGAGACAATATATTCTGTAGGGCTAATCATTTTGACAAATGTTTTTTTACTGTTAGGTTTAGCAGTGACTAGTATTTTCATGTCATGTATTCTTATCGTTATTCTTTGAAATTCTTTATTGAAATATTTTGAAGGTAAAGTTTTTACCAAAAAACCCCATTTTCGGTGTTTGATAAATAATCATGGATACGGTAATCTCTAGGGTTTTCAAAATATAAAATATATGCCATGGCTTTATTCGCAGCAGGATTATTGGGATTGAGCGCTAGCGCCTTTTCAGCAAATTTTTTTGCAATTTCCAGTTGGTGCATGTTGAAAAAGAAGATACTAAGACCAGAATAAGGAACGACATTAGTATAATAAAAATCATTTACCTTTATTTTTGATAAATCAATCGTTTTAAGCCCTAATTGTTTTTGCACATCATTTTTTACCAGTATCATGGAATAGTAATCAAGATAAACTATCTTCCATTGCGAGTCGCTTGTAAGCGCATTTAAGAATTTAATGGCGCGTGGGTTTTCATCTGAAATAGTAAAGAAAACAGTCTTAACCCCAAGTTTTTTCGTTTCTTTTTTGAATTTAGGGTAATCTTCCTGAATTGGAACGTATGTATTAGTAAAGAATGAAGCAGGGTATGCTTCTGGTCTTTCATCAATGAATACTTTATATTCTGGATAGGTTCTATAAATCAAATAACTGCCTGTATCGAAGTTATTAAATATTGGCTGTGGTAAGTGATGCTGAAGGAGGAAATCGACTGCTGGTTTTTCGTTTGCAGTGAAAGATAACGACGGAGTTGCTTGTTGATAGGTTAATCCGTAATAACTACCATTTAGATAAAAAATTGCTTCTCCTACCAACAAGAGGGCAAAACATATATTGATTGTTTTAGTCCATATATTACTAATAGTATAGTTACAGTTCAACAAAACATATGGCAAAGAAATAAGTGCTAAATATGGAAATCCTCTGATACTTTGAACCGCAAGAGCTAATCCTAAAAGAGAAAGTCCGATATTCTTAAAAGAAAATTTTGTCCTCCAAATACTTGTATAAATTGACCCAAAAACAATAAAAGCAGAAAGATAAAAAAATAAAAAATCAGGGTTCACAAAATGGATATTTTGCAAAGTAAAAATTGTCTGATTTTCAGTAATAGTCACTCCGTAATTGTTGAAAACGATAAAGGGATATAACGCACCTGTTATGAAATTTGGATTGATAAATAGACATAAAACACTTGCACCTAAAATCCAAGTTAGTGGTATCAATTTATTTTTTACATTCTGTTTATAAATATATTTTCGGAAGAGAAGGTCTCCAATGAATACTAATTGCAAGAATATTCCTACAGGGAAATAAATATGTGTATTAACCCATAACAACGAAATTATTGGCAAAAAATAAATAAGTTTTGAGTTTTTCTTTTCATACATTTCAAGAATATAAAGCGTGATGACAGTAAAAAGAAAACTGAAAATTTCGGGTCTCAGTTCTATTCGTTCTCGCAAAAGATGGAAAAAGATAAAAGAAATTGGGAATAGCAGTGCTGATTTTGTTTTTTTAGCAAGAACTAATATTACTGTTGCAGAAATTAGTAATAATATAATTTTAATCACAAGTAATGCCTCAAACCCAATACTTATACTTGAGACATACACCCACACTTCAAAAAGCCAGTGATGGTTAATAAATGGGAAAACAGGATTTGTATAAGAAAAAAGATTCACATTCGGTACTTGATGAGTTTTCCAAATAATTTCTCCAATCTTTAAGTGCATACCAAGGTCCTGGTTAAAAGAGGAATCGGTACGATAGAGGAATGAAAAAACAAAGAATAAGAGCAATAAGTATGGGAAATAGCTGTAAAGATACCGGTTGTAAATTTTGAACTTTTTAGCAAGCTTGTTTAGATTAGAGTTTTGATTATCATTCATACTAAATAACAATTTTTTTGCTTACATAATCTGCTTTTCACAAACAACAGCTTGGCAATCTTTACAGTGATTTACTTTACGCTTGACAAGAGAAATATAGTTCTGCTTAACTAGATTATAGAGCAATTATCAAAATAAAAAAATGAAGAATCTTAAATTATTCCTCATAAGTATCCTCTCTCTGACTTTACTTTTTGGATTTTTGCCTGTGAAACATGTTTTTGCTGATACGTTTACACTTTCAGGTAGCGTTAAAAACACTTCTGGAAATGGCATCTCTGGGACAACAGTTAGCGTCAATGATGCAAATTCAGATAGCACTACAACCGATAGCTCTGGAAACTATAGTCTTTCAATACCAGTAGGTACATATAATGTTCAAGTGACTCCTCCGTCTGGTAGTGGTTTCACCTCGGCAGTTGCTGTTAATCAGAACATCAATGCCAGCACAGTTATAAATTTTGTCTTAGTTCCATCGGGAACGGTAACGCTCAGTGGTCATGTTCTTGATGGAATGGGCCAACCTCTTGCTAATCAAACAGTTGCGATTGCTCCCTCGGGCACTAGTAATTACGTTTCTTCGGTAACAGATACTAATGGTAATTATAATTTTCAAGTATCCGTAGGTAATTATCTTATTAGAGTGTCAGGGAGCAATTCCTTATCTACTAACGCTCCTGCAAATTATTCTATCCAAAGTAGCGCAACGCTTTCATTACAGCAAAGTAAAATTATGGATATTCCCCTTAATGTGTATAAACTCTCGTTAAATGTACAAGATAGTGCCGGTAATCCTCAACCGAATACAAAAATATCAACAAACGCACCTAATGATACAGCTCCTATTGGAACTGTAACAAATACTTCTGCTTCGTCAAATTATACTTCTTCAGCAGGATTAGTAACAGATGCCTCAGGTAGTGCAACATTATGGCTTTTTCCCACAAGTAATGGAAACAATTACACAATTACAGCAACACCTCCAACAGGAAATTCATTCGTCACAACTAATTTATCAGGAGTAACGCTGACTGCTAATAGACAAGTTACGCTTACAATGGCAACTCCGGTTACGCTTAGTGGTCATGTTCTTGATGGAGTAGGTCAACCACTTGCCAATCAGACAGTAGCAATTGCTCCTTCAGGCACTAATAACTATATCTCTTCAACAACAGATAGCGGTGGTAACTATAGTTTTTCGGTAGCACCGGGGAATTATTTGGTTAGAGTCTCTGGCAATAATCCTGCAAGTGCCAATGCTCCCGCAAATTATTCTATTCAGAGTGTTGGTGGAGCTTTGGTATTAACACAGAATAAAGTAATGGATATACCGCTTTCCGTATATAGTATCGCATTACATGTGCAAGACATAAATGGTTCGCCAGTCTCAAATGTAAAAATATCAACCAATGCTCCTTCTGAAACAGTTCCTGTTGGTACATTAACTACTTCTTCAGCCTCATCGAATTACAGCACTTCATCTGGCCTAGTAACCGATGAGTCAGGAAATGCAACATTATGGCTTTTCCCCACAAGTTTTGGAAATAACTATACTATTACAGGAACTCCTCCTACAGGAAGTTCTTTTGTTATAACTAGCTTGTCAGGTGTTACATTGACCTCAAATAGTCAACTAACATTAACAATGAAAGCTCCCGTAACACTTTCAGGGCGTGTTCTTGACGGGACTGGTCAGCCTCTTGTTAATCAAACGGTTGCGATAGCACCATCAGGTACAAATAATTACGTCTCATCCACAACTGATGCTAATGGTAACTATAGCTTTTCGACAACAACAGGGAATTATTTAATTAAAGTATCGGGAACTAATCCAGTGACCGCTAATGCGCCAGCAAGTTATTCTATTCAGAGTAATGCAGCCTTAACATTATCGCAAAATACAACAATGGATATTCCCCTTAATGTAAAAAAAGTAACTTTACTTGTACAGGATGCAGTGAGCAATCCACAAGCAAATATAGGCATATCAACTAATGGGCCTTCAGAAACTGCCCCAATAGGAACAGTGACTAATACGTCAGCAATATCTAGTTATAGTACCTCAGCGGGATTAAATACAGATAGTTCAGGTACTGCAAATATATGGTTATTCCCAACCAGTAATGGGAATAACTACACTATTACTGCTACTCCTCCAAATGGGAGTATCTATAATACTTTTAGCTTAAGCAGTGTTACGGTTACAAGTAATGAAACTGAAGTAATTTCATTACAATATAATCATGCTACACCAATCACAACAGCCGCTTTGTCACCAACTCCTGACAATCAAGGAAACTATTCAGACCCAACAACCGTGACGTTATCCGCAACAGCAGCAGCAAGTTATAGCATAGCTAATACATATTACACCGTAGATGGTTGTTCACAGCAAACATACTCAACACCATTTACCCTTACAGGCAACGGAAACCACACTATTACCTATTGGTCTGTAGATAACAGTGGCGTCACCGAAACACATAATACTAAAACATTTACTATTCTTGCTACATATAATTTGACAGGAACTGTCTACAATGACGCAAATCAAAATGGCTTCCAAGACACAGGAGAAGCAGGATATAGTGGCGCAATCGTAACACTTGATTCAGGACAAAACACGACAACAGATAGTAATGGCAATTATTCCTTCACAAGTGTCCCAGCAGGAACATACGTTGAAACCTTAACCGTACCAAGTGGGTATACCGCAACAACGACCAATCCCGCCAATATTTCTCTTGCTGCTAATACCACCCAGAATTTTGGGATTGTTCAGAATAATTCTCTTGTGACAGCTATTAACACAGGCGGTGATACGCAAGGAAACTATGTCTCTGATACTGATTTTACAGACGGTACTCAATATACGTCATCCACATCAGTTGATACCAGTGGCGTCTCAACTCCTGCACCAGAAGCAGTCTACAAAACAGTTCGCTACGGGAACTTTACCTACACCATTCCAAATCTTACACCAAATGCAAATTATACTGTTAGATTGCATTTCAACGAACTCTATTGGGGAACAGGTGGGGATGATGCTACAGGAAGACGAGTCTTCAATGTCTCCCTGAACGGAACACAAGTACTCAGTAATTATGATATTTACGCAAAAGCGAATGGAGCGAATAAAGCCATTGTCGAACAACTACCTGCTACAGCAGACAGCAATGGTAATATAACTCTCCAATTCGCAACGGTCACAGATAACGCAATGGTCAATGGCATTGAGCTTTACAATGGGACACTTCCAACACCAACTCCGACAGCGACTCCAACCCCTGCTTCCAGTGCAATTATCAATGCAGGAGGGAGTACGTCTGGAAACTTTGCAGCAGATACCGACTATACAGGAGGACAACCATATACATCATCTGCCAGTGTTGATACCGGTAATGTTACTAACCCCGCACCACAGGCAGTTTACCAATCCGTTCGGTATGGTAATTTCACCTACAACATTCCCAATCTCCAACCAAGTATAAACTATCTCGTGAGACTCCATTTCAATGAACTCTATTGGAATAGCGCGGGAAGCCGAGTCTTTAACGTCAAAATCAACGGTACACAAGTCCTCTCGAATTATGACATCTTCCAAGCAGCCGGAGGCGAAAATAAAGCAGTCGTTGAAGATTTTGTCAAACCAGCAGATAGTAATGGTAAGATTACTATCCAATTTATCACTGTGACCGACAATGCCATGGTGAATGGTATTGAAGTTACCCAACAATAATTCCTCTTCCTTAAGGTATTAGCAAGCAACGAATATATTCTACGATAGAAAAGATGGTATGCAGCAGTAAACAACAAAGCTCACCTCTATTGCGTTACAATGATTGTTCCTTTTTGCTCAGGGTGGAATTGATTGTGATAGCCGTACGTGCCAGGTTTGGTGAAGGTATACATGACAGTTGAGCCATTATTGAAAGCCCCAAAATTTAATTCTTTATGCAGTTGGTTTGTCGGGTAATTATCTGAGTTAACGGTTTGTTCTTTGCCACTGGCATTCTTCCACCTAACAGCAGTTCCTTTTTTAATCGTTACTGTGGCAGGGGAAAAGCCGTTCTTATCTAATGTTACGGTTACTTCTTTTGCAAGAACCATATTCATTTTTGTATAGGGATGAGCGGGCTTATGCGGTATTAGCTTTTCCCATGAAATGAACCCGATACCGAGAAGCACAAGTACGAGAACAATGATAATACTTATCTTCTTCATTAGGTTGAGTATAGCAAAGATTGCGGAGAAATGGCAAAGGGGTTAAGTTAGTCTAATTTGTTCTTTGGCATAGCATGACAAGCGAACCTAACGCATTGTAGCGCATCCAAAGAGCAAACAAGTGTCAATAGTAGGGTTTTGATAAAACATCTGCCTAGGGTTAATAGCGCAGTTAGAAAAATTAAGTTTTATCAATTCAGGAGACGCTTTGTGATATGGACAATATAAAGAGAGAGGTCAACCAAAAACATAGCAAGAGTCTTTTTTAATTTATTCATACTCAAAGTGAATATGAAGATAGTAGTTTCTGAAAAAGAACTTTGCAAGCCTCTGTCTTAAATGGGAGTATTTTTCAGTTTTTCTCCAAAGAGAATTAGCGGGGTACACTTGGAGCGGGTAAGGGGAATCGGACCCCTGTAACCTGATTGGCAACCAGGTGTACTACCATTGTACTATACCCGCATGGTTAAATTATTTTAGCATTTTCTTATAATATTATGAACTTCCTATTGACCTCTTATATCTTAATTGTTTAGTATGTATATGGAGCAGGGTCTTTAGCCTCAAAATACAATTTTACTCCTTGGCAAGGAGACATTCTAGCCGGTGAACTACGCCCGCGTCCATGCAGTATAGCAAAAAGCCTTTTTTTCCTCAAGGAGTGAGTACGAAGTTTCGTATAATTATTTTCTTATTGAAGATTATGTCTCAGCTTAGTACTATAGATAGTATAACAACGTTTGAAAGGAGGTGAAAATATATAAATTATCTCGCAATTATCATCGCAGCATTACTCAATATGGTAATTGGCTTTTTGTGGTATTCGCCTGTTCTTTTTGCAAAACCTTGGATGAAAGCCGCAGGGCTTAAAACAGGAGATATCAATCAATCTCAAAAAGGGATGGGGCAACGATATGCATTGATGACAGCAGGTTCTTTTGTAACAGCTTTTGTCTTAGCATGGTTTGTGCAGCAACTTGGTATTACGAGCTTTACCGATGGTCTAAAATTGGGACTTGTCGGATGGCTTGGTTTAACAACAACAGCACAACTCTCAACATCGCTTTTTTCCGACAAACCAAAAGAGCTTTACTTTATCAATACAGGCTATAACCTGGTAGCATATTGCTTGATGGCCGGTCTTTTGGCTGTTTGGAAATAACTTGAATTTATTTATAGGAGAACGAACAAGCAACTATTGAGTTGTTGGGTTTTTTGTTGTTTTAAATGGTATAATCTCTAAACTATTTATGAAGCTTTATAATTCATTATCACAAACAAAAGAAGAATTTATTTCTTTAAAAAAAACTACGGTGACAATGTATGTTTGTGGGATAACACCATATGATACAACGCATCTTGGTCATGCATTTACATATATCGCCTTTGATATTCTCCAGCGATATCTTACTTTTAAAGGATACACTGTCACCTATACACAAAATGTCACTGATATTGATGATGATATTTTAAAAAAAGCAAAAGGAGTAGGAAAAAATTGGGAAGAGCTGGGAGAATTCTGGACAAAAAAATTTCTTAATGATCTCAAGGCACTTAATGTCACCATTCCAACCTATTATGTGAAGGCAACAGATAGTATTTCAACTATGTTGGAAATTATTGAAGAACTAATTAAAAAAGCATTTGCCTATGAAAAAGAAGGAAATATCTATTTCCGTGTTAACAACGTCACAGATTATGGCAAACTTTCACGATATACAAAAGAAGAAATGATTGACCTATCCAAAAAACGTGGAGCAAACCCAGATGATCCTCTAAAAGAAAATCCACTTGACTTTGTTCTCTGGCAAAAATCAAAACAGGATGAACCGTCTTGGAAATCGCCATGGGGCAATGGTCGACCTGGATGGCATATCGAGTGTTCTGCAATGATTAACAAATATTTAGGCACACAAATTGATATCCATGGAGGAGGAAGCGATCTTCTCTATCCACATCATGAAAGTGAAATTGCCCAATCAGAAAATGTTACTGGAAAGAAACCTTTTGTAAAATATTGGATGCATACTGGTGCTGTAATGTTTGAGGGTGAAAAAATGTCAAAATCATTGGGTAATCTAGTTATGATTTCTGATTTATTAAAAGACTATTCAGCGAATGCTATTCGCTTTGTTATTCTTTCACATCATTATCGAATTCCTTGGGAGTTTTATCACCAACAGCTTGAAACAGCAAAAGAACAACTAACAATAGTAGAAAGTATTCTTAAAGAAAAACCAACAGAAGAGGGGAGGGAACCAAAAGGGATAATTAATCAATTTACTAAAGCACTTGATGAAGATCTTGATACACCAAAAGCATTAGAAATCCTCCAACAATTAGCAAAACAAAACGTAACCAAAAATTCACAGAAAACGCTTAGGGAAATGTTTTTACTTTTGGGTTTTTCTCTATAAATTGGAATCCTTACTCATACAGAGAAATTGTCAGGGTATTATTTGCATAGGTAAAAACCATATGCACAGGTTTATCAAAATTATTTTCAAAGTACAGATTCTGTAATTCACTTGCGGAAGATTTACCAGCAGTTGTATAAATTGCTGTACCATTTTCTTTCGGAACATCAGGAATGTTGGCAAAGTCGTGATTTGTCGGCGCAGTAACCTTTAGGCCCGCATCACGAGCAGCCCAGTTAATAAGAGAAGCAAAATGGCAAACACCATCACCATAGAGAAATCCATCTGACACAAATCCTTCGCTTGGACCAAAATGAGCATTGGTTGTTTTAATCGTTTTACCATCAAACTCCGGCAAAACGTCATCATGGAAAGCAAACACTTCACCAGGATTTAATACCAAATTATACTCAGAGTTACTTCTTACTTGATTCCAATCAATCTTGGCAGGATCTTTTACCTTTCCTGAAAGATAGGCAATCGTAAGCAAGATATTATCTTTGAAGACATCGTTTACGGATTTGTTTGCATACCGATCCTCAAGTGACATTGTATGTTGAGAAAGGAGATGTTCATTCGATGAATACACTTTTGTAACAGAAGGTAGAGCTTTCACCGGCAACACCATAATAAACAAGATAATAATAAATAACAGAAAAATTTTGTATTTCATAAAATATAAGCCTATAGAAACTAGACTTAAGCTTGGATTATAACATACTATAAGACTAATGTCAACCCTATGAAGACTGGTTATTGTGTATAACCTTGAGAGTGGGCTATTGCCAAAATACCTGCAATATTTCCCCCATATGAAGCTAAACCGTTTTCCAAAGAACTATGCTTAGCAAGATAGTTAGCAGCACCATAAATAGCATCAACAGCATTATTAATATCAGCAACCCCATCACCGTTACCATCCACCCCATAGCCACGCCATGTGCCTGGCATAAACTGCATCGGACCTTGAGCGCCACTGCCTTGAGAGTTATAAATTGTTCCGTCACGGCCCCCAGTCTCTGTCATATGAATTCCGTAAAGAATTTGCCAAGGAACGCTAAATTTAGCACCAGCCTGCTTATAGATATCCTCAAAAGGCACAGATGCCCCAGAGACTCCTGGAGTAGGGATAAATGGTAGTATAGTTGGCGTAGCTGTTGGAAGCGTCTCATCCTTTTGGACAATATGGATGCTAAAATCACCAACAGGCAAAGCCTTTGTAAAAACAAAGGATAGAGAT
>DASQPC010000060.1:0-4797 GCA_035644155.1 Candidatus Methylomirabilota bacterium
ACGGAGTGATTTGCCTTGCTCTCGCAAGGCATACAGCCGCTCCCGTTCTTCAAGGTCTAAATGCCGATATCTCATGCTCATCACCTCCTCTCAGTTCACCGATTTTACCTGAAGTGATGCACTTCGTTTTAGAACCTAAGCAGCCTCCTCAATCTATATAATTTTTGCTCCTGCTGATAAATAATCCGAAGGAAAATGCTATGATTAATCTATGCTTGCAAAAGTTCTGTCCAGTGCTGTTGTTGGCCTTGATGCTATTCCTGTAGAAGTAGAAATAGATATCGCTAGCCAAGGCCTTCCTTCATTTACCATTGTTGGGCTGCCAGATAAAGCAGTTGAAGAAGCAAAAGAACGAGTTCGCTCGGCAATTCGCAATAGTGGCGCTGATTTTCCAGCCAAACGGATCACCGTCAATCTTGCTCCTGCTGATCTTCCCAAAGAAGGTCCATCATATGACCTTCCGATTGCACTTGGTATTCTGATTGCTTCAGGACAGCTAGTAGCAGATGATATTGCTGACTCATTGTTTACTGGAGAACTTTCCCTAGACGGAAGAGTCCGTCCGATTATCGGAGCACTCCCTCACGCGCTCCTCGCCAAAGAAAAAAAACTCAAACATATTTTCCTACCACAAGATAATGCTCAAGAAGCTGCTATTATACAAAACATTACAATTTATCCTGTCCCTTCTCTCCTTGCTCTTTTTTCTCATTTGACCAAGCAAGTTCCTCTTGATCGTTTAGAAACAATTAATTTTTCAGATGGTGTTGATGAAACTTTTGCTTATGATATGCAAGATATTAAAGGCCAACAACAAACAAAACGAGCTCTCGAAATTGCTGCAGCTGGAGGCCATAATATCCTTCTCAAAGGTCCACCAGGAGCGGGGAAAACCCTTCTTGCTCGCACGCTTCCTTCTATTCTCCCCAAATTAACCTTTGATGAAATGATTGAAGTAACCAAAATTTATAGCATTGCCGGTCTTTTGGGAAAAGATGCTATGGTCGACAAACGTCCCTTTCGCGCGCCTCACCATACCACCTCGCTTGTGGGACTCATTGGTGGAGGATCAAGTCCCAAACCTGGAGAAATTACACTTACCCACAGAGGTGTTCTCTTTTTGGATGAATTTCCGGAATTTCCTCGTTTTATGTTAGAGAGCCTCAGACAACCAATTGAAGATACAATCGTTTCTATTTCCCGCGCAAATGGAAAAACAACATTTCCAGCAAAATGTATGCTTGTCGCCGCACAAAATCCTTGTCCATGTGGATATCTTGGGGATAAATATCACGAATGTTCCTGTGCTCCTACACAAATTTTGCGTTATCAAAAAAAGATCTCAGGCCCACTCCTGGATCGAATAGATATTCATATCGATGTTCCAGCAGTAAAAGTTGAAAAATTAACAGAACGAGAAAATAATAATGTTGAAAACTCAACTGCAATCCGCCAAAGAGTCCAAAAAGCGCGCGATCGACAAAGCAAACGATACAAAGGAACAATGATCACTGCCAACTCTGAACTTACCAATAAAACAATTAAAGAATATTGCGCATTGTCCGACGAATGCATCAATCTCCTTAAACTCGCTGTCGCCAAAATGAATCTTTCAGGCAGATCTTACTATCGAACAATCAAACTCGCCCGTACTATTGCAGACCTTGAAGAAGCAGAAGCAATACATCCAAACCATCTTGCTGAAGCACTCCAATATCGGCCAAAAAGTAATAACAATCAATGAAAAATATATAATGAAGAGAGGAATGTAAAACAATCATTATGGAAAAGGGGTTAACACACCAACAAATTCAGGAAAATCAAACAAAATACGGTAAAAATCGCATTGATTCCAGTCAGTCTATCTCTCTCCTTAAAATTTTTCTCTCTCAATTTACTACTTTTATCAATGGTATCCTCACAATAGGTGCAGTTTTTTCCTATGCAGTTGGAGATTTCTTAGATGGCACATTTATCGTTGCTGTTATTGTTATTAATGCTTTTTTTGGTTTTATCCAAGAATATCGGGCAGAAAAATCTCTTGAAAAACTTAAAAACTACACGTCGCCCACTGCGCATGTCCTCAGAGAAGGCGAAGATCTACAGATTATGGCAGAAGATTTAGTGCCGGGAGATATTGTTGTTATGACAGAGGGATCACGTATTCCTGCAGATGGAGAAATGCTTGAGGTGGCAAATCTGGAAGTTGATGAATCTATTCTTACTGGCGAATCACTTTCTGTTATTAAACAACCTAAAGATGCTATTTTTCTCGGCACACTGGTCAATCGAGGCAATGGCACGCTTCGGGTAACGGCAATTGGCATGCAAACGCGCTTTGGGCAAATTGCAAATACCTTAAAAAATATCAATGATGAAAAAACGCCTCTGCAAAAAGATTTTGATCACCTTGGAAAGATGCTTTCTCTGGTAGCGCTTTTGTTTGGCTTGTTCATTCTTCCGATTGGGCTTTGGCATCATCAGGCATTTATCCCGCTTCTTTTGGTCGCAGCAAGTATTAGTATCGCCGCTATTCCTGAGGGACTTCCCGCGGTTGTGACGATTGCCTTTGCAGTAGGGAGTAATCGATTAGCCAAAAGGAATGCAATTGTCCGCAAAATGGCAGCAATTGAGACACTTGGCGCAATCCAAGTGGTTTTGGTTGATAAAACAGGGACTATTACACAAAACACCATGGCCGTGAAACATTTCTGGTTACAAGATGAAGCCTCTCTGCCCTTACTTTTACGCTCATGTGTCCTTGGCAATACCGCATCTATTGTTGAAAAAGGAGATGGACAGTATGAGATAGTTGGTGATGAAACTGACGGGGCACTCCTCTTGTGGGCACAAAAGCATGAACATTTTCCTCAAATCCCCCAGGGGGAAGTGATTGATGAATATGTTTTCGATGCCAATAGCAAAACCATTACCACACTCTGGAAACAAGATACCAAAGAGTATGTTTTTGTTCGAGGAGCACCAGAATCAATTCTTGCAGCAAGTTTGCTGAGTGCTGAAGAGAAAAAAACAGCAGAAAAGCACTTTGAGACGTTTGCTAAAGCCGGATTTCGAACAATTGCTTTTGCAGTGCGGGGAGAAAAACATCTTGAGACAAAAAATCGTACTGATCTTGAAAAAAACCTCACTTTTATCGGTTTAATTGCGCTGTATGATCCTCCACGCAGAGAAATTGCCGAAGCAATCACCAAAGCCCGTACTGCCGGGATTCATGTCAGTATGGTAACAGGAGATAACGAGTTGACCGCCTTTACCTTGGCAAAAGAGATTGGTCTTATTGAAAAAGATGAAGATGTCATAACAGGAGAAGACCTTGAAAAATTATCAGATCAAGAACTTGAAGGTATCATTCTAAAAACGAGGATCTTTGCTCGCACCAAACCTGAACAAAAATTACGCATTGCAACTTTATTACAAAAGAAAGGTCTGGTTGTTGGCGTGACTGGTGACGGTGTGAATGATGCCCTGGCTCTCAAAAAAGCAGACGTTGGGGTTGCAATGGGCAAAAAAGGCACTGATGTTGCCAAAGAAGCGTCAGATATTATTTTAGCTGATGATAATTTTGCAACGCTTGTTCATGCAATTGAAGAAGGACGAATTATTTATAAAAATATTGTCAACGCGATTCTTTACTTACTTTCAGGAAATCTTGCTGAAATTTCTCTTGTCCTCTTTGCAAGCATTCTCAACCTGCCATTTCCGCTTCTTCCCACTCAAATTTTGTGGATTAATCTCATTACAGATAGTCTCCCAGCACTTGCCTTAGCAACAGGCAGTCGTGATGGAAACGTCTTATTTAAAAAACCTCGTGATCCGAAAATGCGAATTCTCAATTTTAACCGAGTTCTGTTGATTTTTATCATTGGTTTTGCAATGGCTGAATTTCTTATCTTATTTTTTATATACCTGCTTCATACACAATCTGAAATAAAGGCACGAACGATGATTTTTAATGGCCTTATTTATCTCCATTTGTTAATCGTCATTGGGTTTGGTTGGCATTCTTTGAAGAGAGGAAACAAGTTCCTTATTTTTACTATCGCAATTATCACTGCGCTTCAGTTACTTATTACCTATGTTCCCTTCTTCCAGAATATCTTTCACCTAGCTGTATAAACTCTCTTGAGCTGTTTGTGGAGCAATAACACCGAGATGACTGTAGGCAGCCTTCGTGGCAACTCTTCCCCGTGGTGTTCGCTTCAAAAAACCAAGTTGTAATAAATACGGTTCAACCAAGTCTTCAAGTGTCCCACTGTCTTCAGAAATCGTTGAGGCAATCGTTTCTATTCCGACAGGCCCTCCCGTATGTTTTTCAATAATTGCTTTGAGAAACTTTATATCCAAAGAATCAAGACCAACAGTGTCCACTTCAAGCATTTCTAATGCAGCCTTCGTTGCTGGCAAATCAATTTGACCTTCTCGTTTTACTTGCGCATAATCACGCACTCGCTTAAGTAATTTTAACGCAATACGAGGAGTCCCTCGAGCACGTTTTGCAATCTCAGAGATACTAGCTGAGTCAATCGTAATACTTAATTTCTTTGCTCCACCAAGAATAACCGCTCCCAATTCTGAAGGTGTATAAAAATTCAGTCGGTGCACCACACCAAACCGATCTCGAAGCGGCGCAGAGAGAAGCCCTGCCCGAGTAGTTGCGCCAATAATCGTAAACTGTGGCAAATCAAGACGAATTGTTCTGGCTGATGGCCCTTTACCCAAAATAATATCAAGCGCATAGTCCTCCATTGCAGAATACATTGTCTCTTCAACTGTTTT
>DASQPC010000061.1:0-17686 GCA_035644155.1 Candidatus Methylomirabilota bacterium
AGGTGTTGATTGCCGCTCCCAATACATTCCTTGTCATGACAACTTGTGGCCCAAATACATCGGTAAAAAGTGAAGGGAAAACAAGTCCCTCTTGCAACAAAATAGGTCCAATCGTTCCTAACAGGGTCGCCAAACGTGGCATGTCTTTAATAAGGACATGTGATCCCCATTTTAATTCCGGTAAAAACTTTTGTAACAATAAGTACAAACCAGCTGCATAGATATTTGGCGCGTTATTAATTGATTTATCTTCAAGCAACATATGATTTGTTCGGGCGTTACCATATGCCGCTATATAATGAGCCAAATACGATGCCCCGACAATAATTTGCGTCGTTCTATTGGACATATCACCAAGTGGTACAACAGGAGAAACTCTTTCATAGGTACTTGCCGCGCCTATAGCTAAAGCAGATGATCCACCCAGTACTCCCGTTGCGACAAATGCGGTCGCAAGCTTTCTCACTATTTCCCAACTTTCTTTAGGAGAATACCCTGCAGCTTCAAAAAGTTTTTCTCTCTGTGTATCTGATAATCCTTTTAGTCTATAGGTAGCTCCCAGTGCGACTCCTAGTAATTTTTTAGTTGTATAGTCTGCAGCTTTTTGCGTGTATTCTTTCTCTCTTTCTTTCAATACAGGAATTTGTGGTGCTAATAAACTTTCAAAAATCGATGCTTCCTCACCCACCTGCTCTCGAAAATCTTCATCTGGCAAGCCGCGTTCTTTTATCAGATATAAATCCATAAGCGCGCTGGTAACATTTCTGCGGCGCTTTTTTCTTTTTTTCTTACCCAATAGCCCTTCTGCTTTCTCTTTTGTTTTGACATAGTCTTTTGCGACACCTTTTAAGGATGTTTGCATTCCTAAGAAAAAATCAACCTTCGCAGCTGCCAGTTGCTCAAGTGTTGCTTCTTTGGGTCTGTTTCCCTCTGGTTGAGATCCTCTTCTTTCCATAAGAAGCGATTATAAAATAAAAAAGGTTGATTAACAACTGAAGGAGAAACTATTTACTTTATATAACTATCTATTGCCTTTTTGATGGTGTCCCAGTTGAAGCCCCGGCGCGCGAGGAAACTCCCGACTTTATTATAAATTTCCTGCCGAGGGGCATCTTTTAATTTCTCAATTCGCCTACCTATTAAATTTTTGGCCTGCGTCAATTCATCTGGCCGGTCTTCGTTCTCTTCTGCCAAGATTTTTTCGATCAATTCTTTGGTGATACCTTTTTGTAATAATTCAAACTTAAGAGCGCTTTTGCCTTTCGGACGAAATCGTGCTCGCTGTGTTACCCAACCCCGAGCAAAGACTTCATCATCAAGAAATTTTTGTTTTTTAAGACGATCAACAATAGTATCGATAATTTCAGGTTCTGCTTTTTTTTTCGTGAGGTAGTCGCGGATTTCTTTTTCGGAGCGGTTACGAATTGCAAGGTAACGATACACATTTTCCAAATATTTTTTTGCAGTATCAGATAGCGACAACATGCAGATAGTATACCACTTAATCCTCGTCTTTAATGACTCTGTCCCGAGACTTTAATGGCCCGAGCATACAAATCAGGTTGTAAACCAATACCGGCATGTCCTGAACTTTCAATGACGTTAACACGAAGGGCAGTATCTCTGCCTTGGAAAAGCCTTACGATTTTTTCTAAAGGCTTAACCGTATCGAATTCTGGAACTAAATAATCTACCTGATAACCCATGTCTGAGAGTCTCATAAATTCTTCCATTGGTTTTTTACCAAAAGCTCTTAAAATAACTCCCAACCCTTGGCGCCCGCCAATTATCCTTCTTCCTGGTTTTTCTGTACTTATTACTGTTGTTCCTTCAAAAACCTGTTGTAATGGTCGATGAATAGCCTTAGTACGAGCTTTAATCACTCTCTTTGCCTCTTTTATATCTTCTCTCTCATATGCTTGCTGTAATTTTGCATCATACGTAAGCAGCATTGCATGTTCTGCATCGTTGAGATATTCCTTATTTGTTCTGAAATTTTGAAATGGTATCGTTGGAATATCATCTCTTTTGTTTGACACATCGGAATTAACTTTTGTCAGTGCCTCAGGTGAAATACTTTGTATAGGAAAAGCTGTCATAGCACTATACTGCATATCCGTTGCACCTCCTAATACACGAAAAGGATAGGTAATCCTCTCCTTTAATCCTTTTGAAGATCCACTTGGTCCTATCATCACAAAGTGCAAGTTTTCTTTGCGCTTTTGGTCCTTAAAGAATTTTGGATCTTCCCTTTTAAGCAATTGTATAACTTTATATAATTCTGCTGCACCCAGGGAATGAATGACAATGTCAAGTCCCGTCTCTGAGTATTCTTTAATAACGTTTGCCATCTGTGTAAATCGCTCAATGTTTGGTTTGTCTGTTGAGATGATTGAATTAAAAACACTGACGTTCTCAACACCGCCATACGCATTTGCAAGAGACGGACCAATTCCAAGCTCAGCTGCAATACCAGAATTTGTTGCATTCATACCAGGGATAAACAAACAATGACGTGGCTTTGGTTCTGTTTCTGTCCGTTGTGATCGAGCTTCAACTCCTGGTTGTTGTTTTTCAACATTCATCCTTGTAGTATACTAAAAAGCGAAAATAAGAACAACTATAGGATATTATTGGGGGTTGACTGTTTCTTCAGCACCGACAACCAGAGGAGCACGGCCGTCTTTGTTTTGGGCCATGATTTTGGCGACAATTTCTTTAGAGATATCAGGATTTTCTTTCAAAAATTCCATTGAGGCTGCTTTTCCTTGCCCCATCATTTGTTCATTGTAGCGATAAAATGCTCCTGCTTTGTTGATAACATTCATCTCAACTCCAACATCAATAATGCCACCTTCGCGAGAAATACCTTCCTGCATTACATCAAATTCGGCCAAACGGAATGGTGCAGAAATTTTATTTTTGACAACTTTGACCCGATGGCGTGAACCAATTGCTTTATCACCGTCTTTGATGGTTTCAATTTTCCGAATATCCATACGGATAGATGCATAAAATTTAAGAGCCAATCCTCCGGTTGTTGTCTCAGGATTGCCAAACATCACACCAATTTTTTGTCTGAGCTGATTGGTAAAAATAACAACTGTTTTTGATTTTGAGATGACGCCGGTGAGTTTACGAAGTGCTTGAGACATGAGTCTTGCCTGAAGACCCATAACTGATTCTCCCATTTCTCCTTCAATTTCAGCCCTTGGCACCAGTGCCGCAACTGAATCAATAACCAATACATCAATCCCTCCTGAACGAACAAGGCTTTCAGTAATTTCAAGTGCTTGCTCTCCTGTATCAGGTTGAGAAATCAACAATTCATCCAATTTGACACCAAGGCGTTCTGCCCAGATAGGATCGAGTGCATGCTCTGCGTCAATAAATGCTGCGATACCGCCATGTTTTTGTGCTTGGGCAATTGTTGAGAGACAGACTGTTGTTTTTCCTGATGCTTCTGGTCCATAGATTTCAATAATTCTTCCTCGTGGTAATCCACCCGCACCAAGTGCCAAATCAAGCGGTAGACATCCGGTTGAAATAACAGAGATATCAAACTTTTGTGCTACATCACCAAAACGCATAATGGCACCTCGACCATATTGTTTTTCGATCTGATCCATGGCGAGACGAATGGCTTCAAGCTTTTGTGAGGATTCACTTTTTTGTTCTACTACTGTTGATTTTTGAGCATTTGCTGCGTGTCTTGCCATGATTGATATCACTTATATTAACAAGTCTGTGATAAAATACAAGATAGCAAAATCAACTTCCACTAGATTTTTTTCTAGTGCAAAGATTTTTGCGGGGTGTAGTTTAATGGTAGAATTCGCGGCTGGGGGTCGTGAGACTGGAGTTCGATTCTCCGCACCCCGACTGAAAGAGAAAAATGATAGTTGACTCTCCAGTATAAGAGGTGCTATAACGAGATTAATCCTATGCCAAAAGAACTTCCTCCAAGACATACAGAAACTACAAAAAGGCTTGTGGATACGTCTTCCCATATTGTGATGGTTACACATGGAGAGTTACCTGAGAATGTCGAAAGGCAGGTAACACTTACTCCAAAAAATCCTAAAGAAAAAACAATTGTAGTTTTCTCATTAGGCAATGACGGCTCCGTGAGAACAACATTATCAAATGAATCTGGTAGAACATCTGCTTCTCTTGGTGATCTGGCTACATTACAAACAGTCTTAGAAAAATTAACGCCTCCTGACCAAAAAGGAGCTCCTGCAGAAAAACCACAAATGGAGACTCCTCTTGCTCAACAATGAAAAAAACCTTATAATAAATTATGATCCTCGTTGTTGATTTCGGATCACAAACTGCTCACCTCATTGGCAGACGGCTTCGTCAAATTGGTGTTGCGACAGAATATACAAATCCTGAAGAAGCACTCACCCTCATCAAGCAACAAAATCCAAAAGGTATTATATTTTCAGGTGGGCCAAATGACATCAGTCATGATGCATCACTCTCAATTGACAAAAAAGTATTAGCGCTTGGCATCCCTCTCCTTGGCATTTGTTATGGCTGGCAACTTATCGCCCATCTTTTAGGTGGAAATGTCAAACATTCCAAAAAAGAATATGGCCCGGAAGAAATTATCTTTAAAAAACAAACAAATATCTTCAAACTCCCAAAGAAAAAATTCTCAGCAATTATGTCTCATGGTGACACTGTGACCAAATTACCTAAAGGCTTTGTCGCAGTTGGTCAGACCAAGCATGTTGCTTATGCTGCGGTTGCTAATAAAAAAGCAAAGATTTTTGGCGTGCAATTTCATCCCGAAGCACAACACACCGAGTACGGCACAGATCTTCTCACAAATTTTGTCCTTCTCTGCAAAGAAAACTTACAACCAATCTTGCTTGATCCACAAAAAATAATTAACGAGATCAAACAAAAGGTCGGTAAACAAAAAGTTATTTGTGCTGTTTCAGGTGGCGTTGATTCAAGTGTTGCTGCTTTTTTGATCGGAAAGGCAATTGGTAACAATCTTATTCCTGTCTATGTTGATTCAGGGCTGATGCGAGAAGGAACAGACAAACGCGTCAAATATATTTTTACCAAATTAATAAAGGCTGATCTTGTCATCGTTGATGCACGAAAACGTTTTCTGAAAGCACTTGCCGGCATTACCGATCCAGAACAAAAACGAAAGACTATCGGCAAACTCTACGTTGATATTTTTCAAGAAGAAGCAGCCAAACACAAGGATGTTGCCTTTTTGGGTCAAGGAACAATTTATTCTGACGTGATTGAATCAAAAGGCAGTAAACACGCTTCACATATCAAATCACATCATAATGTAGGCGGACTCCCAAAAGAAATGCAATTGGAGCTTCTAGAACCAAATCGTACTTACTACAAAGATGAGGTACGTGAACTTGGGCGATTAGCAGGACTTCCTGAGGATATTGTGATGCAACAACCTTGGCCAGGTCCAGGACAGGCGGTCAATATTATGGGTGAAGTCACTAGGGAACGACTCGCTCAAGTAATGCAAGCAGATCAGATTGTTGTTGAGGAAATGCAAAAGGCTGGACTCTATGAAAACGTGTTTGAATGTTTTGCCATTATGACTGGCGCGATGAGTACGGCAGTTAAGGGAGATCACAGAGTCTATGCAGAAGTTGTTGCAATCCGCGCATATGATTCTTTGGATATTATGACTGCCGAATGGACACGTATCCCGTATGATGTTTTGGCTCGGATGTCCTCACGCATTGTCAATGAAGTACCAAATATTTCACGAGTTGTCTACGATATTACCACCAAACCACCTGCAACGATGCGTTGGGAATAAAATTTTTCTTTGATTATTAATAAGCCGGAGTCGTGTGTGTTGAAGGTAGTGGAGGTGCATGTGTTATCTGACTATTTTGAGTAGTTGGACTTGTTGCTGCCTGCATACCGACATTAACCATGGTACTATTACCCATCTTTAGTACTGATGTTGCAACGCCTCTCGCAGTAACCAAGCTTGTTGGTAATAAAGTCAGTGGAGATTGTTTAGCAACGCCATATTTTGCTGTAAAGGTAATTGTCGCTACTGATCCTTTTCCATTAATCGTTGGCTGATTTGGTTGAATACCAAGAGCATAGGTCACTCGTCCTGTCTGGATATTATTTCTATTTATCAAGACAACTGCATTTGTAAAAAGTGGACCTGGCGTCAACTTCACGGTCATAACTGTTGGATCATATGACAATTCAAGTTGTACGGCATTTACCGCGTTATCTGAAGAATCAATCATCACATCAACACTTCCTTGTTGTCCTGGTTGCACACTTACTGGATTAGGCGAAAGCGTCAAAACAGTATGCGCCGGCGAAGTAGGAGATGGCTGCATGGCCTGTTGAGAAGGAGGAGGTGTTTGCTTACCTGTACTCAGTGCGATAATAAACAAAATTATCGTAACGAGAACAAGACCAGAAATAAGGGCAAGTGTTTTTCTTGGCATATTCTTTATTTATGATAATACATTCTTTTTCTCTTTTGCAAGAGGGAAAAATAATCAAAAATATATTATACTAAGAATAACGAGACACTTATATGCTATTTGCTGGTCTTTTTTTGCTTGAATTACTGTTGCTTTTTCTTGTATCTAGACAAGTAACACGTTATCTCTCATTTCTCTTTTATCGTCTAACGAGAAACCAAACCATTTCTATCTATAGTCTCGCTCTTTTGTTTTTCCCTGGCACGATTTTGCATGAATTGTCACATCTTCTGATGGCTGGCATTCTTTTTGTCCCTGTTGGCACGATGGAACTCTTTCCTAAAGTTGAAGGTGATTATGTCAAACTAGGAAGTGTGCAAATCGCTCAGACTGATATTTTTCGCAGATTTTTGATTGGTGCTGCGCCTTTTTTGTTTGGCACATCCCTACTTCTTGGTTTGCTTTTTTTCGCAGCGCAAAACAATCTTTTTTCCAATTATCTTTATAGTGCTCTTCTTGCTTATGCTGTTTTTGAAATTGGCAATACTATGTTTTCAAGCCGCAAAGATATGGAAGGAGCAATCGAGCTTTTGGGCGTGGTTGCCTTTTTTGGTCTTGTTTTTTACTTTGTTGGCTTTCGTTTGCCTGCTCTCAATCTTGAAAGTTTTTTTGGAAGTCCAATTGTGATGCAGGTTTTCCAAAAAGGAAGTCTTTTTCTTCTTATCCCACTTGGGATTGATATTATTCTCGTTGGGTTCCTTCGCCTCCTTAACAAACGATAAACTGTTTAATAATACCATTTCAGGAGTAGAGATATTATCACATACAGAACAACAGGAACTGCTCTCATGAGATTAAATAACCACTCCCTAAAGAGTTTTGATCCAATCTATTTTCCTTTCCCGCTGCAAACTTTGCAATCTGTTTTGTGCGTAAATGCAACATACAGTGTTGCAACACCAACCAAAACATAAACAAGCATTTCCAACCCTGACCAACTTCCTAAAAGTGCGTGGACAAGATTGAAATTGAAAAGACCAACCAAACCCCAATTAAGGCCTCCGACGAATAATAAAAGATACGCGACTATGTGTACTGCTTTCATGTACTATCACCTCCTTCCAAATCTCATGAGTTGAAAGGATCCTGTATCCACAGATATCAGGAACTTTTCACTTATTAAACTTAGTGTAGTAGTAAAAACAATTTATCGTCAAGGACGAAATTACTAGAAGCTCTTCATTTTTAATTATCTCTTAATGCTTGTTCTTTACAATACTCTTATTATGGATTTTGATATGCTCAAAAAGTTTGTTAGTAAAGATGTTGTGGTCGATACTGAACACGCTAATCCTCATGAGTTACGTGTCAATTACAAACCAGGTGATGAAAGCTGTTGGCTTATCTTTGTTCCGCAAAACTATCGTGATGAGGTGGAACTTGCGGCGGTGATAAGGATTGAAATTGAAAAAAAAAGAACAAATAATGCTACCCATCCTCCGCTCTCTAGTTTTTAGGGTTTCCTTTAAACTTCCTGTTTTCTCAAAAGCATCCTCTGTATATAAAAATTACCTTATCTCCCCAATTCCCTTCCTACTCTTTGCTGAGAAATCATAATCATTTGCATCGTAGTCCTTTTCTACATACTTATCATCGTGCTTGATTAGAAGCCATGCGTCCTTTGGGCCCCAGCCTTTTGTCTTCACCAGAGCAAAAGAACCCTTGAGCTTTTTGCCGTGAAGAACAAATTTGATCTCGCCTTTTTTTATCCCTTCCTTCATCACCTTTTCTCCTTCTTGCCGATCAGGAATTTCTTTGCGAACTCCTTTTGAGATCTCCACCTCGGGTATATAATGCCCCTCATCCCAAATCATCACAGGACCAGCACCATATGATCCTTCAGCAATGACTCCTTCAAAATGACGATATTCCATCTTGTGATCAGTTGTTGGCATAGCAAGACGCTTCATCGTGTTATCCAAAGTTGGACCTTTGGGGATAGACCAGGAAGGCATCACTCCTCCTATCTCCAGCCGGAAATCATAATGAAGACTTGTTGCTTTGTGTTTGTGAATAACAAAAACAAGATGACCATCCTTCATATCTTTAGTATATACCAAATCCTTGAAAAAACTCATTGCTTAAGCTCATCTATTAGTGTATTATGTCTGCGATGACTGAACGAAATCCCATCAGGCATAATGGCGAAGCATCTAAAAAAACGCAATACCTTCAAAATGCAGCACTTATCTTTATTGCTGGCGCCGTTGGAGCTGGAGCTGGTGTAGCTGGTATTACTTGGAGAAGTCATCGTGAACTTACACATCGAAGCATAGAACTTTCTCCACTGTTACAAAAACTTGCAGATCTTGAACAACGCTCGCTTGGTATTTCTGAACCAACACTGTGGGCGGCAGTTCATCGTATTCATCATCAGATGACTGATGCATCGCTGTTTCCTTTCTACAAAATTAACCATGCGATACAAGAAGCAACGATGCGGGGCATTCCAGTTCCTGAAACATTTGAACACCTTGATCCGTATGTCACCAGTTTTACTCGACAACAAGTTGAAGCAATTGGCAGCCATGGAGATGCGGTAGTACGAGAACGACTGGGAGATACGTATGAAAAACCCATATTTGGTAGTGATGCTGAAATTCAAACTATTCTTCATCCAACAGAACCAAAGTATTTTTATCCAGATTACAAAAAACAGGAAGGAAAATATTCACAAGATGATTTGGCACGTATTCTTTTGACAGATCCGCATTCACCAGCACTTATTCCTCCTCGCAATGGCAAAAAAAACGGTGTCAGAGGCGTTGCAAAAAGTAATGTCTTTTTATATAGCAGCACAGCAGCTATGTTTCGTGAACGACCAGATCTCAAACCAACTGATCTCCAAACAGGAAAAGAAGACCAACAAAAAAGTTCTGCTCGAGCAGTTGCGGGAGGATTTATTCTCCCAAGTCTTGGCGTTCTCGCGTACAGAAAACTTACCGGCAGAGGCGGATTAAAACCAAAAGATTTTGTAATAGCAGCAGTAGCAGGATCAGCAATTAACGGACTTAAGATGGGACTTGAAATTGCTGGTGGTAATATTGTTAATTCATTTGGACATGCGGGCAAGTTGGATACTCGTGAAATGCTCAAAGCAGCAACAAAAAGAGAATATCATGTTGTACTCAATCCAGATGGGACACTAACAACTGATACGGTCTATTCTGGAGCTCTTGGCAAAATTTTTGGCTGGTCAACCTTGGATGAAGTAGGCGGACAAGCATATCATCACGCTCATCCTGATGCCATTGCCTACACAGCAAAAACTGGACTCCCTGCATGGTTTGATGCGCCGTGGGGAAGTCTTACATCCTATCTTGCTGAGAGCAAATTTCCTTTCGTCAAACCAGGAAAAGGATTTGAAGGACAGCGTCCAGACATACCGCATGAGGGGGTATTATTGATTCAAAACGCACGTGCCGAAGAGTTCGCTGTCGCACGCCGTTAAGACATCTTATTTTATCTTGAGGAGTTCAACTTCGAAAATAAGTGTTGCAAAACCGGGAATATCAGGATCGACACCATACTTTCCATATCCCAACTCGTGAGGAATCGTCAGTCGTCTTTTCCCGCCGATCTTCATACCAACCACTCCCAAATCCCAACCCTTAATCACATAGCCAACCCCAATTGGTGTCTCAAATGGTTCATTGCGATCATGCGAAGAATCAAATTTCTTCCCAGTTTTTCCTGAACCCGCCGGCTCTTCCAACCAACCAGTGTAATGAATCATTACGTGATCACCAGTTTTGACTGCTTCACCCGTACCGGCTTTAAGATCTTCAATTTTGAGTTCTTGCTTTTTATCCATATTAGAAAACAAATCCAAAGACAAATGTCCCAACATGCCACAATAATTTACCCCAGTCAAACTGGTTTTTGACATGTTGTTCACTTATTTCTTGCTTGATTGCATCACCCAACACTTTATGATCTGCTTCTGGATTTGCATCACGATCAGTTGGATTTGGAGTAATAGTTGCTGAAGGTGATCCTTGGACATCTCCATTACTTGTCCCTGACGTATTAATATGCACATTGGCATTATCTTGGTGCACATCGACATTGCCATCATCTGACGTCGTACATTGTCCATTGATACAGACAGTACTTTTCCCTTGTGTTGTGCCACTTGAGGTTGTGCATTTGCCGTTAATACAGATGGTATTTTGACCGGTGTCATTGTGGACGTTTACATCTGAGGAAGCGCCTTCCCCATCATTAGAAACAGTAATATGTGTCTGGGTTTGGGCAAAAGCAGGAGGAATAACAACAAGACTCAGAAGAAAAATAATCAAACTAAACAAAACAGAACGTATCATAAATACCTAAAGTTTTGTTATTATTACATATTTTTTTAATCTTGACAAGCTTTGTCCTTACTTATTTTGTAACTATTTTTTCCCAAGGAAAGCTTTCGCGGCCAAAATGTCCATACGCAGCAGTTTGGCTGTAGATCGGACGAGAGAGGTTAAGCGTTTCAATAATCGATTGCACTGACGTATCAATCAGCTTATCTTTAAAATCATGAAGCGCTTTATCACTGACCTTTGCCGTTCCAAAGGTTTCAATTGTTTGCATCAATGGAAGTGGTTGTCCAATCACATAGGCAAGACCCACCTCACACTTTGTCGCAAGACCTGCAGCAACAATATTCTTTGCGATAAAACGCGCTGCATAAGCGCCACTTCGATCAACTTTACTTGGATCTTTCCCACTAAACGCACCGCCACCAACGCGAGCATACCCACCATACGTATCAACAACAATTTTTCTCCCCGTCAAACCAGCATCTGATTCAGGACCAGGAATATGCCACAAACCTGTACCATTTACGACAATATCCTTATCTTTTGGTAATGCAAATTCGTATTTGCGAAGAATAGGTTTAAAGATATATTTGATGACATCACTTCGTACTTGTTCGGCTGTTGTTTTCTCGTCATGAGCAACCGCCGCGACAAGCTTTTCAATAGCAACAGGCTTGCCATTTTTATAGCGGATAGTTACCTGGGCTTTGCCGTCCGGACGAAGCCATGTGAGTTTGCCTTTCTCACGCATTGTATCGATGCGCTCTGTCAATGCATGGGCAAGCCTAATTGGTAAAGGCATAAGTTCTGGTGTTTCATTACAGGCAAACCCAAACATCATCCCCTGATCGCCGGCGCCAATAATATGATCTTGATCGACACCAAGGGAAATTTCAGGTGATTGTGAATGGATGTAGCTGTCAAAAACAGATTTTTGACTAAAACCCCAGGCAGGGTTGGTGTATCCTAACCGCTTTACCGTATCTCGAGCAACTTTTTCAAAATTAATTTTGGCTTTTGTCTTAATTTCTCCAAACAAACAGATTTTGTTTGCACCGGCTACTGTCTCGATACCCGTTCGAGAATGAGGATCTTGGCTTAACGCAGCATCAACAATCGCGTCACTGATTTGGTCACAAATTTTATCAGGATGACCTGCGCATACGGATTCTGATGTAAATAAATATGTTCCCATAAAACAAAAAATCTCTCACATATGTGAGAGATGCTCTTTTCCCCGCTTCGCGGAGCACATCTCTCCTTTTTGGAGTCAAGCACCCACACTTCAAAGGGTTGCTGCCTTACAAAGTTAACCAACTTTGTAAGATCTCTTGATGTCTATTGAGTATTAAAACACAGAAACTATCCTTTTGCAAGAGCTATTTAAGACACTCCCTCATTGTTAACGAAAAAACAAAAGCTATCATTATGGGAATGGTCGAACGTGCAGTGAGAGTTACTTGGTGTTCATACTTATTTTGTTACTTAAGCTTCTTTTTAGTATCAATCATTTTTTGTGAATCTATTTGTTTTTCGAGTACTTTAATATGTTCTTCCGGAGGTAAATTTTCTGGCATTGTTACTCCAATTTCCTCAATTGATTTCCTTACTTTATCCCCAACGCTCATATGAATAAGATTTGCATGACCAGCACCTTTAATAGTAGACTTTTCCTTATGAAGCTTCTCTTGGGTTTGTGTAATACGAAAAAGGTTAGCCGCTAATTTTGTTGCACCTGCACGATCCAAAACATTATCCTTCCCAAGGCTTTTTTTTGCTTTTATTTGTTGTGAAGTCATGTTATATAAACCACGATAGCCAAAATCATTGAATGCACCAAAGTTGGTTACACCTACATTTTGTGCTATGAGATAACATGCATATCGGGATAACTTGTAATCTTTTACTTCTCGATATGTTTCTTTATCTGTTCTCGTAGCTATTTTTACAGGCCTCTTGAGATTTGGAAATAATATTTAAAAAGTTTCTCCACTCAGAGTATTCCAATATAGGCATTAACTCTCGCGCTTCCCAATATTCAATACCATTCTCATCAATATGCTTTAGCTCTTCAAATTGTTTTTGGATAAACGGTTGCATCTGGTCTGTCATTTTGAAGATTATCATCTCATTTTAAACTATTGATTTCAAGTGAATAGTCTATTATTTGCTCTTCTCTCTCTCCAGCCCTTGTGCATAATTGATTACAAAGAGCACAAAAATATTTGCAATCACTCCAAATACTTCAAGCCATTGTGCGCGCATAAATGCAAAAAAATCAGTCAACAGCAGCGTTAAAAGAAGCGCGATCCGAAAGAACCGATACGCCTCAACCTTGGAAAAACGCAAAGCAAAAAATCCTATAACAATAAACGCACCTGCCAAAATCGATGAAAGCAACTTTCCCCATTCATCAAATGTTAACACTGGCTTCTCTATCACCAAAGGCACCACACTCAAAAGAACTCGTACTACTTGAAACGCCAAAAAGACAATAACGCCATTGATAATAATGCCTGATCGGGCAACCCGATAATACCATCTCCTGGCAAGCGCTCGAAGCTTTGTGATAATATTTGGCTTACCCACAGGAATCGTATCAAGTCGAGAAAGAAGCTCTGTCAACGCCCGCACAATAGGATTTTTGGGATTACAGCGATTAAGATATTCTTTCGCCATTTGTTTTTCTTCTGCATCAAAATCATTAATAGCTGATTCCTTCAGCATCTCAATTGCATTCACCAAATATTCTTTGCGTGAAACCGTGCGATAGCGAGGAATAAATTTTGAAATAAGATATAACAAAACAAAAATAATATAGATAAGCGCAATCGTTGGACGAAAAAAATAATCATTATCCCGGCTCACAAATTTTCCTAACTCATCTATAAATAACCCAAATCCAATGCCTCCCAAAATCGAAGCGATATTGGCAGCCGCCTTATTGAGAAAAGAAAGCAAAATAATCAATGCAGCCGTCATAAAAAACCCACCCCAGACAATATGCGCAATATGCAACGCGCCAGTACCAAGTTGTGGATAATGGGTTAATTTGAGAAAAATTCGAATGATAAAAAGCGTCACAATCGCTGCGATAAAAAAATTCTCACGATAGCTTTTTGCTTCAAGATTGCGGATAAAAAAATCTTTGGATGTCATATCTATAGTATACAGCATTCTTATCATTCTCTTACGATATTTTCTTCGTTTTCTTTCTTGAGATTACTAAACTTAAGTTACTATGAGATATCGCTATGACAAGGAAGGACATGTTATCTATACTCTTACTCAGTTCGTGACGACAGGGCGGGCAAATAGAGAAGTGGATAAATTGAAAAAGCAACTGGACGAGGAAGGAAATAGTACCAATAACAATCACCCTCTTCAGCAAAAAATGGTTGATAAGATCCATCAGCTTGCAAGAAAGAGCTCACAAATTCTTTTGCGTATCAAAACAGTTTTCCCTTTTGATTTCTTCCCTGATACCCTTACCATCAATGCCAATAAAATTGATGTGGTTAAATCCGACTTTTTTTTCTCACAGCATACAACGAGTATTCCTTTACGAGATATTGCAAACGTTGAAGTTGAAACAGCACCTTTTTTTGCTAAATTGCAAATTATTAATGTGCGTTACCCTATGGAACCAGTAAGCCTTCAGTATCTTCCAAAAGCAGCAGCGTTGAAAGCAAAAAGGATTATTGACGGCCTTCTTGTTGCAATGTCTCAAGGTGCGGATGTCGCAGTCATTGAGCCCAAAAAACTGCTTCCACAACTTGAGAAAGTGGGTGGAAGTGCAATGGACTAGAGTGCTATACTTAGATTATGAAAATTTCAAAACATCTGCATTCATGTCTATTGGTTGAAGAAGGAACGACAACAATTCTTATTGATCCGGGTATTTTTACCTATCAAAAACAGGCCCTCTCTGTGGCGAGTATTGCCAAATTGACAACCATTCTTATCACCCATGAACATCCAGATCATTTTCATATTCCGTTTATCAAAGAGCTTTTAGCAAAATTTCCGCAAGTACAGATTGTGAGTAATCTCTCCGTTGTCACGCTTTTAGAAAAAGAAAACATCAAAGCTTCAATTCAGGGAAATGACGTGGTCAAAGTAATCAAAACCAACCATGAACGGGTTTTTGATAAACTTGCTCCTGAACATGTGATGTTTGAAATCTTTGGAAGACTTTGTCATCCTGGCGATTCAATGAGTTTTTCAACCAAACAAGAAATTGTAGCTCTCCCTCTGATGGGACCTTCTTGGATGATTACGCAAGCTGTTGAAAAAGCCCTAGCCCTCAAACCAAAAGTGATTATTCCAATCCACGACTGGCAATGGCGGGATGAAGCAAGAAAAGAATTTTACAAGCGTCTGCAAGATTTCTTTACGCAAAACATGATACAGTTCAAAGAATTTGAAAGCGGTATTATTGTTGAGGTCTAAAACTTACTGAACTTTTGGAGATTTTTTAGCAGGTTTGGCTTCTTGCATTTCACGAATAATTTGCTCCATTGATTGCCTTGCCGTTGCTAAATCAACAGCACCGGAAGATTCTTGGAGCTCTTTTTGTATCTGCTGATCTGCGTGTTTGAGCGCGGTATCATAAAAATCAATTCCGAGTTTGCCATCTCCTTCTCTCACCTTATCCAGTTGCAACTCTACCATATCATCAACCTGTTGCGCAGACATAAAATCATACGTATTCCAAGCTATTCGTTGAATTGCCAATTTTTGCGCCGGATCCATATAATCATACATCTTCAGAACCTGCATTTTTATCGTTTCATCAATAGGAAGCAGTTTGATAACATCTTGTGTTGTCATAGAGTAAGTGTATCACACATCAGCCGTTGCGAGTGTTGGCTCAATCCTGCCAAAGATAAGCGTTTCAGAGAGAAAGCTTGCTAATTCTCCAAGAGTTATTTGAGCAGGTCTTCGCACAGGAGGAGTACCGACAGGAAGCCCCATTTCCCATCGTAGCGAATAAATTGCTTCCCTCAGTGTAGCAACCGGACGAGGAGCACCGGTTTGTGGATCCATAATGCGAAGCAGAAACCGCTCTCGCAAGCTTTCAGCAAGTTGCTGAGAGTTAAGTGCTTCAAAATTTCTTCGAAAAGCAGCATTAGGCCCTCTTTCATTTCCAAATGTAACATTGGACTGATCATCTTCTTGATGACCAAAGATGAGGCGATACATATTGACAGTTGCTTCAAATTGCCCTTGTTCCGCTGCTAAATATCTCGTCGGATCAGCGGCGATATTGAGCGATAAAAAGTCGTTAAGCTCTTGGCCTGTCATCGTTGTAACACGTTCTCTAATTTGAGCGTAACGATCCACAGCACGCCCTATAGCATCAATTCGAGGAGTTGGAAGACCATTGGTATCAAGATTTGTTACTTGTGTTTCAAGCGTTCTTCTTCTTCCTTCAATCTCTCTTGTTACTCGTTGCATTGCTCGTTGTCTTGCAGCGATCCGACTTGCGACTTCAGATTTGAGCGCATCTATTGTAGCAATCTGAGGAATAGGCGGTACAACACCACCAAAAGGAGGCACAATTGCAGGATGTCGCGCTGTCATACGATCGCGAATTTCTTGTGATGGAAGCGCAAGAAGATCAACTTCAGCTAATCCCCACAAAGACGGATTAAGTACGTCACTCAATCCAGGAGTTGGTGCAAAAACACGTGGTTCAATTGCACCGGCTCGGGCTTCTGTCATAGCGTTAAGAAGCATCGTTCGATGATCCGCATCGCCGTTTTCTCCTTCCGGCCAACCAAAAGCAGGATTTACTCCATATGATACATTAATCCGCTGCATAAGCGTATCAAATGTCTCAGTTTGCAACGCAATAGTTCGTAAATCAGCAACTGCCGGAGCACCAACCGCAGGAGGAGGAATTGTCCAACTTTCTATCCGGGTACGCGCGGCAGGAAGTCCTATGAGAAAACCTGTCGCTTCTCGTCTTCCTTCAGTTGCGTCACTGGTGAGTTCTCCTTGTTTATCTATTATGCCATCTCTGGCAGTTTGGATTCTTTGCAAAACGTCATTGACAAGCTGCTTTCGATTCTCAATGTTTTCAATACGGGCTTGGTAGCGACTCAATATTCTTCCTTGTTCATCATTGACAAGTTGCGTCACATCAGGTGAATTTCTTCCTACAAGCAATGGGTTGATCGCTGTATCAATATAATGTTGAAAATCCGCATTTATTTGCCCATCCAATGTTGCTTCAGCATCAAAAAGAGAAGAAATTGTCGTACCATTAATCACCACTGCAACCGAAGACTGAGAGCCAAGTGCCTCCTGTAAAGCAGCTTCAATCGTAGTGCCCACAGGAATAGGACCACCACCTGGAGATATAATAGTAACACTTGCTTCTGCTCGTCTTTGCTCCGCACGCAACCTCTCTATCTCCGCTGTGATCTCAGCAACTTTTCTCTGATAATCACCTACTCCTTTCTCTTGATTTGCAAGCGTTGTTCTATCTGCTTCCAACGTCGTTATTTGCGCAGTCATCTCTTCTTTTGCC
Source organism: Candidatus Methylomirabilota bacterium (assembly GCA_035644155.1). Classification (GTDB taxonomy): domain Bacteria; phylum Patescibacteriota; class Microgenomatia; order Levybacterales; family UBA12049; genus DATIGJ01. The sequence continues at coordinate 17,367 of DASQPC010000061.1, forward strand.
TGTCTGATTCCTTCTCCCCCAGGACCTCGTGCTTCTTTTTTCCTTTTAATCGTATCAACAATACGCCCCAAATGATTTACTTTTCCATCAAGAATATCTTGCAAGACAGTCCTTACTTCTGCGCCGATGACATGTGCTGTTGCCTCTCTCCAACGAGCAACATTGCCAACAATATCTTGATTATTTGGATCAAATGCGCGTGGATTATATCTCTGTTCAGACCGACCTGTCGCAAGATTCAATTCAAGGATAGTGGGTCCGTTTTGTTGCCATAATTGATTGCCGGCAGCATCAAGAACAGGTACGCCCATGTTGTTACG
>DASQPC010000062.1:0-2360 GCA_035644155.1 Candidatus Methylomirabilota bacterium
TGATTTAGCGGAAAGTTTGATGTATGTTCCATTCACTGATGCTGCCAGTTGTTTATATTCGCGTTCAGGATCAAACACAATGACTTTTGTTCCCTGCATAAGTTGTCTTAGGATTTCAACTTTAGCAGTATAACTTTTGCCTGAACCTGATTGGGCAAAGATAATACTGTTGGCATTGTTTAGAGAAAATCTGTCGATTATAACCAAAGAATTATTTGATTTATTAATGCCATATAACATACCTGATTCTTGCACTAACTCGCTTGAGACAAAAGGAAAAGTAAGCGTAGCACTTGAACTATCTAAATTTCTTTTCTGTTGCAAGGTATTTTCTCCTCGTGGCAAGACAGATTGTAAGCCTTCAAGTTGTTGAAAGGTTGCGGTTTTGATGTAGAAAAGTTTTGTTGCCATGACTGTTTCTAAAGTAGTTGTGATTTTGTTTAATTCTTCAAGGGACTGTGCTGTAATTGTCATATAGATTGAAATTTGAAAAAGCTTTTCTTGTCCTCGTTGAATGTTGTCCCGAAGCTCGATTGCTGACTCAAGCGGATCGGTGAGCTCAGAACCTATCATTTTGCCATCCTTAAGCATTGTTCTCTTACGTGATTCAAGCTCGGTAATTTTCCGGTTGAGACTAGGAAGCGCAATAAGTGGATTAACCTGCTCGACATGATAGGAAATATCAATATTATGATTAAAATTAATAAGCATATTGAGCCACCCCGTTGTTGCGACAAAGGGATAGCCAGAGATAAAAAGCGTTCTGACAAATGTTTCACCCATTTGTAGATATGAAGTGTTTTCTTCAAGACCGGAGTAAGAGAGAAGATCAACTTGGTCTTGCTCACCAAAGTTATACTCAAAAGATTTTTTCAAAAGGGTTTTTTGAGCTTTTCTTTTCTGTAACCTTTTGAAAACTTTTTTATACATTCGTACATCATTTTCCCATTTAGGCGTTGGCAATTTAAACATAGGTATCCTCCAAAAGCATTTGTATCGATTGTTTTTTCAAATCTTGCGTTTTTGCTTGTTCAGGATTATAGAAGCTGTAGAAATGATTGAGCACCTCAAGACTATCAAGACTTCTTGCTTTCATCCCAAGTTTTTCAAGACCTCGAAGCACCAAATCTTTTTGTAAATACATGTGTTCTTTAATCACACTAAAATCTTTCTCACGGCTGATGTGTTCATAAGGAATAATAATATAAAATCTTCTGGTTAAAATTTTGTTGCCTGATACGACTTGTCTGATAAATTTGGAATAATTTTCAATTTGCTCTCTGTAGACAGCCTCTTTTTCGATTTCTTTCTTTTGCGCAATTTGTTCTAAATATCCTGCGACATCAACCTCTCTGACTCTGATCAGAATTTGAATTGGGCAAGCAAGCGAATTTAAAAAGTTTTGAAAATTATCAAGTAAAACATCTTGTTCCTTATCGCTTTTCAACTCAAAATTAACCGATGAGGTTTCAACGATCATTCTGTATTTATTCTGTGGCAAGATAAGGATGCCGTCTTTGACTTCTTTTATTTGAATTTGTCTTCTTGATGAGGTTTTTTTATTTTTTTTGTTCAAAAGCCACATGTAGCGCTCCTTTCTTGTGTGATTTTATGGAAAAACTAAATCGTGGATCGGTAAGCAAATTTTCAAGTTTGACAAAATCACGAAAAGAAAAAGTTTTATCAGTAACAGACTTTTTCTCTTTTACAAAAGCTTGTTCTTTGGCTTTTGCTTTCTCTTTATCAAAAGACACAACATCCATTTGCCGTAAATATGAATCATTTTTGTTAAGCACATAATATTTTGATCGTGTGGTATATCGAAGCAGAATAGTAACCCATGAAAGAATTATCTTTTCTTTTACCCGAATTGCAAGAATAAGAGAGAATACAGCAATAATGAGAAAAATTGGTAACTTGTACCAAGAATACTGCATAAATGGGTAAAATAGGGTATAGACAAGCATAAACCAAAAGATAGGGATCATAAAAAGAATCATTTGCGTCAAACTTAAATTGCCGACAATTTTATCTTCAACTGTTGTGATTTGTGCGGGAATATTTCTGATTTTCATGCTGCAATCACCTTTCTTGGTGTTATTATCCTCCCACCTGATGACTGTTGCGGAATATCCTTCGCCTCTTTTTTACCACTCATCACATTCATAAGTTGTCCTGTAACTTTTTTAACGATGCTTCGTCCAGTGTTATAAAACACCAACTGCATCATAAAAGAAGGAGTTTTGAGAAGTATAAACAGCACACCAATACCAACAAGAACGGATGTTAAAAAATTTGTCCCTACCTGTTCTGGAAATGCAAAAAAGGCTGATGCAAGTTGGATAATAACAACCTGGACA
>DASQPC010000063.1:0-4836 GCA_035644155.1 Candidatus Methylomirabilota bacterium
GTGATAATGCACTACTAGCACCTTTGAAATACCAAACGTGTGCAACAGGAGATGATAAAGTAATGTGCCCTAGTCTTTCACGCCTTACTCTAGAAAGTGTTACTTCAACACCACATTTATCACAGATAATACCTCGATAGCGGATTCTCTTGTATTTTCCACAGTAACATTCCCAGTCTTTCGTTGGGCCAAAGATGCGCTCATCAAACAAACCATCTTTTTCAGGTCGAAGTGTACGATAATTAATGGTTTCAGGCTTGGTTACTTCACCATATGACCATTGCAAAATGTCATCACTCTTTGCCAAAAGGAGTTTCAATGACTTAAAGTCTGAAATATTTAAGTCTTTTAGAATATTTTTACTTTTATTATTGTTATTCATAGTATTTTTAGGCTGCTAGATCAAGATCTGATTTTTTGAGATCTTCCAATGTCGGCTCTTCTTCTGGTTCTGCCTCTGCTTCTTTTATCTCTCCCTCAGCAACCTCTGAAACTTCCAAAGATTCTTCAAGCTGTGCCACTTCTTCTTTGACTACATCAGCTGCTTTCTCCTCTTTTTCTTCCGAAAGCTCATTATACGCTACTGCATCAGTTGGTACAACATTCAAACCAAGCGATTGCAATTCTTTAATAAGCACCTTAAATGATTCAGGAACTTTTGGTGTTGGGATATCTGTTCCTTTAACAATTGCCTCAAAAGCTTTTGCACGTCCAACAACATCATCTGACTTGATGGTGAGCATTTCCTGCAAGATGTATCGTGCACGGTGTGATTCAAGTGCCCAGACTTCCATTTCTCCCAGTCTCTGTCCTCCCATTTGTGCTTTTCCACCAAGTGGCTGCTGGGTAACAAGTGAGTATGGTCCGGTTGACCTGGCATGAGTCTTGTCTTCAACCATGTGAATAAGCTTCATGATGTATTCAATACCCACAACTACTGGATTTTCGTATGGTTTACCTGTTTTTCCATCAAATAATTGACTCTTTCCATCGACTGGAAGACCTGCTTTTTTGATAAGCTCAACCATCCTGTCTTCTTCAATCTTCTCAAAAGCTGGCACCCCAATTTTCATAGCAAGCTTCTCTGCTGCAAATCCCAGATGTGCTTCAAGAATCTGTCCCAAATTCATACGGGCCAAAATTGACACTGGAGAAATAATAATATCAATTGGTGTTCCATCAGCAAGGTAAGGCATATCAGCAACAGGAAGAATTCGAGAAATGATACCTTTGTTACCGTGTCGTCCTGCAAGTTTGTCTCCAACTGAAACGTGACGAAATTGTGCAACTTCAACAATAATCTTTCGCATTGTGCCAGGCTCTAACTCGTCGCCTTGTTTGCGGTCAAGAATCTGGACTGAGATAACAGTTCCGCGTTCGCCGTGAGGCATACGAAGCGATGTGTCCCTGACTTCTCGTGCTTGTTCACCAAAAATTGCGCGAAGTAATCTTTCTTCAGCGGTGAGCTCTGTCTCACCTTTTGGAGCGATCTTTCCAACCAAAATTGCACCAGGGGATACTTCTGATCCGACAACAACAATACCTTCTTCATCAAGATTAGCAAGATCTTCTTCTGAAACATTTGGAATATCTCGCGTTGTTTCTTCAGGACCAAGCTTGGTTTCAACAACTGCTGCTTCGTATTTTTCAATGTGGATTGAGGACAAAACATTTTCTTTAACCAAATTTTCTGAGATAACGATAGCGTCTTCATAGCCGAGTCCATCCAAAGATGTGTAAGCAATCAAAAGATTTCGACCAAGTGCAAGTTCTCCATTTTGCGCAGATGGACCATCAATAATAACGTCGCCCTTTTTGACAGCTTGACCTTGTTTGACAAGTGGACGTTGTGTATAGGCTGTTGCTTGGGATGTTCTCTCAAAGGTTTCAATTGGGAAGACAGCCTTTTCGCCATCTTTTCTTTCCAAAACAAGCTTTGTTGAATCAACAAAGAACACTTTTCCATCAAATGGAGCTTTGACAACTCGACCCATAACTTCTGCTATTGTTCCTTCCATACCTGTCCCAACAGTTGGACTTTGTGGATTGATAAGTGGCACAGCTTGACATTGCATGTGGGTTCCCATCAGAGCACGGTTTGCCTCATCATGTGCAATAAAAGGAATAAGTGATGCACTAGTACCAACAACTTGTCGTGGCACCACATCAATATATTCAATCATTTCTCGATCAACTTCAAGAAAGTCACCTTTGTAACGAGCAGGCACACGAGCGTCTAAAATTTCTCCTTCGTCTGAAATAGTAACGCCTGCATGCGTAACATATTTTTCTCGTTCGTCATCAGCTGTGATATACACAATTTCGTCAGTAACTTTAACAATCGTCTTACTTCCCTTTTTCTCTTTGACAACTTTTCTATATGGCGCTTCTAAGAAACCATAGTCATTAACCTTTGAATACAGTGCCATATACGTAACAAGACCGATGTTTGGACCTTCAGGACTTCGGATCGGATCAATTCTTCCATATTGACTACTATTGATATCACGAATTGAGAAAGCTGCGCGCTCACGAGAGATACCACCGGTTCCCATGACGGTCAAACGGTTAAGATTATCAATTTCTGAAAGAGGATTTGTTTGGTCAAGGATTGTTGAAAGCTGAGAGGTTCTGAAGAATTCATTAATTGCAGCCATGATTGGACGTGCATTAATAAGGTTTCCAACAGTAACTGGCACATCAGCTTGGATAAGACTCATGCGTTCTTTAATGCTTCGCTCAACTCGCAAAACTCCAACGCGGAATGCATTGGTTGCAACGAGCTCTCCAACACTTCTAATTCTTCGGTTAGAAAGACTATCAATATCATCAACATCACCTTTTCCTTGTTCAAGAAGAATAAGACCGGCAATCGTTGAAATAATATCTTCAATTGCCAAAACGCGTTCTTTTGATGAAGAAAAACCTGGAACATTTTGCAATCGTTTGTTGATTTTGTATCGACCTACTGCACCCAAATCATATCGTCTATTGTTGAAGAAAAGATTGGTAAAGTATTCTTTAACTTTATCCAACACAACTGGTTCTCCAGGATGCATTTTTTTAAAGATTTCAACCAATGCTTCTGTTTCACTGGTTGTCTCATCTTTTTGCAAGGTATTTTCAATAAGCGCTACTTTGCCATCTTCACCCGCTAAGGATTGGAATTTCCCTTTGAGTGCTTCATTATCTGAAATACCTAATGCACGAAGGAATGTTGTTGCGAGGAATTTTCGACGTCGATCAATCTTGACGGTAACAGTTCCATAACGAGTTGTCGCAAATTCAAGCCATGAACCATGCACTGGTCGAATTTCTGTAGAGTATAAGGTTTTCCCAGTGATTGGATCTTGTGTCCCTGTAAAGAAAACGCCAGGAGAACGAACAAGTTGATTCACAACTGCTCTCTCAATACCGTTTACCACAAATGTTCCTCGAGTCGTCATTTGAGGGATATCTCCTAAGAAAACTTCTGCTTTGTGAGTTTCTTCTGTTTTTTTGTTGATAAGAGTAACATTAACAGTTAATGGCGCATTATATGTCAATCCTTTAATCAATGCTAGCTCTGGATCGATAGTTGGTTTGCCGATTTTGTGATCGTGGAAGGCAAGATTCCAGTTTTTGCCGGTAAAATCATCAACAGGTGAGATTTCTTCTAAAATTTCTGCAATTCCTTTCTCTTGGAAAAGTTTGTAGGATGCTTTTTGGACAGCAAGAAGATCTAGCTCTGGTAAAACGGGATACTCTTTCCCCCAATTCTGTCTAATAATATTGTCTTGTGCGTCGGTCTGTTTCGGCATTGTTATATTAAGGTGTGGGCAATGCTTTCAATGCAACAAAAGATACACGGAGCTTAACCCCTGTATCTTTGAATCCAAAGAGAGCTGTAATTTTATATCATATAGTAAATACCCTGTCAAGGGTCAAAACCATTTAGCTTGCTTCAACGAGGTGGCAGGCAAGGCATTCAAGAAGATCTTGATTGGCGTCAATATATTTCCCTGCAAATTCTTTCAGCAGTCGAATATTGACTTCTGTTGGTTCATCAAAAGGAATTTTCCCTTCAGTCATTGCTTGAAGACGAGTATAAAACGTATTTGCTTGAGGTTGGAGTGCAAAAATTTGTTTTAATTGGTAATCAACTGTTTGCATAACACCATCCATCATAATCTCCAAAATAGGCACTACCCACTTCGCGCTTCCCCAATTCCTCACTTGCTCATAAATATATGGTTTCTTACTGCCACTTGTTCCAACAGAAACAAGCATAATATCATTTGTCGCAGGAAAACGCGCTTTGGCTTCAGCATATGCACACATTGCTGGGTTGTTTGCAAAAACACCTCCATCAATCAAAACAAATTCTTGTGATTTGCTGATATTTTGAATTTTGGCAGGTGTAAAAAAGGTTGGAGGAGCAGCTGTAGCTCGGGCAACGTCTCTGACATAAAAATTGCGATCCTCTTGTTTTTTGGCTTTACTGCTTTTGAAAAAATACGCATCTCTCCTTTCTATATTATAAGCAGTAATCAACACATCGGTTAGGGTTTCAGAAAGCATCATCTCGCCAAAATATTTTCGAAGAGTCCGCTCAATACCTGCTGATTCATACTTTTCCTCCAGTAAATTGCCCAATGCCAAAATCTCATGCAAGAAAGTACGAGAAAAAATTTGGTCGCCTTTGGTCGTATAAAGCTCAACCATATCAGCACCACTGTAGCGAGGCACTTTTCCTGTGGCATCCGGAATTGTTAACCCTAAAGCGATAATGCCACCTGTTGATGTACCAGCAACTAGATCAAATAGCTGAACAATCGGTTTACCAGTCAATCGCTC
>DASQPC010000064.1:0-35940 GCA_035644155.1 Candidatus Methylomirabilota bacterium
GTATTTCTCAAGCAAATCTCGCTTGTCATGGGACAAAAAAATCAACTATGGTGGGATTTGCCGGCAAGTGATTCGTTTCTCCTCAATAAAGAAATTTATGAAATCTCAGACAAAGACTACAATCAAACGCTTGATGAATTGACAACACTGCTTGATGTCAAATCAGTTTTGGATATCCAAGTCCGTAAGTTATCTCTTGGTCAGCGGATGAAATGTGAACTCATAGCAGCACTTCTGCATAGACCTAGAGTGCTTTTTCTTGATGAACCTACCATTGGTCTTGATGTGGTGATGCAGCAAAAGTTGCGGGACTTTGTTAAAGAATACAACAAACGCTATAACGCGACAATCCTTCTAACCAGTCATTATATGAAAGATGTTGAACAACTCTGTGAGCGTGTCATTATTATTGATCACGGAAAGGTGCTTTATGATGGTGCGCTTTCTGACATTGTTAAAAAATATGCAAAATATAAAACTATTAGTGTTGTTTTTGAAAAAGAAATTGAGAGAAGCAAGTTTGAAAAACTCGGAAAAGTTATTGGGGTTGAAGGGACAAAAGTATTATTGTCAGTACCACGAGAAGCATCCAGTAAAGTTGCGGCGAAGTTACTGGATACCTTTACGGTTGAAGATCTCAATATTGAAGAACCAAATATCGAAGATATTATTCATGATGTTTTTTCACACCACAAAAGATAAGCTATGCGTAACCTAAAAATAATACTCCTCCAATTTCAAGAAGTGATTGAGGATAGAAGCCGGATTTTTGTATGGTTTCTTCTTGGTATTATTACGCCGCTTATTATGATTCTTTTTTGGCGTGGTGCATCCCATATCCCTGGGTGGACAAGCAATGAAATTACTTCTTATTATTTGCTCGCAATTATTATCAATGCGATTATTATGTGCCATCAAGAAGAGCATGTGGGGACAATTGATATTCAAGAAGGAGGTCTTAGTTCGTATCTTTTAAAACCCTTTTCCTATTTTTGGTTGATATTTTTTAATGAGCTTGCGTATCGTCTGCTTCAAGGTATTTTAGGAATTTTATTACTTGTCGTTTTTGTCGGATTTTTTCCGGGATTGTTTGCTTTCGCAAAAAGTCCTGACGTATTGTTTCTGAGTGTTATTATTGCGATTGTTGCATTTTTGCTGACATTTATTTTTAAGATGATCATTGGGATATTAGCTTTTTGGTTGACAGAGACGAGAGGTGCATTTGAAGCGACCAACGTGATGATTGTTATTTTTTCAGGTTTGCTTATGCCGCTTGCTTTTTTGCCTTCATGGCTTGAGCAAATTGTATCAAAGATGCCTTTTGCTTATATGATTTATTTTCCTGTCATTGCCTTTGAAGGCAAACTAACTGTTCTTGAGTTGTGGCAGGTGTTGTTCATGGAATTTTTTTGGTTAGGAATTTGTCTACTGATTTATAAAAAACTGTGGCAAGAAGGGATAAAGCAGTATACGGCTGTCGGACAATAAAGTATGGAAATATTTTTCAAAAAAACAAAACACTATACCAAAGTTTACAAAATGTTGCTGCGTCTCAATTTTGCAAGGCTTCTTGCATATCGGGCAGATTTAGTTAATAGCACTATTGCTCATACGATTTGGGCATCATTTACGATTGTTCAAATGCTGCTTCTTACATCAAAAACATCTCATATATTTGGGTGGTCTCGTAATGAATTGTTGATTTTGGCTGGAATGTACAATATTATTTATAGTTTCTTTTATATGTTCTTCTCGCGAGGATTCAATCAATTTTCAACAACTATCAACTTTGGACGTTTGGATGGTATTTTGACCAAGCCGATTGATTCTCAGTTTCTTATGACGTGTCTCAATATTACCTATACACATTTGATACGTCTTATCTGGGGTGTTGGTTTTCTTGCGTATGTCTTATTTACTATGCGAGTTATTGTCACACCTTTGGTGCTTTTGGGATTTATTGTTTTGGTTGTTTTTTCTGTGATGATTATTTATTCGTTTTGGATGCTGATCATGACGCTGACTATTTGGTTCCCAAAGCTTTCAAATCTTGCTGATTTGCTTTATCAGATCAATCAAATTTCAAAATTTCCTCAAGAAATCTATAAGGGAGCAAGTTTGTATCTGTTGATTCTTCTTTTTCCGTTGACGGTTGTTATTGTCACTCCTGCGAAAGAAATTTTACAAAAAGTATTGGTTGGTGATGTTATTGGCTTTATTGCTTGTGCACTAATGTTATTTATTGTCTCCAGAAGATTTTGGCGATTTGCGCTGCGTTTCTATACCAGCGCAAGTGGTTAATGAGCTGTTAAAAAAGCCCCTAGGAAGAGAATAAGCCAGATTCTGTTTGATTCCAAATCGGAATCAGACCGCAATTTCTCTTGAATTAATTTATTGTCAATTCATCCTGCTTTAGTCAGGATGCCTTCATCTTTGGTACTCAGGTATGTGCCTTTGAATTTCTTAAAAAAATTCACGTACCGTTCGGAAGTTACAACAGGTAGGATTGCCCGTTTCATACTCACTCGTCTCTGCTGCTCTCAAATCTTGTCAGTTCAAGATCTGTTCCAAATTCCGTTTAGTGAGATAAAGAATTTAGACACTGGCTATTACTAGCTGGAGTGTAAGCTCCATCCCCTACATACCGTTGTCTGGACTTTCCTCTATTCGAAACTTTTGTTTAGAACAGTAGCGGTCCTTCTTCCTAGGGAATATATTATACCTAAATTTGCCAGAAGAAGCAAAAAAACATGCCTATGAAAAGCTCTGGCATACCATTTTGTACTCACAATTTTTACAAAACATTCCGCCACTACAATGAAAACTACTTCGAGAAATTTCACCAACAAGTGACAGAATTTTTTCTTTTGCTTGTTCTAACTCCTCTTTTGTTCTTGTTGTTGACAACTTTTTATTTGCTTCAAGATAGAAAAGTGTCAGTACAACTTCTTCAGGTGTTTTATTCAGGATTGCGTCGCGGACATTTGTTGCAGCAAGTGCATAAAATGATAACTGAAAATCTTCTTTGACTTTTTTTTCAGTTGGTACATTACTGCCTGTTTTGTAATCAATAATTTCAATTCGTCCATCAGAAAGCCGATCAATCCGGTCAATTCTTCCACCAACTTTAAGTTGTTTATTGAGCCAAAAGTTAAAAGGCAACTCAATGGCAATCGTGTCGGTTTTCTCCTGCAAGCTTTTTTCAGCAAATGACAACAACATTTTTTCTGCCTGATTGTAAGCTTGTTGTTCATGCGTTTTGCCGGTATATCCTTGATTGATCCAAGTATCTTTCAAAATTGCCGTAATTGTTGTTGGAGTGACTCTCTGTTGATCTTTTTTCAGCTGATAAAAATCCCGAAGTGTACTATGCACACTCACTCCATAACTAAGAGCTGGCGAAGGAGAAGTTGGCACATTGAGGAGATAGCGAAGTTTGTAGTGAAGCGGACAGGTTTGAAATGTTTGCAATTGTGAATACGATACATAGGTAATTGTTGTTGTTGGTTGGTGGTCGTTTGTCATTTGTTCATTGGTCTTTTTCGTATCTTGGTTTTGGATGTTGGCGTTAAAGAGTTCCAATAACGAAAGCTGCTGTCCTGTATCTCGCACAGTTTGCTTGTTCATAATACTCGTAACGCTTGCTTCACCTAATGATTCAACAACAAAAGGAGAAATTTTTCGATCCCGCTTGGCTTCACCATAAAAACGGCTTGCGGTCAAAAACAGTTTATCTTTTGCCCGTGTCATCGCCACATAAAATAGCCGTCGTTCTTCTTGTAAATTTTCATCACCAGTTGGAAGCTCTTCACGGATAATATCTGAAGGGACGGGAATTTGTTCTTTTCGGTCACGACTTGGAAAACGCTGGGTTACTAAGTTTGTCACAAAAACAAAGGGAAATTCAAGGCCTTTACTTGCATGAATGGTTAAAATATTAACTGCGTTATTTTTTGTCCAATCAATCTCAGCACTCATGGGACTCTCACCAAGCTCCATTGACAGATCGAGCCAGTCAACAACAGCAAAAACCGATGCATCAACACGTCCGGCAGCAAAAGATTGTAGTTTATCAAAAAACTTTGCAACGTTTTGTGCCTCTTTTTCTGTCCGAGCAGATCGCGGATCAAGATAATGCCCTAAAAGTCCTGAGTCTTCAAAAAAATAATAAAGAATTTGTCCTGCTGTTTCACGAGGAACAAGTGCCAAATGCCGTTTCATCATATCGACAATTCTGGTTACTTTTTCTTTTCCTGTTGTTGTAAGTGTACTGTCGACAATTTGTTCCATTGCTTCAAAAAGAGAGGAGTTATTTCTCTTCGCAAAGTTCAGTGTTGCGGCAATATCGCGGGCTTCAAGATCAAAGACAGAAAGTGTTAAAACTCGATACAGCGATGAAGTATCTTCAAAATTGGCAAGAGCATGCAAGTATGCAATCAAATCCTTAATTTCTTCTTGTTGAAAAAGATGTCCTGGTCCCAAAAATTGATACGGTATATGAGCCCTTTCAAGTGCTCTCTGAAATGGTGTCGCATGATCATTGGCACGGACCAAAATAGCAAATTCGTTGTAGGGACGATTTGTTTTTTTGACTTCTGCTTTAATTTTTTTTGTAACTTCTTCTGCTTCATCTTCAACCCGATTGGTATACACACATTCTATCTCCTCACCTTTTATTTCCCGCATGCTTATCAATTTTTTATCAATATTTTCTTTGACTTCCAACCGATCAGGGTTGTTGTATTGAATGAGTTTGTATGCTCCATCCAAAATATTCTGGGTACAACGATAGTTCTGGGTTAGCGTTATAATCTCAGCTTTTGGGAAGTGCGATCGGAATTGCATCATGTTGGCAATTGCAGCTCCTCGCCAGCGATAAATGCTTTGGTCATCATCACCAACAACAGTGATATTTTGCTCTTTTCCTGAAAGGAGAATTGCCATTTCGTTTTGGGCAAAATTGGTGTCTTGAAATTCATCAACCAACACATACTGAAAAAGCTGTTGATAACGCTCTAAGACATTTTTTCTTGTTCTGAAAAGTTTTAAAGTATTACTGATAAGATCAGAAAAGTCCATAACACCTTCTTTTGCTTTCAAGTCTTCATATTTTTTAAAGGCATTTGCAAGCTCTCGTGTCTTTCTTGTTTCTTCTTCATCTTCAGGTGTGGTCGAGTTGAGCTTTTGTGCGTAGGCAAGATAGTGGTCAGGATTGATATCATCATCTCGAAGCCTTGAAAAATGTTGTAACATGCCTTGAAGAAATTTCATTGGATTGCCAAGTGGTCGGAAGTAGTCAAGGTCAAAATCAAAAAGATGTTTCTTGAGAAAAAGCAGTGACTCTGCCTCTGTCATCATATCAAAGCGAGGATTGAGCCCGATATGAATTGCTTCCGCTCGTAGGATGCGGTCGCAAAATGCATGAAAGGTTTCTATCCACATATCGGTGTAACCATACGGCAAAATTTCATCAATACGATTTTGCATTTCTTGTGCTGCTTTTTCAGTAAAGGTGAGTGCCAATATATTTGCTGGTGAGACTTTTTCTTCCAGGATCAAATGTTCGATGCGTTTAGTGATGACGGTTGTTTTGCCAGTACCTGCACCTGCAATGATGAGAAGTGGTCCCTTGCCATGATTGACTGCTTGGAGTTGTTGTTGGTTGAGGGATGTTTTGGGCATGTGGCTATTCTAGCACATTTTTGCTATAACAAAACAATGGCAAATGCAAAATCATTTATTTTATCATTTATCAAAAAAGAACAAGTTGCCAAAGATACTTTTTTATTTTATTTTGATCGTTCAAAAGCTTCTTTTGATTTTTTTCCAGGACAATATATGTATCTTACTCTTTCTCATGAGAATCCAGACGACCGGGGAACAAGCAGATATTTTACCATTTCTTCATCGCCAACTGAAAAAAAATATTTGATGATTACGACGAAAGTGATCGAAAGTTCTTTCAAAAAACATTTGGCAAATCTTCGCCCTGGAACACCAGTTAACTTCTTTGGTCCGATGGGATGGTTTCTTTTGCCCAAAGATGAACCTTTGGAAAAAGTGTTTCTTACAGGTGGCATTGGCATAACACCGTTTCATAGTTTGTTGCATTCACTTGCAGAACAAAAGCTCTCAAAGCCCATCACGCTTTTTGCGTCTTTTTCAAAACAGGAAGAGGTTATTTTTTATGATTCACTTTTGGAGATCGCAAAGAACAATAAGCAGATACGAGTGGTTTATACCCTCACGAATCAAAAATATATTGCTTCAGATTGGTCTGGTGAAGTTGGAAGGATTTCTTCTGAATTGCTCAAAAAATATGTAAAGAATTTAAAAGCTGCAGCCTTTTATATTGTTGGTTCAGCAAAAATGGTGGAGGAGACAAAGAAGTCATTAGTTGATGGAGGCATCGCTGAAGAAAATATTCAGTTGGAAGATTTTACGGGATATTAGTTTGTTTTTTTATTAAGCTCTAGCCGTTTTGCTGAAGAAAGTTTTTGGCCCAGGGTGTGTACTCCTTTTTGCACATTGGTGAATTGGTTTGAAGCATTGCCCATGTGTTTGCCTAAAAGATCCAGCGACTCATTTACTTTTTCATAATCAATTTGCAGTGCTCGAAGCAGTTGAAAAACTTCGCGTGATTGCGTTTCTATTTTTTTACCTTCAAATGAGAGAAGAATCGTTTGCAAGTGTGCATATAACGTGCTTGGAGAAACGACATAAATCCGTTGGTCGCGAGAGTAATTCATGAGTTCATCGGTGTTCACCACTTCATAAAATACTGCCTCACTTGGTACGTACATCAGCGCAAAATCCATTGTCCCTTCATCCGGCAAAATGTATTTTTTGGCAATTGCATCGATATGTTTTTTGATATCTCTAACAAATTCTTTCTGCAAAGCAGAATATTCTGGATCGTTTGTATTGTGTTTCATCATGCGCTGGAAGTTTTCCATAGGAAATTTTGCGTCGATTGGCAAAATGCCACCATCTGTTTTGATTGCCGCATCGACCTTTTCTCCTGATCTGAATTGATACTGTAGGTTAAAACTATTTTTTGGAAAGGTTTGGGTAATAAGATCTTTGAGAACTTGCTCACCGATATTGCCGCGAAGCTTTGGACTTTTGAGAAAATCCTGCAGTTCTTTCATGGATCTGCCAATCTCACTCATTTGTCCAACTTCAACACCGACATCTCTCATAACTGATGCTGCTTTATCAAGTCTATCGTTGAGTTGTTTAGAATTTTCTTGAAGGGTGCGGATCATATGAGAGGAGCTGGTATCAACTGTCCTTTGCATAACTTTTAGCCATTCAAGCAATGTCTGATCGGTGTTTTGCTTTTTGAGCTCTGAGAGTTTTTTGTTGAAGAAAAAGATGACGATGACAAAACCAATAATTATGACAAGAAGGGGAAGCAAAAGTGTCTCCATACATCCATTGTAGCATGCTTGCGAAAGTATCTATTGCTCTTTCTTTCGTGAAAGCTCTTCAAATTTAGTTTTGTATTCTTGGTAAAGAGGATTGTCTGGTTCTCTAGCGATAAGGTCATTAGCATATCGCAGAGCATACGTATAATCCCCGGTCTCTTCAGCCATATTGCCAAAGTCCTCCACCAAGCTGGTAAGTGAAAAATCCCCAAGCTTCATTAAAAAGTTATAATATGCTTCTTGAGCGGCTGGGAAATTTTCACTTTGATAATATGAGCGATGCCGGATTAGTTCTGTAGCTCCATTTGGTGGAATACTTCGTAGGTGCTCAGGATGTATGGGTTTACGATTTTTAACATGCTTTTGTAGTACTTTTTCTTGTGCAGGGATTAAAACTTTAGAAATTGCTTGGTTTGGTTTGCCATCAATTTCTGCCAACGTCCCAAATCCTCCAGGCCCACCTTGCACTTCCATAACATATACCTTCCCATCTTGGCCGGGGATAAGATCAACTCCGACAAAATTTGGTAAAGATTGCGCCTCACCTTTTTTTTGAACATGACGATAAACTGCTGCTACTGCTTGCCGTGCAGTAGCATGAGCCTTAGCAACAAGTTCAGGATCTTGCAGAACATGGGTACGTAAGGCTCCTGCACCTTTACTGACATTAACAGGTTGATCGTCTTTCAAGTGGTAGCGTACCTCTGCATCAATAATCTCAGGTTGAAGACTAAGCGTCGTAATAACTCGAAAGTTAAAATCAAGATCTTCGGGTTGAAATTCTCTATACTCCCAATCTTTTAGATCTGTTTTATCTCGTAACTCTTTAATATGTTTTGCTAAACCAGGAGCAGGCGGAGGATCAATCCGTTCTTCAATGAGAAAAGCTTGACTCTTTTTTCCATTTTCCTTTATATACTGTTTAGCTCTATCAATAATTACGTGCGGAAAACGAGCTTCTCCCATAACGACTCCATCGCCTCCTGAAGAGTCAGTATTTGGTTTATAGACTATTCCACTGTGGGGAGGAAGTTTACTTACCCATTCTCAATATTGATCCACAAACTGAGGATCTGAAATATCTTTAACGAGAATACCTCTAGGCATAGGAATACCTGCAGCAGCAAGCACTTGTTTGGTTTGGTATTTGTCATCGGTTACTTTACCAAATCTTTTCTCTAATGGAGTTTCTTGGTTTTTGAGTACAGGATCGTTTTCTTTAGAGGGAATTACCAAAATGCTATCAATCGGGATAGGTCGACTCGGTTTGACGTGTTTGACTACTGAGTTTCCTTCAGTATCTGGTTCAGTTACCCAGAAAGAATCAGTATAGACTTTAGTTCTCTTATCATCTGCGATAAGGCCAGAACAGTGCTCGGTTGGTGCGACAAAAACTGTTGAAACTGTTCTATCGGTCAACCCTGCTGAGACAAAAGCAACAAGCTTATCTAGATATTGAAAATCAAAAGCATATCCAATAGTCGCTCTCTTTTCAAAAAAGTCTGCATCTCTAAGCTCAGTACCTTCACACCTTCCAACCCAGTACTACTAAGCCAGAGATGAAGTGATGCTCCTTGACCTCTAATAAATTCTCTATAACCTCTCGCGCTTTCTACTGCACGCTCTTTGGCGCTCTTTTGTTCTCCTCGTTCTATTGATCCCATAGGGAATATATTCTAGCAAACTCAGTCTCCTATAGCAACTATTTCCTCTCTGGACATAAGTGACAGAGAAGTGAGATAATGATGCTGCTATGGATAGTAATAGTAGTACCGGTAAAATTTTGCTGGTTGAAGATGATTTATTTCTGCGAGATATCTATGTTGAGATTCTGCAGAAAGACGGCTTTACTGTTATAACTGCCGATGATGGAGAAGCTGGTGTCGCTCTTGGACAAAACCACCCTGATGCCAAAATCATGCTCCTTGATATTATGTTGCCAAAGATGCATGGGATCGATGTCCTCAAGCAACTTAAGGCAAACCCCGCTACACAGAAAATTCCCGTTGTGATGTTAACCAATTTGACAGAAGAACATGTCATTCAAGAAGCATTGCATTCAGGAGCAGCAGGATTTTTGGTAAAAGTGCGCTATACTCCGCCTGAAGTAGTTACGAAAGTAAAGGAGTTTATTAAATTTCAGGAGCAACATCAAATTCAACAAGTCCAACCCACCCCACCACCTGATCAAAATACCAATACACAATAGTTTTAGTTTGGTTTAAAGATACTTTGGATAGTCAGTGATTTGTTGTCTTCACGTTCAACCAGATACACTTCGCCATGTCCTACATAGGTATTGTCACTTGGTCTAATTGATTCGTTGACAATCGGTAGTCCTTCGATTTGCGCTTTCACGAGCATAATAGGATCGCCATGGCTGACCGCGACTATTTTTTTGCCTGGATGTTTTTTGAGAACTGACAGCATAAATTTTTGCATACGATTTGCGACATCTTGAATAGTTTCTCCAACGATCTTTTTGTCTGGGTGGACAAAGATATCGTAATTAAGTGTACTAATATACTGAAAAGTCCTTCCTTGAAGCGATGTTTTGACTTCCAAAAGATTATTTGAAAGATGTAGAGGAAGGTGTAATTGTGCTTGAATGATTTGAGCTGATTGCTTGGCGCGCAGTTGTTTGCTTGAATAAAGATAATCGATTTGTTGTGTTGCCAAAAATGCAGCAGTTTGGGCGAGTTCTTTTTTCCCTTGAACAGATAGTCCAAAACGTGGCAGTCGTCCATACAAAATACCTTTTGGATTAAATACTTCTCCATGTCTGATAAAATAGATTGCTGTTTTCATCATTAGTCAAAATATAATTCTGGGTTGGCAGTGATGTCTTCCCAAGGACTTTGGTTATAATTATAGCAGGCAGCAGCGGCAATCATTGCGCCGTTATCTGTACAGAAATTTTTTGATGGAGCAAAAAGTTTGATCGGAAGATGTTTGTCTTTCAGCGTTTGTTCAAATGTATCTCTGAGCGTTTGATTGGCGGCAACGCCTCCTGAAAGCAGGATTGATTGCACATTGTATGCTTGAGCTGCGTGTATTGTTTTCCTAATCAAAACTGCAATAATTGCTTGTTGAACAGCTGCACAAAGATCACTTACAGTTTGGCTATCTAATGACGAAAGTGTTTTTACTTCTCGTAGTACGGCAGTTTTAAGTCCTGAAAATGAAAAGTCATAATCTCCCGAACCAATCAATGGTCGTGGGAAGTTGAATCGTTTGCTATTACCGTTTTTGGCTTCTTTTTCAATTGCTGGTCCGCCTGGATAGGGAAAACCGATGAGTCTTGCAATTTTATCAAATGCTTCTCCTGCGGCATCATCTCTTGTCCCACCAAGAAGTGTTAGATCGCCATGTTTTTTTAGTAACAGTAAATCTGTATGTCCTCCCGAAACAACAAGTGCTAGTGCAGGAAAAGTAATTTCAGAAGCATGTTCAATCCAATTTGCGTAAATATGTCCAATCATATGATTAACAGGAACGATCGGTTTATTAAGGACAAAGGCGAGTGTTTTGGCAGTTTCAACACCAACAAGCAATGAGCCGATAAGCCCTGGGCCGTAGGTGACAGCGATGGTATCGATATCGGTTAGCTGGAGTTCAGCTTCGGCGAGAGCTTTTTGAACTGTTGGTATGATGTATTTTATTTGTTCTCGTGCTGCGTTTTCAGGGATAATACCGCCTGTTTTGCTATGCATGGCAAAAGAAGATGCAACTATATTTGCTTTGAGGATGATTTGTTCATCATTTTTTTCAAGGATTGCTGCTGAGGTTTCATCACAACTGGTTTCAATACCGAGAATTATCATATTTAGTGGGGTTACCTTTTAATTGTTACATTGTCGCCTTTTTTAATATTATATTTTTTGACGAGACCGGCATTGATTTCAAGGACATAGTTGGATGCGCCTTCTGGTTGATAGAGAGGTGGGTTTTGCGTGGTTGGAAGTTGGGCTGGTACGTTCTGGACAAATGAGACGATTGTATTGTTATTAATAAAGATGATATCGATTGGAAATTTCATATTTTTCATCCAAAAAGTAGGAGAGCTTGGTTGCGTAAAGAAAAACAGCATGCCTTGTGCCTCTTTTATCGATCGATATTTTGTGAGGCCGATTTCCTCATCTTTGCTTGATTTAACAACCTCGACATCAAATGTATGCGTACCGATAGTGACACTACCGTTTGGTTTGAGCGCGGAGTATTTATTATTAAATTGAAAAAAAACAAATGCACCAAAGGCAATGAGTAAAAGACCGAAAACAACAATTATTTTATTAAGACTCATAATTCATTCAGCAAGTGTATAATTTTTGTCGTTGACTGATTTGAAATCTGTGTCATAACATCAACAACTTTTGCTCCAATTGCATGTGCTTGTCGCTCTTTATGGCTGCGATTGGCATCACCTGCTGTTGTTGCGATTATAGCAGGTTTTATATGAATTACTAGTTCATCATACATTGCATTGGTTGTCATGACGGGAAGAAGTATAACGTAATCGACGAGTGTCAGATGCGCAAGAATTTCTGCTCGATCTTTTTGTGTATTAAAAGGACGGTTTGGTCCCTTACGTTGTTTAACAGTTTTGTCATTCTCCAGTAACAAAAATAAAATATCTGCTTGTTGTTTTGCTTTTTTCAAAAAGGCAATATGCCCAATATGAATAATATCAAAACAGCCACCAGCTACGACGATTTTTTTGCCTTTCCTACGTAGATTTTCAGAAATGCTTATTGATTGTTGTGTTGTGATAATTTTATCATTCATGGAGAAAAAATTTATTGTGTTCCTCTGAGATAAATTGCTTGCCAGGGTCTATAATTTGAGACAAATTTATCTGCAAGGACAACTTTACCATTTGTTTTCACTGTTCTGGTAAAATAAACATTTGCTCCATCAGCTGCAAAGTCTACTTGTTTGACTTGGTCTTTGGGAAGAGTTGGGTCGTCTTGATAAAGCGGAGGAGGAGCGGGAGATTGCGATACAATCACAGGCTGACCAAGGATTGTTTCACGATCATCGTTGGTGCCATAGAGATTAAAGGTAAGCCGTAGTTCATTGGGATCAAAAACTGTTTGGATCAAAAGATAATGTCCTGTATCATTTTTAAATTTTAAATCGACATTCGGATAATATGTCGCTGCATCAATACCAGGTCCTGAATCCTCTTCATAATAGCCAACTCGATACGCATGGGCATGACGTTCGACGATGGGAAGTCCTGCATGAAGCGCAGCACGAAAAAGCGTCGTTGAAACCTGACAAACCCCACCTCCATCCCCAAGTACTGTTTTCCCATTTTCAATAACATATGCTTGTTTGTAACCAGTAAGAGCGGAAATGTCTCCAACCGTTTTGGTAAAAGAGAATAGTTGTCCAGGAGCAATAAGCACCCCATTGAGACGTGATGCTGCCAAAGAAATATTATAAATGCGATTTTCTATAGAATGCTGAAAGAGTGATGTCCCTGATGCTACCAATTCTTTCAAACCCATATTATTTATTTTTTCTGTACTGATTGCAGGTTGAGCCGTTTTTACAGGGATTTCTAATCTATTTTCCTGTGCAGTATCTGCCAAAAGCGCTGCAAACATCTGATCTAAGATTTGTTGTTTGAGTTTAGCAACATCAATAGATTGTCCCGCTTTTGAAAGTTGAAATGCACTGACGCGTCCATCCTCAAAACTAAAAACGCCATTTACAGGTTTGGTATCAATTTGTGCTTGCAGTGGTGCGAGTAATTTATTGAGCTTGTCTTCTTTATAGTTGTAAGCAGGGGAAAGTTGTATACCTTGCATGTATGCTTGCAGCATAAGACTCATGTTAGAGAGTAAATTATCTGATCGACCGACACTAAATGCTTGTTGTGTTAGCAAATTTTCATCATAACCAAAATTAATTTGTTTTGCAGAAATCGTTGCGGTGACATTGTGACCAGTGAGAATAATTGTAGTATCTTGTGTATGTTTATTTTTTTGGAAAAAATATGCTTTGACTTCATCGGTCGTTTTGCCACCCAAATCTACGCCATTTACTAAAACTCCTTCATAAATGAGGTTGGTATGCATTTGTCGATAACCGATATAGAGAAAACTGACAAAAAAGAAAAATCCAAAAATTGCTCCTAACGAGAACCACAAACAAGCTTTTGCGAAACGACCTATAAGCTTTCTTTTAGCAGCAAAAGTTTTTACGAGTTTTTTTTGTAGTGGGATTGTCATGTTATTGCTTATCGTATTATACTATACTTAAGCCACTATGGACGAGAATACGTTATTTAAACAACAAAAAGATAATCCTTTAATCGCACCATCGCTCCAGTCTCCCAATCAACCATCACAACCGATTCAGTCTTCCCAACAGACTCAACCTACTGAACCTGTCCAGCCAGCACAAGCATCTTCTGAAGAGACTCCACCTCCTTCTTTACCACAATTAACGAGTAATAGGCCAATGCATAAGCGAGACAATGCGGGATTGTTACGGCTTATCTTAGGTATTGTTGCTGTAGTGATTATTACCTTTTTGGTTATTCTTTTTCTTCCAAAAGGAGGATTGCAATTACAAAAGGTCAAGCTTGTCTGGTGGGGCTTATGGGAAGATTCTCGCGTTATGCAGCCACTCATTACTGATTTTGAGAAAGAGCATCCCAATATCACTATAGAATATATCAAACAAGATAAAGATCACTATGCGGATCGTTTATTGACAAGGATAAAAAATGGGACTGGACCTGATATTTTTCGTTATCACAACACGTGGTACCCGATGTTTTCTGAGGTATTACTTCCTTTTTCTTCTGATGTTATCTCCCAAGATGCGTTTAAGAAAAGCTTTTATCCTGTCATGCAAGCAGATTTGACGAACAATGGCGCAATTTATGGTATTCCTCTGGGCGCAGATTCGTTAAGCCTTTTTGTGAATACTGATCTTCTAAAAGCTGCTGGCGTGAAACCTCCTACCAATTGGGATGAATTTGTAAATGCCTCAAAAAAGCTGACAGTAAAAGATGCAAACGGAAAAATAAAGACAGCCGGTGCTGCTCTGGGTACCTATGGCAATGTGACGCATGCTGCGGATATTATGGCACTTTTGTTTGCTCAGCAAGGGGTTACGATGAAAAATATCTCATCGTCTGCCCAAGATCAGAGTGATGTTTTAGATTTCTATACATCATTTGCAAAAGGTGATCAAAATACTTGGGATACTACGCTTGATGATTCTCTGTTGTCATTTAGCAAGGGAAATCTTGCGATGTATTTTGGCTATTCATGGGATATTTTTGCCATACAAAAACTCAATAAAAATTTGCCTTTTAAAGTCTATGCTGTACCAAGTCTCTATAATAAAACGATGACTGTTGCTAGTTATTGGGTAGAAGGTGTAGCTGCCAAAAGCACACATCGCAATGAAGCATTGCTTTTTATGCAGTATATTAGCAAAAAAGAGACAGAACAGAAATTTTATACTGAAACAGCAAAGATACGCGCATTTGGTGAACCATATGCTCGTTCTGATCTTGCAGCATCGTTAAAAAGTAATACAATTGTCTATCCTTTCGTCAGTCAGCTCAAAAATGCCACGTCATCAATCTTTGCCAGCGATACATTTGATGGTAATGGTGGTATTAATACCTTGAGCAATACTTATTTAGAGAATGCAGTCAATAGCATCATTACTGATAATTCTTCAAGCGGAAGTGTTGTTCAAACACTTGATGAAGGTCTCGCCCAAGTGTTTACCAAATATGGGATCCAATGACAAACAACGTAATGATGCTAAAGAAGCAATTCTTACAACACTTCTCTATAGTGATATCTTTGATTTTCCTCTGACAAAAGAAGAGCTGTGGCGGTTTTTAATCAGTGAAAGAAAAATTGGCAAAGAGGAGTTCGAACGAGAATTGAAGCGACTCTCCAAGAAAAAAGAGATCAAGAATCAAGAATCAAGAATTATGGAATATCAAGGATATTATTGTTTTTTGGGTAGAGAAAGCTTCATAAAAACTCGAATCAGGAATCTTCCTGAAGTAGAAAAAAAACTTGCACTTGCTGAAAAAACAGCTTACTATCTTTCCCATATTCCAACAATTGCTTTTATTGGTTTAAGCGGTGGACTTGCTGTAGAACAGGCAGAAAAGCATGACGATATTGATTTTTTTATCATTACGAAGAAAAAAACACTTTTTTTGACAAGATTTTTGATTTTTCTCCTTCTTGAATGGATGCAGATCAGACGAAAAAGAGGAAGTAAACAGGCAGAAAATAAAATTTGTGTTAATTTTCTGCTTGATGAACGTGAATTGTTTTGGCCACAAGAAAAACATGATCTCTACATCGCCCATGAAATTGTCCAAATGCGGCCACTTTTTGAAAGACAGCAGCTCTATAAAAAATTTCTAAAGAGTAATTTGTGGGTAAGCACTTTTTTGCCAAATAGTACTGATTCCAAACAGGTAGTCGTTGGGGAAACATGGCATACTGATTACTATACGTTGCGTTTTATTAGTAATATTTTTTCTTTCCGCTTCTTTTTAGTCATTATACAAAAACTACAGGAGTATTATATGAAAAAATATCAAACGACAGAGACTGTTACGCAAACGATTTTGGCATTTCACCCAAACAACTATAGGGTTAAAACTCTTACGATTTTACGCTCAAAATGTAAGAAACTCGGTTTATTGACAAACTTCTGAATATTAATTATACTGGCGAAGAAATTAACCATTCATCCCTCACAGAGCAAAAACTTGAGGGATTTTTTAAAAAAATGAACATGAATGATAAAAAGGTATATCTAACACAACAAGGACTTCTCGATCTTCAAAAAGAATATGATGAGCTTGTCAAAGTAAAACGTCCTGATGTTGTTGCTCGTCTAGCAGCAGCACGAGAAATGGGTGATCTTGCAGAAAATGCTGAATATACAGCAGCACGAGAAGAGCTGGCATTTATGGATGGAAGAATTGAAGAGCTTGAAATGCTTCTTAAGCAAGCCGTTGTTATTGAAGATCACCACGGTGATAAGATGGTAAGTCTTGGTTCTCAAGTAACACTTAAAGTTAATGGTAAGAAAGAAATTTTTACCTTGGTCGGTGAATGGGAAGCAGATCCACAAGAGAAAAAAATCTCTCATGAGTCGCCACTTGGTAAAGCACTTATGGGGAAAAGTGTTGGCGATGATTTTGAAGTTGAAGCACCAGCTGGAAAAATGACCTATACTGTTGTCTCAATTGGCTGACATCTATTCATCTTTTTCACTAAACATTATGACACAGGATTCTAGCTATATGCTTGCCGTTCTTAAAGAAAAACCCGCTCCAGGTGTGACTATCAAACAAGTCCCTCTTCCAAAACCAAAAAAAGATGAAGTCCTCGTCAAAGTCGTTTATTCCTCAATTTGCGGAACAGATATTGCAATTTATGACTGGACATCATGGGCAGCAGGGCATATCAAGCCACCACAAGTCATGGGACATGAGATGGTTGGAGAAATTATTGAAATCAACACCAAAGAAAAAACCAATTTACAACCAGGTGATCTTGTTTCTTCAGAAACACATATCTTTTGCCAAAATTGCTATCAATGTAGCATTAAAAATTATCATATTTGTGAAAATATGCAGCTTTTTGGTATTGGGCGCGATGGAGCATTTGCACAGTACGCAACGATCCCTCTTCGGACAACATGGAAGAATGAACCCACCATTCCAGTTGAGGCAATGAGTGTGCAGGAACCACTTGGGAATGCAGTAAATGTCGTTACCAAGGCACAAGTCAAAGATAAAAAAGTTTTGGTTATGGGTCTTGGGCCAACAGGTCTTTGTGCAGGAATGGTTGCCAAAGCGTATGGTGCAAAAGAAGTTGTTGGTGTAAATCGTCGTGAATATCGTCGAAAACTGGCAATGCAATTAGGGTTTGATAGGGCAGTTGAGAAAATTGATGAAAAAGAATACGGGACATTTGATGCAGTTTTGGAGATGAGTGGCAATCGGATTGGTATTGAGATTGCGCTTGATGCTGCCCGTATTGCTGGAAAGATTATTGCTTTTGGTATTCCAAAAGAGAATATCACTATTGATTGGGGGAAATATCTTATCAACAAAGAGCTCTCGATCGATTCTGTTTTTGGCCGGATGATTTGGGATACATGGAAAGATACAACAGAGCTTCTTGTCTCTGGTAAGATTGATCTTCGAAAGATCATCACGCACCGGTTCAAACTTGCAGATTTTGAAGAAGCGATGAAAGTAATGAAGAGTGGCGAGTGTGGAAAAATTTTACTAGAACCGTAAATCCTCATGAATAATATCTTAGATTTTTATAGCAAAATAGAAAAAGCTGTTAAAGGCGCAAAGTTCCCGTATGTCATCGAATCAGGAGAAGGAGCATATCTTACCATTGATGGAAAGAAAAAACTCAATTTTTGCTCAAGTCACTATCTTGGTTTGGCAGTTGATAAGAGACTACAAAAAGCAATAAGTGTAGCAACTGAGAAGTATGGCGTTGGGACAGGTTATCGAACTCTTGCAGGAACACATACATTGCATCTCCAACTTGAAGAAGCTATTGCTAAATTTAAAGGGACAGACGCATCTGTGGTCTTCTCAAGTGCTTACATGGCCAACTGTGCAGCGATCCAAACAATTATTGGTAAAGAAGATATTGTTATTTCCGACGAGCTGAATCATGCATCAATTATTGATGCGGTAAGACTTTCCGGTGCAAAAACAAAATTTATTTACAAACATGCTGATACGACAGATCTTGAAGAAAAGCTCAAACAAATAGAAGAAATTAGAAAAACTCCCAAGAGCAATGGTGAGACGCCCTTAGTGCTTATTGTAACAGATGGTGTCTTTTCTATGGATGGAGATCTGGCTCCACTTCCACAAATTGTCAAACTTGCTAAAAAATATGATGCACTTACCATGGTGGATGATGCACATGGCGAAGGCGTGTTGGGAAAAGGCGGGCGAGGAATCGTTGATCATTTTAGTCTTCTTGGACAAGTTGATGTTGAAGTTGGCAGTCTCTCCAAAGCGTTTTCCGTGATGGGAGGATTCATCGCTGGGAAAAGATCACTTATTGATTTTTACAATTTCAAAGCACGACAAAGACTTTTTTCAATTGCACTCACCATTCCTGATACAGCAGCAGCACTAGAAGCAGTAACGATTCTGCAAGAGTCAGATATTTTGGTTAAAAAATTGTGGGACAACGTCAATTATCTACGAGATGAGTTCCAAAAGTTAGGTTTTGATATAGGCAATTCACAAACACCAATTACTCCAGTTATGCTGGGAGATGAGGAGATAGCCAGAATTTTTAGCACCAAACTTTTTGAACTTGATGTTTTTGCAACACCGATTATTTTTCCAATGGTTGGCAAAGGGAAAGCACGCATCCGTGTGATCCCTTCAGCAGCACATGAAAAGAAAGATTTTGATTTTGGGATCAGTGCCTTCAAAAAAGTCGCGAAAGAATTAAATCTCCTTACATAACTCTCTGCTATAATGTAACTAATGCATACGAAAGCTCCTTTGTTACAACAATTAATTAAAGATTATTTAAATGAAGCGAAGATGATGCAACTTGCGACATCCATGAATGCTCAACCATGGGTTTGTAATGTTTGGTTTGCGTCGGATAAGAAGCTAAATATTTATTGGCTCTCCTCGGTTACCAGACGTCATTCTCATGAAGTAATAAAAAATAAAAAAGTAGCTGCAGCAATTGTACTCGCGTTAACTCCACAAGATCCTCCCCGAGGTTTGCAATTACAAGGTACTGCAGAAGTTCTAACAGAGCAGAAAGATATTGAGAAAGCAATTTCAGTTTATGCTGGACGGATATTTTCCAGAAAAAAAGTAGCAGAATTTATGGCACATAAAGACAGACCACATAAGTTCTATAGAATAAAACCTTCACAATTCATACTATTTGACGTTATTAATTTCCCAGATAACTCTCGGCAGGAATATACTCTTTAATATGCATTTCAAAACTCATCATGTTGCTTTTACGGTTAACAGTCTTGACGAATCAATAAAATGGTATTGCGATACATTGGGTTTTACTTTAGTTAACCGTTTTAAGAGACCGGTTCGTGATACCGCTCTTTTAAGAAAAGATGCTGTACAAATTGAGCTTTTTGGTATCAATATCGGTCTAAAACCATTGCCAAACTATAGAAAGAATCTTCTTGAAGACTTGCAAGTTGTTGGGACAAAACATTTATGTATTGAGGTGGATGATTTAGATAAAACCGTCTCAATGCTTAAGAAAAAAGGAGTAGAGTTTGTTATTGCAATTGATCAAGCGTCTTTTGGCGGTAGCTATACTTTTTTTAAAGATTGTAATGGAATTTTGATTGAATTATATCAAGCATAATATTATGACAGTTCATAAAGATTACGATCTTTCTCAACTTCTTTGGTACAAAATTGGTGGCAAGGCAAAATATCTTCTTGCATGTTCGAATGAGGAAGATGTCAAAGAAGCAATTGCATTTATTCACGAAAATAACATCCACAAAGTTTTTGTCTGCGGTATGGGCTCAAATCTTATCTTTTCTGACAATTATTTTAACGGTGCAGTGATTCATCTTGTCAAAAAGAAAGAGAGCTCAATTGTTTTGATAAAAGATATTTTTATTGAAGCATTTGCCGGTGAATCCTTCGGAGATGTTATTTTGTTTAGTTTGGATCATGGCTTGGTCGGTTTGGAATGGGCTGGGGGATTGCCTGGGACTCTTGGTGCTGCTGTGCGGGGCAATGTCGGAGCATTTGGTGGAGAGATAAAAGACAGATTAATTTCGGCTTCAATTTTGGATTATTCAGGACGTCAGCCAAAACTTGCCACTTTTACTAATGATCAATTCGCGTTTGTTTATCGTGGGTCTTTGGTTAAGACACACAAAAAAATGATCGTTATTTCTGCTCGATTTGCATTACACAAAGGACGTCCTGAAGAAGTCGCTGCTGCCAAACAAGTCTATCATCGCAATATCCAATTTCGAGAAGCTCGTCACCCACTTGAATACCCCAATTGTGGATCAGTTTTTAAAAACCTTAGAGATAAAGACCAGATTGAAAAAGTGTTGCAGGTGTATCCTGATTTGAAAGAAGATGTTGAGAAGAGATGGTATGGAAAAATTGCTGTTGCATCTCTCATTGAACGATTAGGATTAAAAGGTTATCGAGTTGGCGGTGCGCAGGTATCAGAAAAACACGCGTTATTTATTGTCAATCGGGGTCATGCCACAGCCAAAGATGTGTTGCATGTAATTGCTGACATTCAGAAGAAATTTGAAAAAACTTTTGGGTTTCAGTTGGATCTGGAAGTTGAAGTGGTAAGATAAAAATCAGTTTTTATTATGATTTTCAGAACTTTTAAAATAGTAACCCACAACAAAACCTAAAGAAGTCCCAATTGCTCCTGATATAACTGAGATAATATCTTTTACATTCCTATTTATTTTTCGTTTGTTTAATTTCTCCACGGAGAGAATTAATTTCATTCCTGAGGTTCGACATAGTACATCATTTATTTCTGAGGGCAGTTTCAGCGATATCAGATAATGACGATGCTTGATCTAATAACATATTGATTGTGTCAAGATTTTTATCAAGAGCATCTTTTATATATTTAAATTGTTGTTCCATTTTGTCTTCCATACACCTATTTATAACAGCTTAAAATAAGAGCGTCAATGAACATTGTTCAGGGTAATACTTGTTATTTAAAAATTCTTTTGTTAGAATGATGACATCATTATGAAAATAATAAATTTGACAAAGAAGACCAAGAAGCCTTTCTGCTGAGGGTTCTCTTTTGTGTAAATAATAGAGCCCCTCAAAGGAGGGGTTTTTTTGTGGGATTGGACAGGAAAATTTTGTCCAATCATAGTAAGCGTCAGCTTAGCTAAAGAAAATATGTTAAAAAATTTTACTGTAAACAAAAACAAATTATTTATTGGGGAAATAGATGCTGAAGCATTGGTCAAAAAGTATGGTTCACCACTCTATGTCTACGATGCAGAGATTGTCAAAAGACAATATGCAGAGTTAGTAAATAATATTTCTTATCCCAAATTAAAAATTCACTATGCTGCAAAAGCCAATGCCAATGCTGAAATTTTCAACCTTTTAAAAAAAGAAGGTGCAGGTATTGAAACGGTAAGTATTGGAGAAGTTGAACTGGCACTTCAGGCAGGTTTTGCCCCTTCAGAAATACTCTATACCTGTAGCAATATCTCAAGAGAGGAGCAAGAGGCAGTTATGAAAAAAAATATCATCATGAATTTGGATTCTCTTACTCAAGTGCAACGATTTGGAGAGATGCGGCCAGGTGGCACTATTGCTATCCGAATTAATCAAGGAATTGGTGCGGGATTTCATAAACATACCATTACCGGGGGACCGGAAAGTAAATTTGGAATTGATAGTAGTCAATTGCCGCAAGTACAACAATTGGCACAAAAATATAAATTGAAAATTGTTGGTCTGCATCAACATATCGGTTCAAATATTCTGGATGAAGCGATTTTTATGAAAGCAATAAAAAAATTATTAGCAACAGCAAAAGATTTTTCAGATTTGGAGTTTCTTGATTTTGGTGGAGGATTTGGTGTGCCTTACAAGCCTGAAGAAAAGCCTCTCGATATGAAATCGCTTGGCAAACAAATCACAAACGAGCTAAATCGTTTTATGAAACAGTATGGAAAAGAGCTTATTGTTCGTTTTGAACCGGGAAGATTTTTGGTTGCAGAATCTGGTGTGCTTTTGGCACAGGTAACAGAAATAAAGACAACACCCTACAAAATATTTGTTGGTATTAATTCTGGATTTAATCAACTGATTCGTCCTGCAATGTATGGCGCGTATCAAGAAATTGTGAATGCAAGTGCTGTTGATGGAGAAAAAGAAAACGTTTCTGTTGTTGGTAATATTTGTGAATCCGCAGATTTTTTTGCTAAGGATCGGCCACTTACACAATGTAAAGAAGGCGATGTCATTGCGATTTTGGATAGCGGAGCATATGGTTATGCAATGAGTTCGTTGTTTAATGCGCGTTCCAAACCAGTGGAAATAGTAGTTGAAGGAAAGATATCTCGAGTAATTAGAGAAGAAAAGGGGAGGTTATATGATTGAAAGAAGGATTATTGTACCATCTGGTATACAACAGCAATTTGAACAAACACTACCTCCTATCAAAATCTTGGCAGGAGATACAAAAACAGTGATTGTTTTTTCTGCTGAGACAGAAGGTAGTGTCGCATATGCACAAGTGACGAGAAGCGGTAAAGAACCTGTATATCTGAAAGCAATTGGAGAAGATACCGGCGCCGCATTTCGTGATTTAATAGCAAGTGGTGAAATTTTTGGTGCTGAGAGAAGAGCTTCTGCAAACGGTGGATTAACAATTTTTAAAAAATAAAAAAAACTTTTTCAAACGATGTATAATACAAGATATGTTTTGGGCTGATACAATCGCACAAGAAATAAAAAAACGAAATGTACCATTTGCCTGGGTGGACGATATGAAGACGCCATCCGGTAGAATTCATGTGGGATCGCTTCGTGCTGTGACAACACATGATATTGTCTATAAAGCATTAGTTGATGCAGGTGTTACTGCAAAATTTACCTATGTATTTGACAATCATGATCCGATGGATGGATTGCCAACGTATTTAGATAAAGAGAAATATGAGAAGTATCTTGGCGTGCCGCTTTTTATGATTCCATCCCCCGGAGAAGGCGCAGCAAATTTTGCAGAATTCTATGCAAAAGAATTTCAGGCAGGATTTAACCAGATTGGTTGTCATCCCAAAATTATTTGGGGAAGAGATCTATATCTCTCCGGCAAAATGAATGAGGGGATTAAAAAATGTTTGGATAATGCTGCACAAATCAGAACGTTTTATGAAGATTTATACAAAAAAGAAATGCCATCTGATTGGTATCCATTTAATGTATATTGTCCAAAATGTAATAAGGTCTCAACAACAAAAGTGACTGATTGGGATGGAGAATTGGTTACATTTGTATGCCGCGTTGATGCGGTAAAATGGACCAAAGGTTGTGGATACAAAGGCAAGATCTCTCCTTTTGCGACAAAAGACAAAATTAATGGAAAACTGCCTTGGAAAATCGAATGGGCTGTCAAATGGCAGGCAATAGGCGTTACGGTTGAAGGAGCCGGAAAAGACCATATGACCAAAGGCGGCTCTCATGATTTGGCAGAAAAAGTTGCGGAACAAATTTTGAAATACAAAACTCCCTATGCATTTGCTCATGAATTTTTTCTTATTGGTGGTAAAAAAATGTCTTCATCAAAAGGTATGGGTGTCTCTGTTGTTGATCTCCTCGAAGTTTTGCCGCCACAAGCGATTCGTTTTCTTATTACAAGAACCAGACTGAATCAAGCAATTGATTTTGATCCGTATGAAAAAAATACTATTCCAACACTTTTTGACGATTATCAAAAAGCAGCGGATGCATATTTTACTAAAACAGATGAAGAATCAGCAAGAGTTTTTGCATTGTCACAAGTTGATGAGATACAAAAACCACCAACAATTCGATTTTCAGTTCTCGCGCAGTGGGTACAGATGCCGAATATGCAAGAAAAAATTAAAGCAGAAGGTTTGGAGGAATGGACAAAATATGCGAAGGTTTATATTGAAAAATACGCTCCTGAGTCAGAAAAATTTTTGGTTCAAAAAGATTTGCCGACAAGTGCAAAAACACTTTCTGATAAACAAAAAGAACTTGTGCAAAAGATTGCATCAGAGATTGATAATGCCAAAGATGCCGAAAGCTTTCAGACGCGAATTTATGAGATTGGAAAAGAATTGGGTCTTTCTGGAAAAGAAACCTTTGCGGCAATTTATACCATGTTAATTGGCAAAGATCATGGGCCAAAGGCAGCCTGGCTTATTCTTTCGTTAGATAAGGAGTTTGTTAAAAAAAGATTTCAAGCCGTGTCATCAAAAAAAGATTCTATCGCTTCGCTCCAGAGTGACAAGTTGGAAATTGGTTCAAATGTTTTCTCAATTGCTTCTGAAGCTAAGAAACGTTTTCCTTCCCTTTCTGTTGGAGTATCAATAATAAAAGGAGTAACGATTGAAAAAATAAATCCTGATTTAGAAAAAGAAAAGCAGGAAGTTTTACAATCTCTGCAAGGATTAACAACAGAGCAACTTGGTAAATATCCAGAAGTTATCAGTTACAGAAAACTCTATAAAGAGATGAGTATTGACTGGCATTCTCGAAGACCTAGTCCTGAAGCATTACTTCGTCGTGTTGCTCTAAATAAAGGTTTGTATACGATTAATACGTGTGTTGATGCATATAATCTTGTTGTTATGAAGCATCGAGTATCAGTTGGAGCATTTGATTTAAATAAGCTGGTATTTCCAACAGAAGTTCGTTTTGCGAAAGATGGAGAAGAAATTTTATTACTTGGAGATCAAGAACCAACAAAATATACCTCAAACGAATTGGCATATTTTGACCAAAAAGGTGGTTTCAATTTGGATTTCAATTATCGGGATGCACAAAGAACCGCTGTAAGTATTGACACAAAAAATATTTATATCAATGTCGACGGAATTTATGATATTACTGCTGAAAAAGTTGAGGAGGTTCTTAAAGAGGCTTGTGATTTGATTATCAAATATTGTGGAGGAAAAATAGAAATTTTTGGAGTTGAAAGAGGATAAGTATGACAGGTATAGAAAGAGGAGGTACTCCTAAAGAAGTTGAGACAGCAGAAGTACTTAAACACGTGATTGGTGGAAAACTAGTCACCAAACGAGTTGGTGATTGGTTAGTGGAGAGTCGCGGTGGTCCTTATGGGACTGAATTACATTATTTTGCTGGATCTGGCACTGGCGAGGAGAAAGCCTTATATGGCTTTTTTATAAAAATTCCTGAATTTAGTGATGACCCAATTACGTTACTTAACTATCATAGAAAAGCAGAAAAAGGCAACGGTACTCCTTCCTTACAGTCACTAGAACAGTCTTTAGTTATTGTGAGTCATGATCTTCAGAGAGCTATTCGGTTAGTATTTCCTGCTCATGGCCAGCAAGACACTAGAAGGTGGCTTGAGAAGAATAATTATATATCTGAAGGTCCGGATAATCCGAGATTTAAAACGTATTATAAAGATATTCAAGATCAATCAGTACAATGAAAAAACTTCTTATCGCAACACATAATCCTGGCAAATTGCATGAGTTGGCTGGTCTCTTGCGAGATCTTTCTGTGGAACTTGCTTCTCTCTCTAATGTTGGGATCGCAGAAGATATTGAAGAAGATGGTACAACGTATGAAGAGAATTCGCAAAAGAAAGCACTTTTCTATGCAAAAAAAAGCGGTTTGCCTTCGCTTTCTGATGATGGAGGACTGGAAATTGCAGCTTTAGATAACGCTCCCGGGATTCATTCAAAACGCTGGCTGGGTGAAGGAACAACAGAGGAAGATTTGATTGCTCATATGCAAAAAATTGCACAAGAGCTGCCAGAAGATAATCGCAATGCACGATTTCGAGCTGCTCTTTCATTGGCCTTACCAAATGGAAAGGTATGGAGCGTTATGGGGGAGGTCAATGGCATTATTGCCAAAAAACAAAGTTTGAATACAATAAAAGGATTTCCTTACCGATCGTTTTTTTATCTTCCAGAACTCAAAAAATATTATTTTGAGACAGAGCTCACACGTGAAGAACAACTCAAGTATAATCATCGGGTCAAGGCAATAGAAAAGCTGAAACCAATTTTGCAAAGAGAGCTTGCCGCATTTTATTTGTCATCTTTTTGATTTCTTGCTATAGTTTAAGTTGCCTCATGAAAAAAATTTTCTTAATCCTTTTTACATCACTTTTTCTGTCTGCTGTTTTTATTGTTGGATTTCACTATTTTCTCCAATTTCAAGCTCTTAAAGGAGCACTGCAAGTTACCTCTTCTCCTGAAAGTAAAGTGTATTTAAATAATAAATATATCGGTCAGACACCATTATGTAAGTGTGAATCATCAGATATGGTGGCAACCGGTGATTATACAATTCGATTAGTACCCTCAGATAGTAGTTTGCAGGAATTTCAAGAAAAAGTTACTCTTTCAGAAGGAGTTTTGACAGTCGTTGATCGTCGTTTTGCAAAAGATTCTCTGTCTGAGGGAAGTATTATTTCGCTTTCTCCACTGACAGACAAGAAAAAGACAGAACTTTTGGTTGTCTCTTTGCCAGAAGGATCGCATGTCCTATTGGATAACAATGATATCGGTCAGACACCTGTCTCTTTTAAGAATCCGACAGAATCAGATCATGTATTAAAGGTGAGTAAAGATGGTTATAAGGAAAAAGCAATTCGTATCCGAACGCCGCTCGGCTATAAGCTAACCGTTGCTGCGTATTTAAGTACCCTGGATGATCTTTCTGCAAGTTCTGCTTCTTCTTCTGCTAAGTCTGCTCTGAGTCCAACGCCATCGATAACAGGAAAAAGTGTCTTAATTCTTGATACGCCAACAGGCTTTTTGCGAGTACGTGAAAGTGTTGGTGGACTGGAAATAGGACAGGTAAATCCTGGGGAAAGTTTCCCTTTGATTGATGAACAGTCAGGATGGTTTGAAATTAGGTTACAGGATGGGAGAAGTGGATGGGTAAGTACACAATATACAAAGAAGCAATAAAGAGACTAATATGATCGGACAAAATAGATGAAAATAACGACAAGAATCGTATAGATCACGACAGCAAGTAGCAGCGGTTTATCTGAAAATAATACTCTTTCAGGACTTTCTCCTTCATGATTTTCATAAATTCTTTGTAAGTATCGCATCAATCCATAGACCACCGGAATAATGGTAATCATCAGCCATTTGCGTTGTAAATACGTACCAAGAATATCAGCAGGAATAAGATCTGTGCTAAATTGTAATCCTTTGGGATTAACAAGAAAAGTAAAAAGAGAATAGGAAATAAATGTAGAGGTCGCAAAAATAGAAAGATACACATCTAAAAGTTTTTCTGAATAGTGAGACAGGGTTTTTCTGGTTGTTATGATTTGTCCTTTTGTGTGATGTGAAAGAAGTGTCAATTCAGAACGTCGTTTTCCAATAGCCAAAAACAAAGAAAGGGAAATAACTGTTAAAAAGAGCCACGCAGATAAATGAAAGCCGCTCACAATTTCTCCTGCAAAGACACGAAGCATATAGCCTCCGGCTAATGTCAAAATATCAATAATTTCAATATGTTTAAGAACAAGAGAATAAAAGACGTGCATTAAAAAGTAAATAATTGCGACAATAAAAAATCCAGGGATGATAAAGTAACTTGCAATTATTGAAATAAGCGCCAAAATTATTGCTAACGTTGCAGCAACGGGAATTGAGACATCTTTATGGGCGAGAGGTCGAAATCGTTTAAATGGATGCAAGCGGTCTTTCTGAACATCCAACATGTCATTAATAATATAAATGGCACTGGATAAACCACAAAAGATAAAAAATCCGTAACTGACTTTTAGAAAGAGATTGCCGTCAAGTAAATGACCACTGAAAATAAGAGCTCCAAAGATCGCACCATTTTTGATCCACTGGCGCGGACGAAGTAAGCGAAGCATATCACGAAGTGATTTTATCATTGGTGTTTTTGGTAATTGCATGTAAGAACAACAATCCTCCTCCGGTTATAACGCCTACCATAATGATAGCAAAAATTTTACTTCGGCTCTCAAGTGACAATGCTATTATCCCTAATATAGCAGAGACTAGCCAATAAAACAACGCAGTCTGTCTTTGACTTAAACCCAAACGAAGCAGTAAATGATGAAGATGTTTGTTATCTCCTTTAAAAGGAGATTGTTTATTAAAGAGTCTTCTTAGAATCGTAAAAATAAAATCAACAAGTGGCACGCCCATGACAAGCAATGCTGTCGCAAGTTTGGCACTTGAGAGAATAGATGCAACGCCAAGAAGCAGATATAAACTTGTTGCTCCATAGCCAGGAAAAATTTTGGCAGGATAGAAATTAAAAAGCAGAAAACCAAGCGCACTTCCTGCAATAATAAATGATAATGTTGCGTCAAGAAAATCTCCTCCAGTTGGGTTTATTAAACGTAGACTCAAAATCCCAATGATAATGGCAGATATTGCAACAATGCCAGGCATTTGTCCATCAACTCCTTTACTCCAATTGAGCATATTCATAATCCACACCAACCAAATAACAGAAAGAATATCTGAAAGAAAAAGATGCCAATTAAGAAAAGGGATGGTAAAGAGAAGGAGATCAAGATGCAAAATGCCACCAAGAGGATTGGTAATAAATTTGATACTAACACCACTTGCGACCACAATAATTGCCGTAATAATATTGACAGCAAAGCGAAGATATGGTGAAACATCTTTTGACTTAGCATTTAATTTGTCATCAATCAAACCAATAACAAGCGCAAGAAAAGAGGCACTAAACAGCGCTATTACACGTGGCGTATGAGGTAAGAAAAGAAGACCTGCAAACAGACAACTGAGAAAAAGAGGAATGCCGCCACCGCGAGGAATTGGTTTGGTATGGATGATTCCAGGATGTTTATGCAACTTTGGGTCATCAACTAAGCCAACTTTTTTTATCACGATCATACTCAGAGGAGTAAGGATAACAGCCATGATAAAGGTGACAAGGAGTGGTGTGATAGCAAGAGTAGGAAGTTCAGTCATTAAAGTATAATATGTAATGTTTGTATTGTAAAAATAAATGACAAAATACTAATAAGGAGTGTCGTGATACAGACCATACGAGAGACAAGTGGCATTTTTTCGTAGAGATAATTGATAAGAAAGAAATTACAAAGTAAAAATAAGAGGACAATAAAACTGGGCAAAAAAATTTCAATTTTTATTCCTAGCCGCTCTTCACCCCATGAAAGTTGATTAAAAAGTGGCACAAGCGACGGGAGAGAAGTATAAAAAAATGCAGTAGAGAAAACTTCAGTCAGTAAAAGCACGCCAGCAAATGAGAAACTCCACCTAATAATTTTGTCAGTTCTGAAGTGGTTAAAAAGTTTTTTCATACATAACAGCGCCATTGAGAGAAAAGCCTTTGGTATATGTATCCAGTTGAAATGGAAAACCCGGCGCTTCGGAGAGAATAATAACATATTTTGGCTTGATAGTGTTGAGTGCTTCTTGTGTTTGGACTATACCATTTTTACTTTGAGTAATATGATACGAAACTGTGTATTTGGTGAGTGGTAATGTTTTGGATAATGCATAAATTTGAGCGCTGTCTCCCCATAACAAAATTTGTTCAGTTGGATGGGTGTGTGTTTTAAGGAAAGATGCAACTTCATAATCTCGAGGAGTTTTCGGATCAAAAAATGACTGATAAGAGGCAACAGTTTTTTTGCCAGCAATAAAAAGAATTGCATTTTGATAGTAAAACAATGTCTTATACACGCCATAAAGATTGAAATTACTGAGTACCAAAAAGAGAACAGCAAACAATATAACAAAAAGTCTTTGTTGTATTTTAAAATTTTTTTCATTGATCAGTAAGCCAAACAAGAGGCAAAAACTTGGTAAAAGAACCAACACATAATGTGTATAGGGTCGCTGTGAAAAAAACGCGTTAAAGAGAGAGAAGGCAAGCCAAAGTACGATAAAGAGAAGTGGTTTGCTAAAGTGGGCTCGTTTGAGGGCAAGCAGTGCAACTACTCCTGCCAAAAGAAGTAATTTAAGAATTAAAAATCCTTGTGGAATAATAAGGGCATTTCCATAACTGACATAACCAATATTACCAAAAAAAGTTGCTTGAATAAAATCTGAAAGCGCATGATTAGCAGCAAAATAGCTAATCGTTATCAAAAGCGGCACGATAAATCCAATGATAAAAAGTAGTAAATGGATAAAAAGATACGAGCAAAGATTTTTAATCGTTGCAAGAGTAAATTTGTTTTTTTCAGGTAATGCAAGTATCACCAAAAAACAGAAAAAAGCAGCAAGATCAAACAATGCAACTATTTTAAATAGGAACGCAATACCAAGCAAAAATCCCGCAGCGTTTAAGAGTACATGTTGTGGAGTGAGAAAAAAATGATATTGTTTTTGTGTTTTTTTAGTGGTGGCTGCTATATAGACTGCTAGAGCACTGATGATAAGAGGCAACAACATAAAGTTTTCTGCATTTGCGATGTTGCCTTCAAGAAGCGGGGTTGCAAAAAGGAGAGCAAATAACACTGATGCAATGACGCTTGTTTGTACTTTCTCAAAAAGCTTTTGACATAGCTGGAAGAAAAGCCACACAGAAAGGAGCCCAATAAAAAGCGAAGCAATACGTACTCCAAACTGGTCACCCTGAAAAAGCGCATAGGTCAGATACAGCAGTGGAGGTTTGTTATCCCAAATCTGGCTATAGAGTAATCGACCATGATTAAGTGCTATACCAATCACTTGATAAATACCTTCATCACCATACCAATTGGGTTCAATAAGAGATGGAAATCGAAGAAAAAAGAAAAGAAGCGAAATACAGAGGAGATACCAAAATGTTTTGCTTTTTTCCAATTTGATAAGAAGTTTCATACGAGAAATGAGTTAGGCTTTTTCAGTCACTTTATATTCTAATCTTTTTCCAAACATAAGTTGCGTATGAGAAATGAGTGCTGGTAATGCTGAAAGAAAAAATCCAACAATTGGCATCAAAAGAAATTCAAAAGGAAAAAGAAGCCGACGAAGAAGGGGAAGGTGTTGATTGTCTGGTCTGTTTTTGTAATCAAGATACAGCATACACAAGAGCGCGATAAGACAGAAGTTAAGAATAAAACCTGCAAGATGAGGAAGACTATAGCCTAAGGCAGTTCGTGAATAAACAGGATTTATAACAGCCATGATGTTTGCTGCAATCGTAATGACAAACCAATTAACCGGCCAGAGAATATGATCCATCAAAACCCCAAAAACTAAAACCGTTTTGCGGAAAAATGGTATCTCTGGTATCGTTAACCACCATTTAATGTATAGTGGATCGTCAGAAACTCCCCATGACCATCGTCGCTCTTGTGTATATTTATTTTTTAAACTGTTAACGTAACCAACAGAGAGAGCTGCGTCCATAGATGTTTTTAAAAATATTGGTTCTGCCCAGAGATTGCCTTTCATACGAAAGAATGCTTTAAAGAAGATTCGATAATCTTCAGGAATAACATCAACATCCCAAAAATCGATATCTTTTAAAAGTTTAAATGAGAGAGAATAGGTTGCGTTGGTAACCAAACGATCTCCTTGTACCAAAAGAGCAGTTCGCCAGAGACTTCCAAAAAAAGAAATGATACGTGTCGGAGCAGGAACATTCCAAATATTATTGTAGTAAACGGTTGCTGATTGCCAAAATTTGTTGTGACGCTTGCGATCTGAGAGAAAAGCATGTGTGAGGTAGGAGAAATATTCCTTATGAAAGATTGAATCTGCATCAACTGAAGAAACAGTTGCAAAGTCAAGATCAAGATTCCCTTCTTCAAAGAGTTTTTTGTAAGCAACTCGTCCGGCGAATGCTTCATTGGATGATTTGCCTTTTATTTCTCCTGCAACATCTTGATGGTATGTTGCAAAGATACTGCCAAAAATATCTTTAAATTCTTTCATTAAAACCGCTGCGCGTTCTTTTGCCTCATGTTCGCGCTCTTCCATTGCTAGAACGATATGGAGTCTTTTTGTTGGATATGATTGTTTGCTTAACGCCTCAAGAGTAATACGGATTTTATCAACCTTCTCTTTATAGTTGGGAATAACTAAGACATGATGGACTTTGTGCACATCAGCAAATCGTTTTGCTTTTTCATACCAATCTTCTTTTTCAGCCTTTTCAATTTTTTGGGTTGCTTTATAGGCATTGACGACGAGTGAGAATGATTTATAAAACCAATAAATATCAAAAAAGAGAATGCTATATGCGAGTACTGTAGGAATAAAAAACGATCCCCATAATGGAAAGAGAATAATCATCCAGGCAGTAAATCCAGGAAGAATCTCAAGAAGACGTCTTGTTTTGATGGGATATTTTGTAAATATATTGTTGAAGAAATTAGTCATATTAATTTTTGACTTTTAATTTGCCAAATACAGTATATACATTTTTGTCTGTCTGTTCCACAAGTTTTTCAAGCGGAATATTTTTGAGTTTTGCTATGAATTGTGCAACGATTATAGCATAAGAAGGCTCGTTTCTCTTGCCTCGATAGGGAAGTGGTGCGAGATAGGGACTGTCTGTCTCAATCACAATCCGGTTAAGCG
The DNA here is from genome assembly GCA_035644155.1 of Candidatus Methylomirabilota bacterium. GTDB lineage: Bacteria > Patescibacteriota > Microgenomatia > Levybacterales > UBA12049 > DATIGJ01. The sequence goes on from DASQPC010000064.1 coordinate 32,751, forward strand.
GAGCGTAGGTAATTAATTCCTGTAAATCGAGCGGTTCATCAGGTGGGTTCCCTCCATACATTGCGTTGCCGTCAAAGCCTACATAAAATCCTAGCTGCAAAGCAGCTTGCAATGATTCTCTACTTCCCGCAATACAATGGAACATACCAGGAACAGCAAGTAATAAGTGTTTTTGCTCTTTAAGAATTGTGATAATTTCTTTTCGCGCTTTTTCTGTTCTGCTATGAATTTGCAGAGGTAATTTCAATTTGTGAGCAAGCTCCAACTGCTGGATAAAAATATTCTTTTGTAAAACAGGGTCGACAATTCCGTTTGATTTGTAGTTATAATAGTCCAGGCCGCATTCTCCAATGCCAATGACTTTCGGATGCTTCGCAAGAGTTTCTAATTTTTCGAGCCAATTTTTTTCAACTTTATCTACATGATGAGGATGAATACCAACGACAGCATAAAGATTTTCATACTGTTCTGCAAGATCGATTGCCCATTGACTGGATGAGATTTGCGTGCCTGTATTAATAATAGTATGGACACCAGCTTCTAGTGCACGGGTAATAACAGCATTAAAATCATCTTCAAAGGTATGAAAATTGAGGTGACAATGTGCATCAATCATGAGAAATAGTTGAATTCTGGTCTTGTATCAGTCAGATTGAATGCTTGCTTCATTTCTTCTGGAGTATTAATGCGGATAATTTTAAACTTTCCTGAGGTTGTTTTTTTTACATAATCATGATTAACCTTAACGATATGAACAAGTCCCCAATAAATCCATTTACCATTTACGTTTTCTGCAAGAAAATTTCTAACAGGAGGAATTTTGTATAATCGGATATCAGGTTTGTTCGTAAAAATAAAAATTTTGTTTTGAAAATCCTCAAGTCTGTAGGGAGTTTGTAAATGCTTTTCAAGAAAACTTCCCATACATGTATTATATCATTGATATCCTTGGGAAAAGTGGTTTCTGCGAGATAATTTTTGCTACTTTGAACTGATCAAGAATCTTTTCAGCGGTTTCTGGCAAGAATGGCTGCAAGAGTAATCCAATTTCCTGAATACGATCCACACAATGGGCAAGGACGCTTTTGAGTCGTTCCACATCTGTTTTGGCAAGTTGCCAAGGTTTTTCTTCGTTGATATATTTATCTAGCTCTGAGATTTGTTGCCAGACAAAGGATAGCGCATCAGGGAAGCGGAAGTCGTTGAGCGCTTGTGTATAGACACCGTCTTCAAGAAAATGTTCGCTGCTTCGCGTCACTGTTCCCATATTGGAGTAGTCAGCATTTTCGCAGAGTTTAGCAACACGAGCGATAAGATTGCCGAGTCCATTTGCAAGATCTGCGTTATACGCTTGTTGAAATTTCTCTTCTGAAAAGTCTCCATCTGAAAAAGGTGAAAAATAGCGGAGCATATAAAATCGCAAACTATCTGTCCCATATTTTCCAATTATTTCTATTGGATCAATGACATTGCCGAGTGTCTTACTCATTTTTTGTCCATTAACCGTAAAGTATTCATGCACAAAAAGTTGTTTAGCAAGAGGAAGTTTGGCTGAAAGAAGAAATGCCGGCCAATAAATTGCATGGAACCTGATAATACCTTTCCCAATTACTTGGATATTTGCAGGCCACCATTTTTTGTACATTTTTTCATCCCAACCAAATCCTATGCCGCTTTGGTAAATATTGAGCGCGTCAAACCAGACATACATACGTTGCGAATCATCTCCGGGTACAGGTACACCCCAATTTTTGGCACGCGCATTGGTACGGGAAATACTAATGTCTTGCAGACCTTGTTTGAGAAAGGAAAGGATTTCTCTTTTTCTCTTTTCAGGAGTAATAATCAGTTTATCTTCTTCAATAAGTTTGGTTACGTGTTCTTGATACTTGCTGAGTCGGAAAAAATAATTCTCTTCGGTAACTTCTTCCAGTTTTTTTCCAGGATGTTCAAAGCATTCGCCATTTTCATCAAGCTCTTCTTTTTCGTAAAATAATTCACAGCCAACACAATACAAACCAGTATAGGCTTTTTTGTAGATATCACCGTTTTTGTCACATAATTTCCAGAGTTCTTGTGAAGCAGGATAATGATGTTTTTTATCACTTCCTTTTTGCCAGATATCATAGCTGGCATTTAGTTTTTCAGCCAGGTGAACAAATAAATTATTATTTTCATCAATAAATGTCTGAATTGGTTTTCCTGCTTTTTCTGCTGCTTGGACGTTTTTGAGAGCATTCTCGTCTCCTCCGCATAGTTTGAGAACGTCATCTCCACGAAGACGATGGTACCGCGCGATCACATCTGTCTGTACAAATTCAAGCGCGTGACCAATATGGGGCTTGGCATTAACATAAGGAATAGCACTCGTGATATAAAATTTACTCATAACGAATTTGATTGTATCAAAGCAGTCAGGCTGAAACAAGCTAGCGCCTGTAGTTAAAAAGAAGTTCCAAAGTCAAAAACAATGCGCAAAGCAAAATAAAAAAGAATGGGTGAGTAAGATTATTGAGACGCAACACAAGATAACTTACGATAAAGCAAGCAAAGAGGATGCCATGTTTTTTACTTTTAAAAAGATATGTGCCTGTAGTAAAAAGAAAAATGCCAAGCAGCAGAAAAAATATAACAAGAAGTGAAAAAGAAATATGAAGAAGCGATACTTGCAAAGTTGGAGGGAACGAAATAATAAGAAAAATAAGAGCAACCAAACTAAGAAGAGCACTAATCAAAAAAGGTAATCGTGTTTTTCTTTGGTGCATACTCATCATTGGAACTTGCAGCAGACCTGGTTAGAAGAGCAATCTAAGCGCCCAAGAGAGGAGCCATTGCCAGCACAAAGCTGAGAGGAGGAACAAGAGCCACCAGCAGCAGTACAGGCAGATTGATCAGCACCAGGATCATTAGTTCTGACACCAGATTCTTCACCACCAGAACGAGGGGCCTCACTGCCAGAAGGGGAAGCACCAGGGATGCCTAAGATGTCAACACCAATGACTTGGAGAATAACAAAAGAGAAAATGAGAAAGAGAAGACCAACAATGGTAGCGATAAGTTGTTCGCGAGCTTGTTGAATGCCTTCAGGATTGCCACGAGAAGTCATAAAGCGGTACCCAGCGCGCATGATGAGAAGGAGAGCAATCATGCCCGAAGCAGCAAGAAGGATACCAAAGAGACGAGAGATGAA
>DASQPC010000065.1:0-12955 GCA_035644155.1 Candidatus Methylomirabilota bacterium
TATCTTTCTTCCCCAGTACTGTCGTGATTGCAGACAACAGGTACCATATGATATCTTCTTCCTGTAGCATGGTTTTCACCTCCTTTGTGGATTCCATGCTACTCTCGTTTTATCTCCTTTTCAAACTAGCACCAGTGATTACATAGTCTTTTAACCCAAAGATCAAAGTTTTTTCCTGCTTCTGCAATCTCATTTCTGTTTCGAAGTACTCCATATAGGTAATCTTCTGGGAAAATAAACAGTGCCACATTTCTTTTAGCGTACTTTTTAAGAACGCTTTCAATTTTATAGAAGTTTATTTCCGGCTTTCCAGATAAAGGATTCAATTGGCAAAGTGCCACTTTTACTTTCATGAAAAGGATTCTACACCATTATAAAATTACTAAATTAACTAATATTTAATGGCTTCAAAATAAGCAAATTTTGCCTATTGACAGTAATATATAAAATTTTTATAAAATCGCAAACGCGGTTCTGAAAAAAACTAAATCTTGCGGCAGTAGAGTTCTATAAAAAGTGCGGACTTTATTTGCTAAAGTACCCCAAATATTTTTAGCCTTGGTTTTTGTTACTGCTGATTGAATGATTGAACCGCATCTCAAACAATTTATTGCAAATTGATTGATAAAGAATATAATAATTTTATTACTTTCATTAATTGATATGGCACTTATAATCTCAGCAGATGAAATAAAGAAACAGCTCCCCCATTATTCCCCTGATAAGGCAGAAGCATTTCATCATGAATCTGCAAGAGAAGCAGATAAAATTTTTATAAAAGCTTTGAAGAATGACTCATATAAGGAAGTAATTTTACTCAGTGGTGGCACAGCATCAGGTAAAACTGAATTTCTGGCAACGCAACTTAGCAAGAAAGATTGTATTGTTTTAGATGCAACTCTTTCGACAGAACTTGGTGCTAGAAATAAAATTAGACAAATTATTAAAGCAAGAAAAAAGCCAATTGTTTATGCAGTTATTCCTGATGATTTAAAACGAGCTTTTTATGCATTTTTAAATCGTGATAGAAAATTTAGTGATGCTCATTTTTATAAAACACATTCAGGTTCGAGAAAAACTCTTTTATGGATAGCAAAAAACTATCCAGATATTACAATAAATATTGTCGAGAGCTCATATGTCACAAAAACGAGTAATATACTACAGTTTAATAAAATTGAATTACCAAACAAAGAACAATTACTTCGCTATCTTAGTAGCATTCAAATAACTGAGAGTGGTATAATTGATTTAATACAATGAAAAATATGAGTGTATCATTAGCTATCAAAAGAGTTCCTTATCAAACGGATCAAAATCATCCTGCTATTCAGGAGTATAAAGCCGCTGTTGAAAAAGGCAAAAAGAATCAACATATTTTTCCTGAAAGGGATGGCTGGATAATTAAAAACTTATGGACAGGAGAAATAAGTAAGCATTTTACTACAAAAAAAGAGGCTTTAGAAAAAGCAGAAATGCTTGCGCGTGCTGACAATAATTCTATTTTTATCCACGGAACCGATGGGCGCATTATAGAGAGAAAAGATTTCTAGATTAAAAAATCATAGGAAACTTTATAAAACTCTTTCTCTGTTAGCGAAATTTTGCTAAAATAAGTTCGAACGTCATGAGGTTAGTCTACCCCAAGAAATTTAGCCTCGATTTTTGTTATCCTCTACTGAACAATTGAACCTTGGTTTGATACAATAAATTAATGAAACAGTCGCATATTGTGGTTATTGGTGGTGGAATGAGTGGAACTGCTGCGGCAAACACTCTTTTTAAACTCGGACATACAGTAACAATCGTTGAAAAGAATGACCGTTTGGGTGGACGCATTCACAGCATCACCACTGACAATTTTACTTTTGAATTAGGTGCAGGATTTCTTACGGATATTTATTTCAATACATTTAGATTTTTAAAAGAAACAGGGCTGGACAAAAATCTCCAAAGACGCAAAAGCAAATCAGCTATTGTAAAACATGGTGTTGCCCATACCGTCACCGCTCCCTCTACAATTTTTGGCAACTCATTTATTTCACATGGAGCAAAAATAAAATTATTAGCAGAACTCGTAAAAGTAGTCCCAACACTCAAACATCTTGATGTAAAAAATTTCTGGCAAGCATATCCGTACGATAACAAGTCGGTGAGCGAAGCGTTTAAAGGAAAATACGGACAGGAAGTATTAGACTTCCTTATTCAACCAATGCTGGAAGGATATTTTTATTGGTCTGCCGATACAACTTCTCGGGCTATGTTGCTTGTGTTATTTAAAGCAGCAGCAGCGCGTGGACATACCTATATTTTAAAAAATGGTTTACAACGTATTCCAGAATTGGCCGCCAAAGGATGCGAAATTTTACTTGCCCATGAAGTAAAAGAGGTACAGAAACTTTCTGAAAACGAATATGAAGTAGTAACAAATAAAAAAACATTAAAAGCAGATGGAATAGTTTGCGCAACGACAGCATCATTCGTTTCAAAAATATTTAAAAACTTGACCGATACACAACTTAAATTTTTTTCCAGTGTGCAATATTCTTCAACTGCCATAGTTGCCAAAACATACAAACCCAAAGCTACCCCTTCCAATTATGCGATTGGTTATCCGCGAAAAGAAAAAAATCCACTTGGTGCAATTACCATCGTTTCAGATGCCAATAAAGAAACGACCTTAGTTAAATTATTCGCATCGGGTGTATACGGAAAAGAATTATGTAAAAAATCTGATGAAACAATCGAAAAAACGTTATCAACTGCTGCAACGGCAAGTAAAAACATATTTGATATATCGATAAACCCAACATCGCAGCATATACAACGCTGGCAAGAAGCGCTACCTCACTTTGACGTAGGACATTTCCAACGATTAAAAACTTTTATGAATGGAGAGATTGAATCAAAGGATGAGCGAATTGTTTTTGCTGGTGACTATATTGGTGGTCCTTTCATCGAAGGTGCGTTTACAAGTGGTATACAGGCAGCAGAGCGTCTTGAAAAACGCTTTTCTCTGGGATAAAGCTGGTAAACAGTATAGTGATTCCGGCTTATGTCAAACAAATTGCTCCATTAGTTCCTGAATTTATCCAAATCGAATATCCTAATGCTTTTAATGATAAAAAATCAGAAGAAGAAATATTAAGCAATTTCCTTACTATGCTTGAGTCACATCTCAAAACCGAAAAGGTTGCGGCATTTTTTACGGAACCAGGGCTTATTACTGGTTGGGGATCAGTTGGTCGCGCCAAAAGGATACCTCACTGCTGTTCGTAAGCTCACAGAGAAATATGGCACCCTACTCGTTGTTGATGAAGTAGGAACTGGGTTTAGTCGAACAGGAAAACTGTTTGCAATTGAGCATGAGAACGTCGTCCCTGATATTGTGACACTCGCAAAAGGTATCTCAAATGGAGCAGTTGCAATTGGCGCAGTCGTCACGAAAGAGAAACTGGTTGAACAATATGCAGGTGCGTTCAAGCCAACCTCTACCTTTGGCTGGACACCACTGACCTGTGCTGTAGCTATGAAGACATTACAAATCCATCAAAGAGATAAGGTTTGGGATGATGCCGCACGAAAAGGACAAATCGTAAAAGACATGCTCAAAAAAGAACTTGTTGGTGATCCAAACATGAAACATCTGCGAGGAAGTGGTCTTGAGATTGCCTTTGATATTAGTCAGGATAACAAAGAGAGAGAGGACAATAGTGAGCTTTCAACAACGATCATCAATAACAGTTTTGAGAAAGGACTGCATCTGGCTGACGCTGGAGATTGTGTGCAACTGATGCCACCGCTAACAATTCCTGATGATGTGTTGGTTGAGGGAGTTACTACATTGATTACTGTTATAAAAGAACTACACCTTAAGTAGCTTGTATCTCTCCTTTTAACACTGGCATGATAAGGGGTGACGTTTAATGATGCTTTCTTGCTGCCATATTAAAGAAGTAGAAATATTTCCCCCAAATAACATCAGAAGATTTGTATATGTTATCGCCAAGGAAGAAATCAACAAGCGCTTCTCTTACTCTGAGAATTTCTTTCAAAGAATTTTTATTTTTTTTGTCATTAATTGTAAAATCAAGCAACTCTAATCCTCGATAGAGAGCATTTGTACTCATTGTTGTATTTTCTTTTTTTTCCCAATTAATTGTTCTTCCCACCTCTGCTCCAATATTTGCCATTTGTTCGACAAGTGAAAAATCTTTCCATCTTTTTTCCAGATTTTTGTGAAATATATTATTCATTTTATTAGCTTGGAAACAATTGCAATTATTTTTTTTTGTAGTTTTTCATCGTCAATTCCTCTAGAAAAGTTATGTAATCTAGGACGGACATTTATCATTGAATCAAATTCAATAAAATCATCGTCAGTTAAATCAGGATAGAGGTTAATTCCCCATAGATCATCTTGCTTCGATCCCATATCAAGTAATTCTTTTTCTTCATCAGCATGCTGGGGCATCAACAACCATTATTTCTTTTTTTATATCAACCACAGCTTTCACTAGTCCTCCTGAAAAACTTTCAGACATTCTTTTAAGTTCAGCTCTTACCATACCTTTATCGACAAGTTTCATATAATTATTATTTTATTATAGCAAATGATTTATTAAAAAATTAAAGCTTTTGCAAGCGAAGATTACTAAAATAAGTCCGAACATCAATCGGTAGGCTACCCCAAATTTTTTAACCACAGCAAGTATAACAAACTATTATTACCTAAGACCGAATTAGAACTTTCTGAATTATCTAAGAGAAAATTTAATTACTACAAAACTTAGTTACACGAGTCCATGAGCAGATTAGGCAGATCAAGAAATGCTCCAGGAGTCCATCCGTTGTGCTTTGCTAAGAAAAGATGACCACAGACGCTTGTTTCCTTCTGTGAAGCTCCAAGAGACTTAGCCTTTTCATAATCTTTAATCGCGCTTTGCCTATCAATTTGATAGTAATAATTATGAAGATCAGCCCTGTTCATGAGAGCTTCAATATAGTTAGGTTTTAAACTAAGTGCTTTTTCTAAATCCGGTAATGCAGCATTGTAATCTCGTAGTCTCATGTTTGTATAGGCACGGTTGTTATATGCTTGGGGGTAAGTGGGATCAAGCTTAATAGACTTTGTATAGCTAATAATCGCCTTACTGCAATCTCCAGTATCATAGTCATAATTTCCCTGCTCAAAATAATCCATTGCAGACTTAAGATTGGCTGGAGGGCTTGATGTTACTTCATGAGTTTTTCCACACCAAATATCAGCAGCTGTTTCCGATCTGTATATAGCAGACGCGAGAAGGACTAAGAGAGTTACCATTACAATTGCAGATATAAGTAATGACTTTCGATTTGACTTTTTATTTTTTTTGTCCTTACTAAAAATCTTTGAGGAGATTAAATACGTAAATCCTGTAAATAATGCTATAAAAATTAGCGAGACAACAAGTTTCATAATGTTATTATACTCTCATCCTGCTATGCAGGAATAGATATATTTTTGGAAGTACTAATATCCTTTTTGGTAACTGTTAAATATATTACGGTAATTAAAATTGCAATTAAGAAAAGCGCGCTTGTTCCAACAGTTCCGAGTCCCAGACCACCATCATCATGAGATTGCGATAAATAATCACCAATAGAAGCTCCCAGTGGACGAGTTAATATATATGCAAGCCAGAATGCCAGAACAGCATTGAGTTTAAATACTTTATATGCAACTGTAATGAGAGCTATTAAACCTGCAAATATCAGTGCTGATACTAAATATCCTAGATCAAACTTTTCTGCGACTAAATCCCCAGCAGCCGTACCGAGTGCAAATGTAAAAAGAATTGCCAACCAGTAAAATCCCTCACGCTTCTCTGTATTAATTTGGTGGATTGAGAGAGTTTTTTCACTTTTATGCCAGACTGAGAATGTTGCTAGAAGTGCTATGCCAAAGACAATGGTGGTTGTTATTAAACTTACACCAAGATTATCCGTAAGGTTGTCTGTGATAAGTGTTCCAACAATACTAATTAACACAACTGCTAACCAATAAACTCCTGGAATATATTTTCTTGCCCTAAATTGAAAGAAAAGCATTATGATGAGTAACGCTCCCATAACAAGTGTTGTTCCTGTTAGACCCAGACTTAGGTTTATATTCAAAAAGTCTGCTGCTGTTTCACCAACTGTCGTGCAAAGAATTTTAATAATCCAGAAGTAGAGAGTTATCTCAGGTACCTTATTTAACATTTGTCGACTTAAAGAAGCTACCTGCTTTTGTCTGTCCATAAGTTGATTATAGTCAACTCAAACATTAAAATAAAGCAGAGGATATACTTATAAAGTCGCAAATGACTTAACGGTTGCGCCTTGAGTACTTGTTGAAAAATGAAGGTAAGAAACGTATAATATTCATATGAAAGAAAAAATCTTAAAGTATGATGTGATTTTTGAAGAGCAACCTGATGGAGGGGTATACAGTTACTGTGCCTTCTTTAGCTGGATGTATAAGTGAAGGAGATACTTTTGAGCAAGCAAAAGAAAATATTTCAGATGCGATTAAGTTATATTTAGAAGATTTAGACGCTGACGGAAAAGAAATTCCAAGAATTTACTCAAATTTCTTAAAGAGAACGGATTTTATGTTAATAGACAAAGTGGAAGTCATATGATTCTTCATCATGAGAGCGATAGTACTAAGCGTATCACTCTTCCTATTCACAATAAAGACTTAAAACCTGGAACATTATCATCAATTTTTAAACAAGCTGGAATCGATAAAAAGGACCTTTTCAAATAATTTAATATATTTTTATGGATAAGCACCTATATTTTTCTTCACACTTAGGTTACGAAGAACTGGTAGTTCAAGGATACATACAGCGCATAATAAAGCTCGTAACACCTGAAATTAAATATGCACAAGATAGCCTTAATTGGGTAAGAGATAAGGAAGTTGGACAATATACAGGAGCAGACTTTTCAAATGTTTTTTTAGAAGGTGAAAAGCAACGGCTTACAGAGATTACAGAAAATAAGGATGGTTATAACTGGATTATTGAGTGTGATGGACAAGCAATTGGAAACGTTAATATTAGTGATATAGAAAAGACTTCGCAAGAATTTGGAAAAAAAGCAGGCAGTCTCAATTATATAATTGGTGTAAAAGAATTGTGGAATAAAGGTATTACATCTGCAGTTGTAAAGAAAGTTTTGGAATGGGCTTTTAAAAATAGTTTTGAAATAATTAAATCAAGAGTGATACCACAAAATAAAAGTTCTCGTGCAGTGTTATTGAAATCTGGATTTGTAGAATACGGACGAGAAGATTATGACGGACCTGATATAGGAGAACCGACATGGTATATCACTTATAAATTGGTTAAGTAAAAAATAAAAAAATCGTTCTGGAGTTGTTTAACACAGTAAATAATGTCATTCCCTTTTTTAGTATCCTACTCAATTTATCTTTGCATTATTTGAATAAGATTGCCGCATGTATCATCCAACACGGCAATGGTTACTGGACCCATTGGAGTAGGTTCCATAGTGAATGTAACGCCGTGTTTTTTTAATTGTTCGTATTCTTTGTGTATGTCATCAGCTCCGAATGATGCAGCAGCGATACCTTGCTCAAAAATCGCTTTCTGATAAGTTTTTGCGGCTGGATTATCGTTTGGTTCAAGTAAAAGTTCTGTCCCGGCTTGGTCATCAGGTGAGACAACAGTAAGCCATTTGAACTCCCCAAGAGGAACATCTTCCTTTTTTACAAAGCCAAGTTTTTCAGTATAAAATTTTAGTGCTTTGTCTTGGTCATGTACAAAAACGCTGGTGAGAATGATTTTCATACCATATAATTTACTTTTTTTGAACCATGCTGTCAAGCCCTCTGTTTGGTAGAGTCTACTCCAAAATTTTTAGTTTTAAAATACAATCCACGACTAAAGTTGAGTATTTTGGTATAATAGATATATGTCGACAATCAATTTTGAAGCGAAACTATTTACCATAAACTCATGGACGATTCTCAGACTCCCTGAGGATGTCTCTGCAAAGCTTCCGTCAAGAGGGATGACTATGGTTTCGGGTACTCTCAATGGTGTTTCTTTTAAAACCTTGCTCGAACCGGATGGAAGGTATGGACAAGGAAAACAACCAAGCCACTGGTTTGCTCCTTCCAAAAAGCTGCTTGAAGATGCTTCCGCCGCCGCAGGTGATACGGTACAAATTTCGCTTACACCCACCAAAGAGTGGATAGAGCCGGAAGTGCCAGTTGATTTAAAAAAAGCTTTGGTAACTTCCCCCAAAGCCGAGGCTTTATGGAAGGATATTACCCCAAGCGCACATTGGGATTGGATTCGTTGGATACGCGCTGTCAAAACTCCGGAAACTCGCCAAAAGCATGTTGAAGTTGCCATTTCAAAACTCAATAAAGGCATGAGAAGACCTTGCTGCTTTAACCGCAATCTCTGTAGCGAACCCTATGTATCGCATAATTGGGCACTTCTCGATCCGAGTTAAGATTGCTCTATTACTGCTTTCAGCTTATTAAGAACATCTTAAGTGAACTCTTCACCTATCTCCCCATCATCAACCCATTCATAATACTCTAACTCAGTCTTTTTTCCATCTAATGGTGTGAATATGTACTTAACATGGTAGTTGTTATCACTTTTAGTAAAAACAAACATTTCATCTTCTTTGAACTGAGTTACTTTATACTCTGACCACTCATCAGAATTTCTTTTATTTCTATAAATACTTCCCATTTTTACAGGCCATTCATTTGTTTCCTCAACGGTTATGAAGTCAATCCATTTTGGAGTATTCTTTGGGTCAATAACAAAAGCAAAGACCTCTGATAATGGTTTATTGATTTGAATGGTCAACTTTTTATCTTTCATCTCTGCAAATTATTGTAACACAGGAATATGATTAAAAGGCATACTTCCTTCAAGCGTTATCTTTTAACCAAACGGTAATTTTTTCAATGTCCCATTTTTTGGAAGCAATAGCTAAAGCCGCTTGAACTAATTCTCCTTGGTCTACTTTTAGTGAAAATTCATTTATTTCTAAAAATACAAGTCCTGCAACCATGCCTGTTCTTTTATTTCCATCAACAAAAGGATGATTAAGAATCAAAGAATGTATTAATGCTGCTGCTTTTTCAAAAACATTTTCATACAGATCTTTCCCATCAAAAGTCAATTGTGGCCGAAATAAAGCAGATTCAAGGAGCTCAAGGTTACGTAATCCAGAAATTCCCTCATATCTCTCTATCTGATCTTCATGAATGACAAGTATTTGTTCAAGGGTTAAATAAGAAGTATTCACAGATTATTTTCCAGCAAGTTCTTTCAGAGCAGACCTGTATTGTTTATTAACTTTGTCTAATATATTTAAAAAATGATTATTAATTGAAGATGATTTTGTTTTCATCCCCTTTTTGAAAATAATAAGTGAATTATCGTTTTTATTTTCTTGAATTTCAACTTCATTGCCAGTTTGGAGTCCCACTTGATCTAACAGTGATTTAGGAATAATAATGCCTGTTGAATTGCCGATTTGAATTATTTTTTGTTGCATAGTTATAACATGTTATAACATATAAATTTCTTTGTCAAGGAAGTCTTTGAAACTCGTAAACTCTCTAGAGTTAATGCGATCAGATGGGGAAAGACTATGCCTCATATATAATGAGTCTCCTTCAATAAATAAATGCATTGGCAAGTTACTGAAATACTTTCGAACTTTATTTTGTAATTTATCTATCGTAATATATTACACAGTGCTTGTTATATAATTTCATCATATGATTGAAATTCCCAAGTCCTATGAGAGGATCAATTTGGTAAGAAGAGTCGCCCTTCCTAATGAGCTTGATTTCAAAGGATTACACCCTGTTGAGTATAAAAACGTGAGAGAAAACAATCAATTAGTACAAAATTTATTAAGAAGTGGTCAACTAACGCTTGCGAATGTATCCGGATCAGTACTGGAAATTGGACCTGGATATGGAGCATGTACACCCGTCTTAAAAGTTTTTAGCAGTGATGTTCAGGTTGTAGAGAAAAGTAAATCGGGAATTGTTATCGCAGAGAAGAAGATTTTGCCAGCAGAAAGAGTCCATTTAGGTCAAGATGGTATCACTTTTATGAATTCCAGACCAGAAGAGTTTAATTTCATAGCATCGTTTATGTTTGGTCCTCTAAGTCATGGACATCAGGAAGATCTAATGAAAGAGATTTATACTGCTGCTATGACTGCATTACGTCCTGATGGAGAGTTTTTTATGACAAGTGACCCACATTCATTTGAGGTGATTGAAAAGACCTGTAAATATCCTGATGTCGAAATCGTTAAACTTAAAGAGTTTGATCCTGTCTTTATTGGAAGAAAGCCAGATAAAATTTAATGATTTGATATTGTTCATATATGAACAAACAAAAGCAATTATGGGATAAAGCACATAAACATAGTTGACTTGTCTCATTGCCTATGTAATGCTAAAAGAGTAAAAATAATGGATACTCAAGTACCACTTGATCAAAATTTGCATACATCCGTAGAATCAAAATCTCGCAAAATAGGAGGAAAAGAACTATTTATGATCGCAGTGATCGTTTTATTGCTGGTGTCTGGAAGCATTTTATATTTTAGTAGCAATAGTACTGCAACTCCCGCTCCGTTACAGCACTCTTCCTTACCTTCTCCAACTGAAAAATCCCCTATGATATCAGTTATTTCTTCACTTACCCCGACTACTATTGTTCAAAATCAGAAGCCCCTCTTTAGTGATGCAGATAAAAAACGTTTAGAAACAGGTCTTTCATCGACTGATCCTACTGCTGTTTTGGCAGTTATGACTCCTGACTTTCAAGACCAGCTCTTAAAAAATTTATCTCAATCAACATCCCTACAAATATTTCCACCTGGTTCAAAAGTCTCATTTGTTTTGCAAACATTTACACAAAATACTGGATTTGCAGATGTTGGAACAATTAATGCGACAATAACAAGTTCAACGACAATGAAAGCAAGTATAGGTTTAAAAAAAGAAAATGATCAGTGGCTAGTGAGTTTCATCAATATTCTTAAGTAAATGAGACCATTGATTATTTCATAAATCGTACGTCAAATTTAGGAACAAGCTCTTCAACCATTCCTGGCTTCACAGTGACATTTTGTGTTAGATCAAATACTTTTGCTACATTTGTGCCAGTCCATGTTCTAAGTGCAGCTTGTTGGTTTGACAATCCATTAGTTTTTTCTTTTAGATATTTTACGTAATTATCTTCTCCTTCAACCCATGTTGCTGCTATGCCATCAACCTTGTTGTGCTCTGCCAAAAATTTATACGCTTCTTGAGCCAATATTCTCCCCCGTGGAAAGCCAGGATAGTAGCCATTATTTTTTGAACGTGTATAAATACTCAAAGCCACAAATGATAAATCTGTATCTTCATCTTTTTGTACAGCTGCATAGAAAGAAATATCAGTTTTTTCTTTTGGATAGACAAAAATGTTTTGGTTGTTGACTTCGGCGACAATAAATTTTCCAGGATGAGGAGTTGTCTCAAATAGCTCTGTTTGCATTATCTTTGCAGCAATAGCATCAAAACGCAATTCTTGTGTACCAATACGTGGAGGTTGTGAACCAACCGATCGTTCTATTTTCATAATAAATTTATTGTAAATTAATTTGAAGATTATTCATTTGCTAAGTAGATAATTTTTCGAGGATTGTTTTTGCATATGGGATAGGTGACCAGCCTTTAATTTCTCCGCTAATAAATTGCTCCACTTTTTTTAGTGGCATCCAGATAATTTGGGCAACTTCATCTTCTTCAACTGAAAGCATTTCACTTTTCCCTTCCCAAATATAGAGAAAAATGCCTTGAAATTCTTTGCTGATTTTATTTTTGTATACTTCATAAAATTGTAAATCTTTTTTTTCAGCTTGTATCCCTGTCTCTTCTTTTAGTTCTAAGATAGCACCATCTTCATAAGAGACATTTGGTCCGATATGGCCACCAAAATAAGGATCCCAATTGCCAGGGGCGATATCTTTAAAAAGAGAGCGTTGATGACAGAGAATTTGCTTTTTCTTATTAACCACCCAAATATGAGCTGTTCGATGCCAATAACCTTTTTCATGCACAAGAAAACGAGGAAGTGGCTTGATTGGATTGTTTTTGTCGTCAACAACAAAAAGTAATTCGTCTTGTTTGAGCATTATATTTTTATATACTGGTCTCTTTTTGGGCCGACACCAAGACCAACAACTTTGCAGTCACTTACCTTTTCTACTTCTTTGACAAACGTTTGCAGCGTTTTTGGTAATTTGTCAAATGTTCGAATCGTAGAAATATTTTCACTAAATGCTTTTTGGTAAGCAATAAGTGGTTTGACCCGGTAAAATGCACTCGTTGCTCCGGGAACATAATCAATCTTCTTCCCATCTAATTCATATCCCGTGACAACAGGCATTTGTTTAGTTTTTGTCCGGCTGTACTCTTTGAGCAGATCACATTTAGTTATAATTAATTCATCAACGCCATTCATTCTGGTGACATAGGCTAACTGCACAAAATCAAACATTCCTACTCTTCGTGGCCTTTTTGTCGCCGTACCATATTCTCTTGAAAGAATTCGAAGCGCAATGCCAACCTCAAATGGATCATCTGATGCGATCAGTTTTTCAACATCGAGTTTTGCTTCATCTGCTTGTGAGTATTTTGGTTTGTCGCCAACAAATTCGAGCGAGTAGTATTCTGATTTTTTTCCACCAAATTCTGGAGGAAATGGTCCATAGCCAACTCGTGACATAATTGCTTTGACAACGCCAATTGTTTTGCGATGATATTTTGGTGAGAGATCTCCACCAGTGTATGCAGCCGCAGCAATAGTATTGCTTGAAGTGACATACGGCACAGAGCCTTTAGAAACATCAAGCATAACAG
>DASQPC010000066.1:0-4736 GCA_035644155.1 Candidatus Methylomirabilota bacterium
TGGATTTTTTAGGAACGGCACTCATTTTTATCAGCTTATTAACTATTTCATATAGTCTGATTGAAGGACCGATTTTGGGATGGAACAATAGCATTGTTATTGGCGGATTGGCGCTTGGGATTGTTACTTTTTTCGCTTTTGCTGTGACGGAAATGAAAGTAAAAGAACCACTTGTTCCCTTACATATCTTTTCTTCCAAACTCGTGACAGGAGCAAATATCGCAACACTTTTTCTTTATTTCGCGCTTAATGGCGTTATCTTTTTCTTTGTTCTCAATCTTGAGCAACTCCAACAATATCCTCCTCTTTTTGCAGGACTTAGTCTTTTGCCAACAATTCTTCTTATTACCTTCTTATCAGGTCCTGCTGGAGGATTAAGCGATAAAATAGGCCCACGTTTACCAATGATCGTGGGTCCACTTATCGTGTCGGTAGGTATGGTACTGCTTACTCTTGCCGGCAATCATGTCAACTATTTCATAAGCTTTTTCCCTGGTCTTGTTCTGTTTGGTATTGGTATGGCAACAGTTATCGCTCCACTTACCAAATCAGCACTCGCAGTCGAACATAAATTCTCAGGTGCTGCATCTGGTGTCAATAATGCGGTTGCTCGAGTTGCTGCACTGTTGGCTGTTGCGCTTCTCGGAGCAATTGTCTTATTTCTTTTTTCCTCGCAACTGACAAAAAATATTGTTGCATCATCATTAAGCACTTTTGAAAAACAACAAATTCTTTCGCAAAAAAACAAACTTGGCGCAATAGAACTACCTTCTTCATTCTCTGATATGAAAAAAGCGATTGCAAAAGAGAATATCGATGATGCGCTTTTGTATAGTTTCCGTTCAGCGATGGGAATTGGTGCATTTCTTGCTTTCTTAAGCGCAATTACATCCTTTCTGACAATTACCAATCCACCAAAAAAATCCTAGCACTTATTTCACACGTTCAGAATGAAAGTTTTGGAATAATTTTTAATCACAAATGAAGAGCTTTATAAAACGAAGGAGATAATTGTTGCAATACCACAAATTGTCATTAGCCCTGTCACATACCATCCTAACGCGGCTACAAAAGGATGGTTTACTCGATCTTTCACAACTCTTGGATTGCTCGTCATCTGCACAATTAAAAATAAAATCAGTGGCGCGACAAGACCATTGACGACAGCAGAATAAATAAGCATTTTAATAGGATCAATACCAAAGAAGTTAATAACCATCCCGATAATCATTGAAAAAATAATGACACCATAAAATGCTCGAGCTTGATGCAATTTTCTATAAAGTCCTGACTTCCATTTAAAACTTTCAGCCGCAGTATAGGCTGCCGATCCGGCAAGAACGGGAACAGCCAAAAGTCCCATCCCTATAATGCCGAGTGCAAAAAGAAGAAAAGCATAATCTCCAGCCAATGGTTTGAGTGCTGCTGCCGCATCAGCTGCTGTGTGAATTGTGTGAATACCATTTGTAAAAAGGACAGCCGCACAAGTTGCTATAATAAAATACATCACAGCATTAGAGACAAACATCCCTGTCCAGACATCAACACGCATTTTTTTGACTTCCTGATTTGTTGTCCCTTCACGAAGCCTAATCGATGTTTTTCCATGGAGAATTTCTTCCTCAACTTCATGTGAGGTTTGCCAGAAAAAAAGATACGGAGAAATAGTTGTACCCAAAATACCAGTTATCAAAAAAAGCTGCTCCTTAGAAAGTGTCAATGAAGGAACAAATGTATGAAAAAATAACTCTTTAAAATCAATATGCGCAATAAAAGCAGTTGCCACATAGGAAAATAAAACGAGAACAAGATATTTTAAATATTTTGCATATTGTTCATACGGAGTAAATATTTGTAAAAATAAACAAAAAAAAGTAAACCCAGCAACTAATAAACCAAAATGTAAGTGCGGATCAAGAAGCTGCGTTGCTTTGGCCATTGCTCCAATATCAGCACCGATGTTGAGTGTATTGGCAACAAAAAGCAACAAAGCACACGTATACAGAACTCCTTTAGGATAATTAATCCGGATATTTCCAGCCAGGCCTCGTCCAGTTGTCAAACCAATACGCGCACACATTTCTTGGACAAATGCCATCAAAGGAAAAGTAAATCCAGCAAGCCATAAAAGTTGAAAACCATATTGCGCGCCTGTTTGTGAATATGTCGCAATTCCTGACGGGTCATCATCAGCTGCGCCTGTGATAAGACCAGGACCCAGACTCGTCCAGAAACTGTGTGCTTTTTTAAGTCTTGTTAGTTCTGATGCGTCTTTTCCCAATTTTCTCGTTGCTTCAATACTTTTCTCCAAAGCAATAGAAGGAGCAGAAACAACTGCCTCAATTTGTTTTTCCATATCTTAATTAAGAACGATTTTTACGAGGAGGTCAAGAGGGAGCTAATTGTCTAATGTGTCAATGGAGGTTATTTTTCCCTTCTGATCCCTTAAAGATCAGATAATACATAACAGGAATGAAAAAAAGCATCATACTTCCTGAGAAGAAAAGTCCCGCAATGATTGCGCCTCCAAGTCCTTGCCACAACGGGTCAGAAAGAGTAATCGGAATAAGACCAACAATTGTTGCAAATGTCGTTAAGGTAATCGGCTCCAATCGACTTTCGGCAGCATCAACAATTGCTTCTTTGAATTCCATTTTTTGTCGTAAGTTTTGATTGATTTTATCAACAATAAGAATTGCATTTTTGACAACGATACCAAAGAGTGCCAAAGTACCAATAAGTGCTGGAAATGACAACGGCGTGTGGGTTACTGAGAAAATAATAAAAACTCCAGAAATAGAAAGTGGAATAACCAACATCACAAGAAATGCTTTACGGAAAGAAGAAAATTGTAAAACCATTGTAATAATAATAAGTAAAAATGAAAACACCATCGCTTCAAGAATTGCAGTGACTGAATTTTGATTTTCTTGATTCTGTCCACCAGTTGACCAAGAATAGCCATCTGGCAAATTCAGTGAATCAGCAAATTTTTCTAAATCTTTGTTTTTTTCTGTACTTGAAATTCCTTTAGTTACACCTGCACTAACAGAAATTGTTCGTTTTCCATCTTCGCGTGTAATAAGTGTCGGATTGGGACGAAGTTCAAATGTCCCAAGACTTGCAAGCGGAACAGGTGATCCGTCTTTGACAGGGATATAAATACTATCAACTGATAAAACAGTTTGTGGTGTCGTTGCAGTTCGGAAAACAATATCTTGGCTTTCATTGGTCCCCTGCTGCAATTTTGCATTGGTTTCAAGAGTAAATCCACTTGCGTAGGTACGAAGCCACAAACCAAGTTGATCTTGTGTGATACCAGCATCTAACAATTTTTGATAATCAGGGACAAAAACAATTTTACTTGTTCCCGATTTTATCGATTTTGAAACGTTGGCAACCCCTTGTTGTTTGTCAAGATAATCTTGAATCTTGTTTGCATAACTATCCAAAACTGTCAAATCATCACCGGAAAGTTTGATTTGAATATCTGATCCAGCAGGAGGACCACCACTCACTTCGACAACTGATAACGTACCTTTTTGATAATTTTGATATTTGTCGCGAAGTTCTTGCGCGATATCTATGGAAGTTCGATGACGCGCACTCAAAGGTGGCAAAACAATAGTAATCAAAGCAGTATTATCATTTGATCCTGCATAGCCACGTCCTGGATCTACGCTCAATCGCATAGTTGCTGTAGCAAATTCTACTTCAGGAATGTTACGGACGCTATTTAAAACCTTCAACGCTTCTTGATCGGTTTGGGTAATATTTGCCCCGGCTGGAAGCTCAAGTGAAAGATAAATATATTCTTGATCACTCGGTGGAAAAAATTCATTATGGACAAAACCGAATGGCAATAACAAATAAGAAAATAGTGAAAAAATAACAACGGCAATAATTGTTTTACGACGAGTATCTGCTTTTGAAAGAATTTTTGTAATGATACTTCGATACTTTTTCTCAATTTTTTCAAAATTAATAACACCGTGATTGATATATTGAGAAAAAGTCTGTTTAGTACTGTTTAGAGAATTTCTCGAGACGACAGACAATCTCTGAAATAACAGATATCGTACTTGGAAATAAATAAATAAAATCGAAATAAAGACTAGCAATGCTGGTAAAAATAATGAACCCTTTGGTGCAATACCAACAAAAATCGCAAAAAGGATCGCAACACCCAAAACGCGAAAAAGAATTGTCACTCGCTTTGGTAACTTTGATCCAAGAAGTAACAAAAGTAATGGCATTGTGATAAATATTGCAACAGCCAAAGAACCAAGAAGCGTACTTGAGACAACAATTGGAATTGGTTTAATAAATTCTCCAATAATCCCCGTTGAGAGAAGCAGAGGAACAAAAGCCCAGACAGTCGTCAGAGTAGTTGTTAAAATTGCTGTCCGGAAATCTCTCCATACCAAGAGTCCTGTTTCAAGCGGCGTAAATTTATTGGTTCGGTAATATGCTGTCAATGCTGAAATGACAACAATTGTGTCATCAACCAAAAGTCCAAGTGATAACAGCAAAGAGAAAAAGGCAATAAAACTCAATGCAATTCCTGTAATATTCATCACGATAAACGTAATAAGAAAAGTTAAAGGGATTGCAAGAGAAGCAACAACTGCCTGACGAACACCCAAAAAAAGAAAAAGTGTGAGAAAAACAAGTCCCACCGTAATCAGCAAATCTCGAATGAGATCATTGTACTGTCTATCAACTTGATCACCAGT
>DASQPC010000067.1:0-11276 GCA_035644155.1 Candidatus Methylomirabilota bacterium
TGGTTTTTCCCAAGAGAACGATGCCTGCTTCTTTCAATCGCTTCACAACCGTTGCGTCAAAAGGAGGAATATAATTCTCCAAGACTTTACTCGATGCAGTTGTACGAATGCCGCTTGTAGAGAAATTATCTTTGATTGAAAGAGGGATGCCAAGCAGTGCTGATTTTTCTCCCTTGGCAAGTTTTTCATCTGCTGCTTTGGCGTTTTGTAACGCTTCTTCCTCAGTGACTGTCACAAATGCATTTACTTTGGATTCAACCTGTTTAATGCGTTCTAAATATGCTTTTGTTAATTCAACTGAAGAAAATGTTTTCTGTTTCAGTCCTCCTTGTGCTTTTGTGATTGTCATGTTTTTGATATCCATAATTTATAGCTCCTCAGATCCTTCCGGTCGTTTTTCAAGTCCAAAAATATCTTTGATAAAGAAATCAACGCCATCTGATGTCAGCTTGAGAAATCCGCCATTTGTCATCTGTAATAACTCAAAATCATTATATGTGACACTTCCCAAGTGAATAAGCAACATACGAAGAATTCCTCCATGTGTCGTAACCAAAATTGTTTTGCCTGGATGAGTTACCGCTGTTTCTCGAAGAAAAGTAATCACTCTTGCTATCACTTCTTTATCATTTTCAATCCCTTCAGCCATTCTATGATGCTTTCGTTCCTCATCATTAAGATTTGTTAGCAATTTTGAATAGGTTAATAGAGCAGCTGATGGTTGTCCTTCTAACTTGCCAAAATCTCGCTCTCGTAATAATTTGGTCGTTTGAATCGCAAGTTTTCTCTCAAGCAAAATGATCTCAGTTGTTTGTTTAGCACGAAGCAAATCTGATGAAAAAGCCAAATCAAAATTGATATCTTTAAATTTTCCTGCGATATCTCTTGCTTGCCCTTCACCAGTTGGATTTAAGGGAATATCAAGTTGTCCTTGAATTTTTTTATTCTTATTCCAATCTGTTTGCCCATGCCGGACGAGATAAAATGTTGTGAGATTATTCATCCTCAAAAATTCCTTTGACTTTAAAAAATCCGTTGTATTGGTGCGTTGTATTTGCAAAAACTGTTTTTTGACTGAGTGATGCTGCTGTTTTATCTTCTCTTGTCACATTTTCAAGTCCGGTTACTTGACTGGTTGGCTCGACATTTTTGGTATCAACTTCATTAAGTTGTTCAATGTATTCAAGAGTAGTTGCAAGTTGTGATTCAAATTTTTTCTTTTCTTCATCAGTGAGAGGAAGATTGGCAAGTTTGGCAACGTGGGAAACATTTATTTTCATGAAGTTATTATATGATTTAGCTTGCAATTTAGCAACTAGCACGAAAAACAAATTAGCAATCTTGAAACAAAAGCTCTAACTAAAAATTAACTTCTAACTTTTTCAATATCGCTTCATTTGCTTTCTGTTCAAGATTATCGTCAAGCGGTTGCAGCTCAATCTCTTTTTTATATTTTACTTCCAAAGCTTTTTTGATCAGATAATCTGCAATAGCTGGATTTTTAGGAAGGAGTGGTCCATGAAGATAGCAACCAATCGCATTTTTATAGACAACTCCCTCAGTACCATCCTCTCCATTATTGCCAAACCCTTTAATCACTTGAGCAAAAGGTTTGGCATTTTTCCCAAGATAAGTTCGGCCACCGTGATTTTCGAAACCAACAATAAGTAGTTTATCATTTCGAGGCGCAGTTGAGAGATGACATTGCGCTACCATATTACCAATCAGTCGCGGTTTATCTACGCCTGGATGTTTGGAAATCATATCAAAAATACCAAGACCTTTAATCCGTTTCCCAACTGACGGCTCGTAATATTTCCCCATGAGCTGTGGTGCGCCACAAACAAAGAGAGCTGGCACATCCTGCTCAATCAAATTTTTTATAACCGTTCTTTTCTTATATAAATCTTTCATAACAATTCCCTGTTCTCGATCTTGTGCTCCTCCACCAAAAAGAAGATCAATAGTCTTGAGCCGTTGGTCACTCGTCGTTTGATCAATATGTACAACATTTACTTCTATTCCTCGCCATTCACAGCGTTTTTGCAACACGGTAATATTACCTCGATCGCCATAGGTACTCATAAGTTCTGGATATAACCAGCCGATTGTTAAAGAATATTTTGTCATAATTCTTTTTTGTTCAAATCTTCATAGATTTTTCTCATATCATCTTTTAATCGAGAGAGTTGTCTGGCGTCAGTTATTTTTTTGCGAGACATTACTTCTAAGACTTCTCGTAGAGATAAGAAAAAGTCATCAAATTTAAAATAATCATATCGATAAAAAGGATGAATATCATAATCATTCTGATCCCACGTCTCAATGTGAGAAATATTATGCTGGAGAACGGCTTCTAATTTATCAATTGCCTGGGCAACTTTTGCTTCGGATGTTTTTTTCTCTTCGAGCTCTTTCCATAATGACAAAAATTCTTCTCGTGTTTTTTTACTGAGATTTTCCGTCAAATGTTCTAAGGCAACTAATTCATTTTCCTTTTTAGCATTCTGTCGATCAGATATCTCAAAAGCAGGAATATCTCCGGTAACAGCTTCAGCAAGATCATGAAGCACCACCATTTTGAGAACTTTCAACTGGTCGATTTTCGTTTTGAGGTGCTCAAACAATGTCATTGCAATAAGACAAAGCATCCAGGAATGTTCAGCAGAGCTTTCCATTCGTCCTCGATCACTGGTATATGAGTGCCGTATTGTCGTCTTTAGTTTTTCTGCGTTAATATAAAATTGTAATAAGTTTTCAATTACTTTATTTTTCATAATATCTTCTTCCCTGTCACAATTTTTCGAACCCCCAGCATTGCCGAATAGGTTGGTAAGACAAAAAGTGTTTCATCTGGTTTTACCAGTTTAATACCTGCTTCTATAGCTTCTCTCAAATGCTTATATGTATGAATCCTTGATTCATCATTCATGATTCCTAATGCATACTTTAATCGCAGTGCCATATCATATACTCGGTCTCCAGCAATCAGAATATGGTTAAATTTGTCTATGTCAGGCAGATCCACATCCCAAATCCACGATATATCCCGTCCATCTGGTATTCGATCATTAAGTACAAGTAACAAAGTGTATCCATGAAGTTCTTGAATCGTTTGGTAAGATTGGTTAAAGCTTGTTGGGTTTTTTGAAAGAAAAATTTGAACGTTGACATTTTTGTATCGAACAATTTCTTGTCTCCCAAATACAGGTGTAAAGTCAGTAAATGCTTCATCAATTGTGTGTTCAGCTACTCCTATTTGTTGCAATGTGAGTCTTGCCGCAAGGATATTGTATTTATTATACAGTCCAGAAAGAGGATAAATAACAAATGTTTGTTTTTCTATCTGAGGTTTTTTCAATCCGCACTTTTTACAATGCCAATCTCCAAGATGCGAAAAGGAAACTTTATCAAAAATCAACTTTTCTCCACAATTTGGACAATAGACAGAATCAGCCGCATGTTGCAATTTGTGATTACCAAACTGCGCATCTTGTAATCCAAAATAAACTGTTTTGGTATTACTCTCTTTTCCCAGGAATGCTATCTGTGGGTCATCAGCATTAAGAATCAGTGTTGTTTCATCAGTGAGGTTGGCAAGTGTTTCCTCCCAATTGTGAGCAATAGTATTCACTTCGCCATATCGATCAAGCTGATCGCGAAAAAGATTGAGAAGAACAAGATAGTTGGGAGTCAATTGCTGCAAAACAAGCGGCAGTGTATTTTCATCAACTTCAAAAAGCGCATAATCATATACCAATTCCCCAGCTATAGTTGCATTAAGAAGCAGTGTTGACGCAATGCCATTAAGAAGGTTTGCGCCGGATTCATTTTGGATTAGTTTTTTGCCGCTTGCTTCAATTCCTGCTCGGATCAGTGCTGTGGTTGTTGTTTTCCCATTGGTTCCGGCAATAAGGATTGTTTTTACTTTCGATTGTGCAAGCAAATCGTGGATGAAGTGTTTGTTTAGAGTAAGAGCGATATGGCCAGGCCAAGTAGAACCAGAACCTAGATTTAAAAAACGAAAAAATTTAGACAGTAGTTTTCCAAAAAGAATTGAGAAAAAATTTGTCATAAAAGCTACATTGAACGAAGTATCTTAATTCTTTCTTCAATTGGTGGATGTGTGCTGAAAAGCTTTGTCAGTGTACTTTGGAAAGAATTTCCCTTGAACGGATTGACAATAAACAGATGCGCTGTCGCTGTCGAAGCTGTTGCCAGGGGATGCGGATCTTTAGAAATTTTTTCCAACGCACTCGCAAGCCCTTCAGGATATCTTGTCAGTAACGCTCCCGACGCATCAGCCAAAAATTCACGTTTTCTTGACACAGCAAGCTGAATAAGCGTTGCCACAATTGGTGCGATAATTGCCAGGGCAACACCAATCACCAAAAAAATTGCTTGGCCGCGATTATCTCGATCGTCATCATTTCCTCGAAATCCTCCCCAAAATAAATTCCTCAGAAACATATCAGCAATAAGAGAAATAAACCCGACCAAAACGGCAGTAATCGCAAGCAGGCGAGTATCATAATTTTTGACATGAGACAGTTCGTGAGCAAGCACACCTTCAAGTTCTGATTTGCTGAGTCTTTGTAAAATACCTGTGGTTACGGCAACAGCGGCGTGTTTTGGATCGCGACCTGTTGCAAACGCATTTGGAGAAGGATCATTAATAATATAAACTCGTGGCATAGGTGTTCCATCGCCAATTGAAAGATTTTCGACAATACGAAAAAGTTCGGGATTGTCGGATTTTTTAATTTCCTTTGCGCCTGAAGTTGCCAACACTATCTTGTCAGAAAAAAAATAACTGACAAAACTATAAATAAGCGAAATGATAAAAACAGGTACGCCAAACGACGGACCATAGCCCGTTGCCTTACCAATAACAAAAGCAACTGTGCCTGTAAATACAATAAATAAGATAAGTATCACGTAGCTTTTCCAGATATTTGCTGAAATAGCAGAATAGATGTTCATACGTTTCTAGAAGTTTACTTTCACCGGCTTTTTTTCCTCTTCAGTTGCCGCGAAGAAATCAGTAGGTGTGAAGTGAAACATATTCCCAAGAATGTTACTAGGAAAAACTGTTAGCTTGGTATTATAGTCAAGCACATTCGTATTATAAAACTGACGTGAATACGCAATTTTATTTTCAGTATCAGAGAGTTCATCTTGCAAGTTAAGAAAATTTTGGCTTGCTTTCAAGTCAGGATAACTTTCAGCAATCGCAAGAAGAGACTTCAATGTTTGTGAAAGTTGGTTGTTAGCTTGTGCTTTTTCAGTAGTTGTTCCAGCTGACATCAAACTTGCTCGGGCTTTTGTCACATTTTCAAAGACTTCCTTTTCATGCTTTGCATAGCCTTTTACTGTTTCAACAAGGTTAGGAATCAAATCAGTACGTCTTTTTAATTGGACATCAATATGTGAGAGCGCTTCTGAGATTCGCATTTTTGCCGTAACAAGACTGTTGTAAACAAACCAAGAGAAAAGAAGAACAATTGCGACAATTACTAATAAAAAAATAAGTGGATCCATAGTATCACCTCCTCATGACATTATTATCATTTCTTAAACCAATCATCAAGTTCATTATATGACATTGCGTTTAAAATGTCACGTTTTGTTGCCCAGCCGCGTCGTGCTACTGATACACCGTACTCCATCATGTCCATCTGCGTGGCAGCATGGCTATCAGTATCGATAAAGAGTTTGACTCCTTGTTTGATTGCTTCTCTTACAAGAATATCAGGCAAATCAAGACGAAGAGGCCATGCATTGATTTCAAGCGCCTTATTATTTTCTTTGCAAAATGCAAAGATCTTGTTCCAATTCAACTCGTAGCCACTTCGTTCATTGAGTAGTCGTCCTGTCGGGTGAGCGAGTATTTTTGCTTTTGGGTGACTCAGTCCTTTAAGAACGCGTTCTGTCATCTCTTCTTTTTTCATACTAAAGACACTATGAATAGAAACTATTGTTCCATCCAACAGACTTAGCGCTTCATTATCGATTGCTAAGTTTCCATTGGGTAAAATATCTGTTTCGAGTAAAGAAAATATTCGAATACTTTTTTTATACTTTAGGTTCAATTGTTCAATAAATTTCTTCTTTTTGGTGAGTAACTCAATCACTTGTTGCTTTGTATGTTTAGAGGTGCTAGGGTTATGTTCTGAAAACCCAAGATATTTGTAGCCAAGCGAAAGCGCTTTCTGTATCATTTCTTCCATAGAATTTAATCCCATATCATGACTTGGTTCAATAGGGAAACTTGAATGGAGATGAAAGTCACCTTTCATATCTGAAAGTTCAATAAGTTGGGGAAGTTTTTTCTGTATCGCCAATTCTATTTCTCCAGTGTCTTCTCGTATTTCCGGCGGAATCCAATCAAGACCGACTGCTTTATAAAATGCTTCTTCAGTCTCATATTGTATATATTTATCCCCGCCCTTTTTTTTGATACCATAATCTGACAATGAAAGCCCTTTTGAGAGGGCATACTCCCTTAAGTGGATATTATGTGCTTTACTGCCGGTAAAATGCTGTAGAAGCGAACCAAAGCCTTTTGGCGACTCTACCATAAGGTCGATCTGTTTACCAGATGACACAAGAATAGATGATGTCCTTATGCCTTTCTCAATAATTCGTTCTGTATGTGGGTAATTGGTAAAATATGTTAATACTGCTGCTGGATCATTGGTAGCAACGGCGATATCGATATCTCCCACTGTTTCCTTTTTTCTGCGTAAACTGCCTAAAGGGAATGCTTGTTTGACTTCCTTATGCTCTTTAAGATAGGCAATCATTTTTTTTGCAAGTTCATTGGCATAAGGGAGCACCATACGAGCTGTTTTTGTTTTTCCTTTGCCATATTCTTCAATTGTTTGTAATATGTCGGCCTGAGATTTTTCTCCAAAACCTTCAAGTGAGGCAATTTTGCCTATTTTGGCAAGCTTTATAACGTCTTGAACCACTGTTTTGGAATTTGTCAATTTGAATTCATTTACCAGACGATATGCCTTTTTCGGACCAAAACTGGGGATATCAAGAAGTGGGAAAAAAGATTCAGGTACGCCTTTAAGTATCTCTGCAAAGTGTTTTACTTTGCCTGTTTGCAGCAGTTCTTCAAGGTGTGACTGAATGGATGGACCGATGCCAGGTAGCCCTTTTAAATTACCTTCTTTATAAAGTTCTCGGATTTCAGTTGGGGAATGTTCAAGCGTCTCTGCGGCTTTTTGATAGGCAAGAATTTGAAAACGATATTTTTTTTCGTCCTTAATGCTATAAGCGGCAGCAACGTCTCGTAAGAGTTTACTAACTTTAGCGTTTGTCACATAAAGAGTGTAGCAGAGGATTGACGAAGGATCAAGATTCTGATACCATATTAGGTACCCCTTACGCTTGTTTTCTAAAAATATTATGGGGTGGTAGCTCAGTTGGTTAGAGCGCTTCCCTGTCACGGAAGAGGTCGCGAGTTCGAGTCTCGTCCATCCCGCAGATATTTCCCTTGCAGTAAAAATATTATAAGTTGCAATTATAAGCAAAATATAGTATACTTCTTCTTATCAAATATCTACTTATTTCTGCCCGGAAAGAAGAAAAATAAATGGCTACCAAAAAAGCAACCAAGAAAACCACAATAAAAAAGACAAGAGCAACAAAAACAAATAACACAAATTTTTTTGATTACTTGCGTTTTGGAGAATCATATAGCAGTTTGGTTTTGGGTATTATCGTTGTGATTATCGCGACAATTTTACTTCTGTCTTTTGTTCACAGTAGACAATTTAATAAAGCGCCTCTTGATGCCACCCCGACAGTTGTTCAAAGTAACACGTTTGCTCTTACACCTACTCCAGTTGTTACAAAAATTTCTCAGAACGCAAAAATCTATACTGTTGTTACTGGAGATAATCTTTGGAATATTGCAGAAAAAATATACAAAAGTGGCTACAATTGGGTAGACATTGCAAAAGCAAATAAACTTGCAGATCCTGGTGATATTCATGTTGGAGACAAGTTGTTTCTTCCAATAGTGACACCTGAACTTACAACCGTTACGAATACACCAGCCCCAACAGCAACGCCAACACTTATGGTAACACCGACTGTTGTGCAGACAAATAAAATAACAAATACTACCTATACGGTAGCCGCTGGTGATACGTTATGGGATATTGCAGTCAGGGCATATGGTGATGGCTATCAATGGGTAAAGATTGCACAAGCGAATAATCTGACAGATCCTGGTCTTATTCATTCTGGTAATGTCCTCAAAATTCCTCGAAACTAATCGCGTTTTCTCAAATTTCAAGATGAAACTTTTTTGCTGATCTGCTATTATTGTGCTTACTGCGGGGTTAGTACACCGGTAGTATGCTGCCTTCCCAAGGCAGAGAAGCGAGTCCGATTCTCGTACCCCGCTCAGAATTTCTTAAAATGCTATAAGCAAATTATGCACATTAGACTTGCTAACGACACAGATTATGAAGCAGTAATGAACCTTTACAACGATTTCGTTGGAAATGATCGTTACTCTACACATGATCACGATTCCTTTAAAAAAGTTATTAACAATTCTCAAAATTTCGTATTTGTTGCAGAAGATAAAGGCAAATTAGTTGGATTTGCTACATTTTCAATCCGAGATGTTATTAGATATCCTCGGCCAATTGCAGAGCTTGATGAATTATTTGTGTCTTCTGAATACAGACAGAAAGGTCTTGGGAAAAAGTTGATGCAGTATGTTGAGGAAAAAGCCAGAGATTTAGGTTGTTACCGTATGTTCATCGAGTCACATTATGATCACAAAGCCGCACATGCATTTTATGAAGGACTCGGTTATACGAATTATGGCTATCATTTTATAAAGAATTTATAAACGTTACTCCTTTGCGGGATTTCTCTCAGGGCCAAAAACTTCAACAAGCGGTAACGCTTTTCCTGTTTCAATTAAACTCTTAAGACTTGAGATAACAGCAGGCCATCCAGGACGTGACAATGCAATAAGTTTTTCTCCAGCTTGATAAGTTAGTTTTAATTTGACAATTGAAGGATATGATTCAATTTCGAAAGTCAAACGGCTAGGTTCTGTTTCGTATTCTGTTCTAAATTCTACATGGCTTTCATACGATAGTTTTCGTGGTGGATCTGCTTCAATAATCTTACCAGTTGCTTCTTTACTTCCATCAGGGAAATAGCTTATAAAAGACGATCCGGTCTTCCAGTCAGATTCCATATAATGACCTCTCCACCATTGCTTTCGCAAATCATTTTTTGTGAGTGCATCCCATACCTTTTCTGCTGTTGCAGCAATATAACTTATGTATACAAGCTTTGAAGCATCAGAGTTTTTCATATTTATAACTTATCGAAAATACTGTAGTAAGTCAAGAAAGAATTCTGTAAGATTAAGTGGGAGGTTGTTCCTGTTGACTATTTTTTCTTGATTTGGTAAGATAAATCGTGCCCGATACAAAAAGAAATAAATCTAGAACAAAATACATCTTTGTCTCCGGAGGAGTTATCTCCGGCATCGGAAAGGGCCTCACCTCAGCATCTATTGCTCTTCTTCTCAAAGCAGCTGGTTATCGCGTAGCTCCTATTAAAGTTGAGAACTATCTTAATCTTGATGCAGGAACAATTAATCCCATAGAACACGGCGATCCATTTCTCTGTGAAGACGGCACAGAAGGAGATATGGATATCGGAACTTATGAAAAATTTCTCGATGAAGACATGGGTGTTGATAATTTTGTCACTATGGGCAAAATTTATCAAACAGTTATTGACCGCGAACGCCGATTTGAATACAACGGAGAGGATGTCGAAGCAATTCCTCATATTACAGATGAGATTACTAGTCGCATTAAAAATGCCGGACGTAAAAATAATGCTGAGATCGTAATGATTGAAATGGGTGGAACGGCAGGGGAGTATCAAAATATTTTTTATTATGAGGCATCCCGTATTATGACTCTCAAGAATCCAGGTGACGTAATTCATGTCCACGTCAGTTATGTCCCAACGCCAACGCATCTTGGAGAACCCAAAACTAAACCAACACAGCTATCAGTTCGTACTCTTAATTCAATGGGCATTCAACCAGACTTTATTATTGCCCGTTCTGAAAAGTATCTTGATAAAAGACGACGGGATCGTTTTGCTCTTTTCTGCAATATGCATCCTGAGGATATTATTTCAAATCCTGATGTTGATCCGGTGTATGAAATTCCTTTATCAATGCACGAACAAGGTCTTGATAAGAGAATTTTGCAAAAACTCAGTTTGCCTGCTAAAGCAGCAAATTTTTCTGCGTGGAAAAAATTAATTGAAAAAATTAAAACGCCTAAGAAAAAAACAGTAACTGTTGCTATTATTGGGAAATATTTTGGAACTGGTGAATATCAAATCAGAGATTCCTATGCGGCACTTTTTGATGCGATTGATCATGCGGCATGGGATAAAGATGTGGCTGTTAAAACAGTGTGGATTGATGCTGAAAAGGTCGAGAAAGATGGAGCAGCAAAAGTTATTGGTACTCCTGATGGGATTATTGTTCCGATTGGTTGGGGAGAACGCGGATCTGAAGGGATGATTGCTACTGCTGATTATGCTCGAGCGATGAAAATTCCGTATCTTGGTCTTTGTTATGGTATGCAGCTTGCTGTGGTGGCCTTTGCAAGATCTGTTCTTGGCTGGAAAGATGCAAACTCAACAGAAAATAATCCAAAGAGTAAGCATCCAGTCATTTATCTTATTCCGTCTCAAAAAGAACTGATGGAACGACGTGCTTATGGCGGAACAATGCGGCTTGGAGCATGGGATGCGATTGTCAAAAAAGGTACCAAAGCTTACGCACTCTATGAAAAATATGGTCAGATGATCAACAAAGAAAAAGGCTTAACCAGCGAGCGGCATCGACATCGCTATGAATTTAATAATGCCTTTGTCAAAGATTTTGAAAAAGCTGGGTTGGTCATTAGCGCAAGGTCGGTTGAGGAAGGCTTGGTGGAGATTATTGAAGTGCCTGACCACCCATTTTATATGGGAACACAAGGTCATCCCGAATACAAAAGCCGCCCTCTCAAACCCCATCCGATTTTCCTCGGATTTATTGAGGCAGTTGCAAAATAGAAATTACGATGGGAAATACTCGAGAGAGCTATAGAACAGACGGAACATACAAAAATATAGGTGGAAATTTGATAAGTGAACCTACGTATATTGCATGGGCTGAAGAACGGGTTATGAGAGAATAAAGTCAGGACTTTTTA
>DASQPC010000068.1:0-28007 GCA_035644155.1 Candidatus Methylomirabilota bacterium
TTATCAGAACTGCCAAAACGCCATTCTTCTTAAGTCGACCGAGTAATTGGCTGGTTATTGCGTCACTTGGTATTGTTTGTATCGGGACGCTCCTTCCCTTTTCCCCATTTGCTCATACTCTTGGTTTTGTACCACCTCCACCGATGTTTTTTGTTTTACTGATTGTTATTGTCACAACGTATCTGTTCCTGGTTGAAAAGATTAAAAGTACTTTTCTTAAAAAATATAGTTTATAGATTTAATCTTTTTTTAACAATTATGCACTACGCTAGAGCTGAGTTATGAAACTATTGCTTATTGAAGATAATAAAGCGCTCCTTTCTACAATAAAAGAAGAGCTGGCAAAGGATTACATTATAGAAACCGCTTCTTCAGGCAAAGATGGAGATTATTTGCTTCATGTCTACGATTATGATCTTATTATTCTTGATATTAATTTACCAGATATGGATGGTATTGCACTTTGTCAAACAATCAGAAAAGACAAAATCACTACACCAATTCTCATGATGACTGGAGAACTTAAAGTTGAAAAAAAAGTTACTGCCTTAGATACTGGTGCTGATGATTATATAACAAAGCCCTTTAATTTTTCTGAATTAAAAGCTCGTATCCGAGCGCTCTTGCGCCGACAATCTGAAACATTTGTTGTCAATACGTTAACTGTCGGTGACTTACAGCTTGATTTAAAAAATAGAACGGTGCAGCGAGGGGAACTTCCTATTAACCTCAATCGTAAAGAACTACAAATTCTTGAATACTTTATGCGTAATCGTGGGAAAATTATCACAAGGAGTATGATCCTTGAACATGCATGGGATAGTAATTTTGAACCTTTAACAAATGTTGTTGATGTTCATATTAAATATTTACGAGATCATATTGATAAAAACTTTAGTAAAAAACTTATTAAAACTATCTATGGTATGGGATATAAACTTGAGGTATAACTGAAAGGAGGTGAAATTATGAAAAAATTAGTAACAAAATTGCTTACTGACAAAACATCAAGAAAAACAGAAAGCATAACACCAATCTTACTTGCAGAAACAGTAAGTGATGAAACTCTCAGCCCATGGGCCTAAAGCTCATCCTTGCATTTTATTAAAAATCATGTATAAAGCACTTAGGCGTGTAAGGATAATTGGTATGTTTTTGACTTTAACAAAAAGATTTCTGCTTCCTCGGTCACAAAATAGAGACGTTGCTAGGCAGGAGTTTATTTTAAATGTATTGTTGTTAGGTTCAATGGGTTTAACAATAGTTGCTTTTTTGCAATTGTTTTTTGCTTTTTTCTTTCATAGCGCAACACCTGAGGCAACAGCACCAATTATTATTTTTTTGTTTTTGCTCTTTCTAGTTTTTTTGTTTTATCTTTCCCGAAAAGGGAAGATACGCCTTTCGGCCTTTTCGCTTATCATCTTGTTGATAATTTCTGCTCTATACACCTCAATGAAATGGGGTGCTGATGTAACACAAGCATGGCTTATGTATGCTCTGACTATTGTTATGTCAGGGATACTTATTGGGACAAGATTTGCAATTTTTATTACGTTTTTTCTCGTTTTCGCACTTACCTCACTTGGTTTTCTTCAACTAGCAGGTATTGATAAAATCAGTACATCATGGAGAAAGGAAACCTTTACAATTGGCGACACCATATTGCTTAATATAACCCTTATCGTGATTGCCATCATTAGTTGGTTATCAAATCGTGAAATTGAAAAGGCATTACATCGAGCATGGGAATCAGAAGAAGAACTGAAAAAAGAACGAGATCTTTTGGAAATAAAAGTGGAAGAAAGAACCCAAGAACTCAAACGAGCACAGGCAGAAAGATTAACGCAGTTATATCGTTTCGCAGAAATGGGTCGGCTGACTGCCGGCTTCTTTCATGATCTAGTCACTCCCCTTTCCCTTGTTTCACTTAACCTTCATAAATTGAATGATCAGAGTCAAAAAAAAGAAGTTGCAAATATACGCATTGCTCTCAAACGGGCCATGAATGGAACAACATATTTAGAAAATTTTGTGATTGCTGTGCGTAAACAACTCCAACAGCAAGATATACAAAAAACGTTTTCGCTCAATCATGAAATTAAAGATGTGATTAGTATTCTTGGGCATAAAGCAAATAGTTTGAGAGTTAAAATTATTTTTGAGGCTCCTCAAATTGTTAAAGCGTTTGGTAATCCTCTCAAATTTAACCAAATTATTATGAATCTGATTGTTAATGCAATTGATGCATACACTGATTCGAAAAAACCTCATAAAGAACGCATCGTTCACATTTCTATCGATACGACAGAACGTAATATCTTTCTTCGAGTAAAAGACTTTGGTAGCGGAGTCAAAAAAGACGATCTTGAAAAAATTTTTGAGCCATTTTTTACCACCAAACCTGCAGAAAGAGGAATAGGGTTAGGCCTTTCAATTACGAGAGATATGATTAAACAAAATTTTAAAGGTAAACTTCTCGCAAAAAGCACAAAAGCCAATGGTACTGTCTTTACGGTAACATTTCCTAAACGTTATCCAAAAATCAAACAGACCAAGTGAAAAAAAGCACCATTATAACCGTTATTACAAAAGGCATTGCCCACCTTGTTCATTTGCAAAAAAGAGACGGTGGATTTCTGAGTTGGTCTTCTCCTAATCAAGAACTATTTATACAAAAAAAAATCTACCATACAACATTTACCACATCGCTTATTCTTCTTGCTCTTACTGGTATGGAAGAAACGGCTCAAATAAAAAAGTTGAAAGAAAAAGCAACAAACTTTCTATTGGCTCAAAAAAGTGCACAGTGGTCTTGGAATTATTGGGCAAGAGGCTCTCTTGAAGCAAAGACAATGCCTTATCCTGATGATCTTGATGACACGTTTTGCGCATTAGCAGCTCTCTCTCTTGCTGCGCCACATCTGATTGATGGTACCACATTCGCATCAGTTGTAAAACTTTTGACAGCAACTGAAGTTAAGGAAGGTGGTCCGTATAAAACATGGTTAGTCGATAAATATACTGCAAAAAATTGGCATGATGTCGATATAGTTGTTAATAGTAATATTGCCTATTTTCTTTCTCTCCATGATATCACACTTCCCAACCTTCAACGGTTTCTGACATCGCAGATCACAAAAGAAAACTTTACTTCTCCCTATTATTGCTCTCCCTTCCCTCTTTTATATTTTCTTTCTCGTTTTGTACAAGGACAAAATAAGAAAAAAATAAAACAGTTCCTCCTGAGGCAACAACAACAAGATGGTTCATGGGGTAACCCTTTATATTCTGCCCTTGCTATCTCTTCACTGCTTAATCTGGGCGTATCACCAACTGGTTGTACGCAAGGCATTCGCTTTCTTTTGAATAATCAAAGCCAGGGATTATTCAAGCCATATGGTTTTTGTTTTGATCCTGCTTTTGAAGGAACATCATATATCTGCGGATCATCTGCATTAACAACAGTATATTGCTTAGAAGCGTTAGCAAAATACGAACGAGCGACACATCCCAAACAAGTAGGTCAGAATTTAGATGCTGAAGATGCACTTTATGATGTAATACTTGCAAAAGTGAAAAACCGTTTTCATAATTTTGATAAAACGTTCCAACAGTATGCCTATACATTTCTTGACCAAATGTTGGCAAAAAAAACAGGCAGACAAATCCCACTTTTACCCTATTATTTCTCCTTATCTCTTGACCATAAGAAAAATTCTGTGACGCAAGAATTATTGGTAAGTCTTGGCACTGCAAACGTTTTCGGTTGGATTGCTTATACAATTTATGATGATTTTCTTGATGAAGAAGGCAATCCTCAACTTCTTTCTGTTGCAAATCTGTGTCTTCGAGAGCTTACGACGCTTTTTAATACTATCCTGCCTACTACCACGTTTAAATCTTACTATACTAAGCTTGTCGATCAATTAGATAATGCAAATCTGTGGGAACTGACAAATTGTCGGATGAAAATAGAAAAAAAATCGTTTGATTTAGCTGCTCTCAAAATTCCCAATTATAAGTCATATAAGCACCTTGCGTATAAATCATTAGGCCATGCATTAGGACCAATCGCGATACTTTTTTCGCTTGGCTATACACAAAAAACTCCCGAAGTACAAAATACACTTCGTTTTTTTATGCATTATTTAATTGCTAGACAGCTTAATGATGATGCTCATGATTGGGGAAAAGATTTACAAAAAGGACATATTAATGCAGCAAGTGCATTATTGTTTAAACGATATATCTTGATTGAAAAATCAATACATCAAAGAGTGCTACTTAAAAATCTTATCCCGCAACTGCAAACAATATTCTGGTATGATGTGGTGACCGATATCTGTAAACTTACCATGTATCATACAAAAAATGCAAAACAATTTCTTAAAAAAGTACCAATCATTGTCAACCCAACTCCCTTGGAAAATTTGGTAACACAGTATGAAGACAGCGTTGCATTTACTTTGCGAGAACGCAAACATGCAAAGCAATTTATCAAACAGTATGGACAGTGATTTTCAAATATATTATGCGACAACCGCGAACATTATTCAAAAACAGATAGATAGTATTTTTGCTGCAATCCACACAGATATTACAACAATGCATCCTTACCTCTCTCCTTTGCTTAAGACTTTTAAAGAGAGTGTTTCAGGAGGAAAAATGATAAGAGGCTTTTTGGTAATGTTAGGCTATAGCATTGCAACAGAAAAGAGCAATGCTGCCATTTATCCTATTACTGCAGCATTTGAAATTCTTCATGCATCTCTGTTGATTCATGACGATATTATTGATAAGAGTCTGCTTCGTCGTGGCAAAAAAACAGTTCATTACAAACTTGGCGGCACACATTATGCTCTGTCTCAAAGTATTTGTCTTGCAGATATGGGATTTTTTATTGCAAATAAAACTATTGCAACTAGTGATTTTCCATCTGCTCTTAAAATACAGGCCTTAACGTTTTTTTCAGAAATGATGGTGAACACTATTGCGGGAGAAATGTTGGATGTACGTTTTTCTCAAATGAAAAACAAAAAAAAACGCGATGTGCTTCTCATACACAAACTAAAAACCGCTTATTATACGATCATTTGGCCCTTAATAATTGGCGCAACTTTGGGAGGAGCTAAAAAAACCACACATGATGCTCTTGCTCTTTTTGGCGAGTCACTTGGTCTAGCATTTCAGATTCATGATGATATTTTAGGAGTTTTTGGGGAAGAGCATATCATTGGCAAATCAGCTATCTCAGATATTGCTGAAGGAAAAAATACATTATTAATAACACATGCTTTGCAGAAAGCTTCTGAGGAGCAAAAAAAAATCCTTAAAACTTACTACGGCAAAGGCACTCTTACCAAAAAACAACATAAAACAATAAAAAAAATCTTTATCGAGACAGGCTCATTAGCATATTCGCAACAACAAGCAAAAGCATATGTCACAAAAAGTAAACAATCGATTCCACTTATAACCAAAAATGTGAAACTACAAAAATCTCTTACTGATCTTGCAGAGTTTATTATTGCAAGAAAAAAATAAATTAGGACTTGACAACAGATACTCTTTTTTGTTGTACTATAAATGACTTATGAAAAAGAAAACAAGTCGAGCAAAAAAAACAGTTAGTAAAAAATCTCCAAGTCGATCAGTCTCAAAAGAGAGCGTCAAGCTTTCTTTTTTCCCTCTTAGTTTTAGACGAATTATTTTTATTGCCACTTGTCTGCTTTTGTTTGTCATCGTTGCTGTAACTCATAAAAATATCCTCAGACAAGATGTTGCAGGAGTTAGTCTTGCACGAGGCCTTTTTGCACAAGCAACAGTCAGTTGGACACCTGTCACCGATGCTGTTTCTTATAATATCTATTACAAACAAGTCTCTGACACGAAATATATGCACGCTGTTCGCAAGATTCCAACAAATGTTACAACATACACGATTTCTTATCTGAAAAAAAATGAGACTTATCAATATAGAGTTTCGGCTGTAGATGCAAGTGGCAAAGAATTTTGGTGGTCAGATCTCAAGACGTTCTCCGCTACTACCTCAATGTAGTTCTCTCTGGTATAATTTTGGGTGTAAAAAAAAATAAGACTAAACCTTAAACAAACAAAAACTCTATTTATGATACAGCTGCAGTAAATTTTCCAACTCTTTGACAAAAATCGATGTATCGTTGAATACGATACTGGAAATACCGCATGCTTCGGCTGCATCTGTATTGACTTTTCTGTCATCAACGAAGACTGCCTGCGAAGCCCTTACTTTTAGTTTTTCCAAAGTATGGATATATATTTCCGAACTTGGCTTAATAATACCTAAATCACCTGATAGTACGACCTCATCGAATAAACTACCTAAACCATGATCATTGATGACACGAAGCGTCCATTCGCGAGTACCATTTGATAAGCAAGCTATAGTGTAGCCTCTAATTCTTAATTCTTTTACGTATGTTACGAGCGACGTATTGATAATTGTCTCGGATTCTATACCTTGTATTATCTCAGTAACAGATACACCAGTTAATTTTGAGACTTCTTTATTGAAATCCGCCCTCGATAAGTTACCATAATCGCTTTGTGTACATAAAGCCTGAAAAACGGAGAGCTTTGACTTATCATTTGGAACAATCCTCTTAAACCAATTTGTTGCGATGGAGGTACAAAATACACCAAAAAAATCAAAAATCAAGGCCTTATACATTTATGCATTATACCAAACGCTGAGGATTAGATAAATAAACTTACCCGAAGGTAAAAGCAAATGCTTCAACTCCTGGTGTTAAAAATTCAAGCTTCAAAACATGAGCGGATGACTTACCATGCAGATCGATCAAGTTGTACAACCGATCCTGATCAACAGTTACTATCCCATCATGCACATCAGACCCGGCATTGGTCGCATCAACGGTTTTCCCATCGAGCAATACTTTCACTTCTGAATTCTGCTTTGCAGAAACAGAGCCTGGACGAAGAACCAAAAAAACGTTATCCGCAACAAAATGATAAACAAGCACAGCATTTTTGCCAGTTACTGCCTGATCTGGCGTAATCGTCCACTCCCCTCCCAGACTGAAAGCATTCTCGGTCGGATTTTGCAAGATGAATGTTTGTTTTCCATCACTAATATTGCCGCTTGGATAATAGAATTGCATACGGTCTGATCCAAGATATGTTTCTGGTGAGATAGTGCCTGTTGGTGTTTGATCTGACATATTTGACAAGGAATTACTCACCTTTTGTCCAGCTTCTTGCAACAATACTTGAATCGCCTCTTCCATCTGATTATACTCACCTTCACCAAAATGTGTTCGTCTGATTATGCCGTTTGCATCAATCAAATATTCTGCAGGCCAATATTGATTGTTGTAGTTATTCCATGTCGCGTAATCATTATCTTGTGGCACTGGATAGTGGATATTATATTGTTCAATCGCCTGCAATACATTTTTTGTCTCTTTTTCAAATGCAAATTCTGGCGTGTGTACACCAATCACGATAAACCCTTTATCTTTGTATTTGTCATACCAACTCGTGACATGCGGCAGTGTGCGGATACAATTAATACACGTATATGTCCAGAAATCAACCAACACAACTTTTCCTTTAAGATCTTTGCTGCTCAGTGGTTTATCAGTATTAAGCCATTTTGTTATCCCGACAAAATCAGGAGCTGGAGTATT
This sequence comes from Candidatus Methylomirabilota bacterium, assembly GCA_035644155.1. Classification (GTDB taxonomy): domain Bacteria; phylum Patescibacteriota; class Microgenomatia; order Levybacterales; family UBA12049; genus DATIGJ01. The sequence goes on from DASQPC010000068.1 coordinate 7,689, forward strand.
GGCATTGAACAAGTCACTCGTGTCCTGTGTGGTGTTTACTTTTTTGTGCTGCAAAAGTGCAAGCTGTTTTGTTACCTCTGGATTACTTTCAAATTGGTTTAGATTTTGGCTAAATTGCGGGAAAATATTGAGAAGTTTTGCTTCCAAGAATTTGTCATAGTTTGTATAGATTGCTAAAGCAGTCAAAAGCATCAAGACACCAAAAACTTGCTGCACACGACCCGTGTGAGAAGAAATAAATCGAGTCTTTGCAACAAGTTGTTGCCCACCGTAGGCAAAAAGAAAAAGTGGAATACCAATGCCCAAAACATATGCTGCGGTCACAAGAACAATTGTAAAAGAAACCTGTCCTGTTGCTGCGAGTGTTGCAATTGTTGCGAGAATCGGACCTGCACAGGGTGACCACACAATTCCCAATGATAAACCTGTGACAAATCCACCAACAAAATCTTCATTACCTTTTTTGAATTTTTGTCCAAAAAAAACACTGATGCGGCTAATAAATAATTCCGTCCATGCAAGAAGACGTGGAATAAGCATTGTTACACCAAAGAATGCAATAACAACAACAGAAAACAAACGAATGAGATTTGAGTCAAGATGAAACAATTTGACCAAATAAGAAATACTTAAAGTAAAAAAAGAAAAACTAAGAATAATCCCAAGCGTTACACCAAGTGGCCTGTTATGATTTTTCCCTGCAACAGATGATGAAAGCACAATTGGCAGAAGCGGCCAGATACATGGAGCAAGAATAGTGACTAATCCAGACAAAAATGCAAATCCCAAAAGGAGAAACATAAATACAGTATATCAAACAGCTCTTGCTGTTGATATAATAAATTTATGACAAATCAGCAATATGAAATAGCAACTTTTGCAGGAGGATGTTTTTGGTGCACAGAAGCAGTTTTTAAACGGCTCAAAGGTGTTTTTGAAGTTACACCAGGTTATACAGGAGGAACGACACCAGACCCTGATTACGAAAAAATTCATTCAGATAATACAGGTTATGCAGAAGGCATACAAATAACTTTTGATCCAAATATTATTTCCTATGAACAACTCCTTGATGTCTTTTGGGCAACGCATGATCCAACATCACTCAATCGTCAGGAATACGATGAAGGCACAGAATATCGATCAGCTATTTTTTATCATGATGACCAACAAAAAAAAGATGCACTTGCTTCTCAAAAAAGATTAGAGCAAGACGGTACATATAAAAAACCAATTGTCACAGAAATAGTACCATTTAAAAGTTTTTATCCTGCAGAAGATGAACATAAGGATTACTATGAAAAATATCGTTATTCAACGTATTGCCGAGTTATTATTGACCCCAAAATCAAAAAACTTATGACGAACTTTAAAGATGAAGTCAAAAACGAATACAAATAATCTATGGCGCAAGAATTAAAAATACATTTGACAGATTATCAGACAGTTGAAGATAAATTACGAAGTCTTGGTGCACAGTTTGTTGAGGAGACAACCTTTACTGACACATACTTTAATCAACCAGCAGGTGAAGTTTTCAAAGTAGCAGATACCAGTAAAGGTTATTTTCTATTACAACTTAAAAAAACTTCTGAGGGCACATTTAGTATTGATAAAAATAATCCTATTGAGCATGCTGACCAAGTCATTGCAGAAATGACAAATGAGTATGGTGTTAAATCTGTATTGACAGGAAAACGAAAAACATTTTCTCTTGCTGGAATGACCGTGACTATTAATCTTATTAATCAACGTGGCGCATTTCTTATCGTTACAGGTGACAATCCAACCGAAGATTTTGTCACTGACAAGCTCAGTATGCCAAATCCGGAATATATACGCGTTTCATTTGACGAATTACCTCAGACTGACTTTACTGTGCCAGAACAATAGTATCTTTTTTAATAACAATAAATCCTTCTTTAACCAGCTCTTTCAATAGTTTTTTTAACCAGTCTTTTTCTGCTAAAGAGAAATCCTTTTTTATCAGCATACCGATTTCGTTCATTTTTATTTTCTTTTTTTGCAAAAGTGTTTTGAGAATTTGTCCACGATAGTAACGATGTGAACCGATAAATTTTGATTGTTTAGGAATTGGTATTTTTTCTTTTTTCAAAACGTGACTTGCATAATCCATCAATGCTTGATTCCACTCATAGGCATTTCCTCTTGGCAAAAGTTGCTCTGCAAAGTTTTGTAATTCTTTATCATCAGTTTTTTTGTCATCTCGAAGTACGAAGTTCTGTGTCAGAATTACCTTTCTCACATTTGTATCGACAACAGCAACTTGTTTATCAAAAGCAAAACATAAAACCGCCCGAGCAGTATATGTCCCTATTCCTGGTAATAGCAAAAGTTGTTTTTCTTGTTGAGGAAATTTGCCAGCAAAATCTCTCACAATAATTTCTGCTGTTTTTTTGAGATTGAGTGCTCGTCTATTATAACCAAGTCCGGACCAGTAGCTTAATACATCTGAAACTTTTGCCTTTGCCAAATCAGAAATCGTTGGAAACTGCGTAAGCCAAGTTTCAAATTTTGGAATAACCCGAGCAACTTGTGTTTGTTGGAGCATTACTTCTGAGACAAGGATATGATACGGATCACGGGTTCTGCGCCATGGTAAATCACGTTTATGTTTTTTGTACCATGACAGAATATTATTTTGAAAATCATATATCTGTTCTGCCCTCAGTTGCACGTTGCTATTATAGCAAGTATAATAACACTTTATGACGCTTTCTCTCCTGCAACTTAACATCAATGCCGATAATTACTGGGACAATCTTTTCCCTTATCTCACATCAAATGATTTTGATATTATTCAGCTCCAAGAGGTTTGTGGTAAAGAAACGATCTGCGGCAATCTTAATTGTACTCACGATTGTTTTGACGAACTTACAAAACTACTTTCAGCAAAGTATAACGGCGAGATGATTGTTACCCAACGCTACACATCCAGTCCAACAAGTTATATGGGCAATGCGACATTTTATAAAAAAGAGTTTTCACTTGTCGACAAATATATTCTTTCTCTCTATAAAAACATAACGCTTTTTCCGCAAGATGCAAAAAATTTTGAAGATGTTGGTCGTGCACTTCTCCATCTTACACTTTCTCGTGATGGCAAAATTATTTCTTTTCTCAATTCCCATCTTGGTTGGGCAAAAACAACCAAAGAACAACCTCACCAAACAGCTCAAGGAGAAATTCTTCTTCCCTATCTGCAAAAAATTGCAAAACCATTTGTTATTTCAGGAGATTTTAATCTTGACCCGCAGCAGCCAATCATTCAAAAAATTAATACCTTTTCCCGTAATCTTATTTCGGAGAATCATGTTATCAATACATTGAATGAACGAACACATCGGGCAAGAGTACTTTTCCCACCAGGTGCTGCTGTTGATTATATTTTTACCAGTCCTGATATTACAGTTAAAAAATTTGAGGTTTTAGAAAAAGAAGATTTATCAGACCACTTGGGACTTACGACAGAAATTGAGCTTTAACGATAGACTGCATGTGTTCTATTGTAATAAATAATGATTTACCAATTTGCAACTCTTACATACAAAGTAGATTTCTAAAGCAGACCCATTTCCCCGCGGACTTCTTGGACTGTTGTAGAGGCAATTTGTCTTGCTTTTTCATTTCCTTCTCTAATAATTTTATCAACTTTTTCAGGATCTGCTTCAAACTCTCGTCTTTTCTCTTGTATTGGTTTCAACTCTTCATAAATTGCATTACTCAAAACCTCTTTCATTTCAAAATAACGAATTCTTTTTTCTCGATAATCAATAACAAATTTTACAAACGTTTCTTTATCAATAAACAATTTCAGAAGAGTAAAAAGATTGCCCACACCACCTTTCTCCGGAATATTACCCCCTACTGTACCACTATCTGTTGGAGCTTTTGCTAATTTTGCTTTGATTGTTTCTAAATCATCAGTTAAATTAATATAACTTCCTTCGACAGATTTACTCATCTTCCCTTCGCCCAAGAGTGAGGGCACATACTTCCCCTCCGTCTTAAAACTTTTTGGTTCTGGAAAATCCATCCCATATTCTTGATTCATCTTCCGAGCAATTTCTCTTGTCACTTCCATATGAGGTTCTTGATCAATACCAACGGGCACATCCGAAGGCTTATATAACAACATATCTGACGCCATAAGAATTGGATAGTTAAGCAGTGCCATGGTTGCATCTTGTGGATACTGTTTTACTTTTTCTTTAAATGTTGGCAAGTGTTGCATACGGGCTACTGTCACAAGACTTGAAAGATAAAACGCAAATTCCGCATGATGGGGATTAGATGCTTGTTGAAACAAAATGCTTTTCTGTGGATCAAGACCAGCTGAGAGATAATCGACAATCACTTCTCGTCTATTTTTTCTTAACTCTTCCACATGATAAGGCGTTGTTATTGCATGCAAATCTGCAACCATATAGAGGGCTTCATATGCCGAATCATCTTGCAATGCAAGCATCCCCTTAATTGCACCCAGATAATTACCTAAATGTAATCTTCCGGTTGCTCTAATACCTGCTAATACTCTCTTTTTCATAATCTTATTGTACCATTAAATCACGGAAAAATCGCTTTACATTCTTTGGTATCTCTTTCTTCTTTGATTTGTTAATAAGATCAATCACCGCGCTGCCAATCACCGCGATATCCGCTGACGCTGCAAGCATTTGCACATGTTCTTTTTTTGAGATACCAAATCCAACGGCAATTGGAACTGAAAAGTAAGTACGCATTTCCCGTAAATAACTCTTCAACATCGGATCCAACTGATCCTTAGCGCCAGTTGTCCCTTGCCTTGCAGTACAATACACAAAACCATTTGCAACTTTTGCATTTTTCTTTAATCGATTTCCTGTTGATGCAGGAGACAATACTTGAATAGTATGAAGATCATACTTTTTACATAAAGCGAAAAAGTGTTCTTCATCTTCCTCATCAAGTGGCATATCCGGGACGATAAGCCCACTTGCTCCCGCAGTTTTTGCATCACGACAAAACTTCTCAACACCGTAGACAAAAACAGTATTGTAGTATGCCATAAATAAAAGTGGTATTGAAACTTGAGACGACAAACGCTTCATTACAGTAAATGCATCTTTCACTTTTGTGCCGTGCGCCAACGACTCTTCACACGCTTTCATAATTGTTGATCCATCAGCAAGTGGATCAGAAAAAGGAATTTGTAATTCAACAATCGAGACACCGCTTTCTACCATTGTTTTGACAATTGAAACCGTTTCTTCAAGACTTGGATACCCGATGACAACATGCGCCATAATGCCAATTGTTTTTCTTTGTTTTATTTCTTGTAATTTTTCTTCTAACTTTTTCATATTCCCTCCTCCACCACCTCTTTCAAAAATGCATAAAACTTTTTATCTTTAAAAGCTTTTGCCAAAATAAATAAATCTTTATCGCCACGTCCAGACAAATTGACAACAATAATCTTTTCTTTCGAAAGTGTTGGTGCAAGTTTGAGACAATAAGAAACAGCATGGGCTGATTCAAGTGCTGGAATTATTCCTTCTGTTTTTGCAAGTAATTGCACAGCTGCCAAAACTTCTTTATCAGTTGCAGAAACAAACTTAACCCGCTTAGTATTATACAGATAACTTAATTCAGGTCCAATTCCTGGATAATCAAGACCTGCTGAAATGCTATGTGTTTTTTGCATTTGTCCATCACTATCTTGCAAAAAATAAGATTTATATCCTTCAATAACACCAACTTTTCCGTTAGGAAATCTCACAGCATGTTCACCAATCTTTTTGCCTTTTCCTCCTGCTTCAACACCAATCAGTTGTACTGATGATGTCTTGAGAAACTCTGTAAATGCACCCATCGCATTACTTCCGCCACCCACACAGGCAATAACGTAATCTGGCAATTTCTTTTCTTGCTCTTGCAGTTGTTTTTTTATCTCGCGGCCAATAATTGATTGGAAGTCACGATTCATTGTCGGAAAAGGATGTGGACCAAGTGCTGATCCCAAAAGATAATGTGTATCATTGATATTTTCGATCCAATCTTTAATTGCAGCATTTACAGCATCTTTCAATGTTTTACTGCCAAATGATATAGAGACAACTGTTGCGCCAAGTTGTTCCATCAAAAAAACATTTGGTCGCTGTCTTTGGATATCGACTTCTCCCATATAAACAGTGCAAGAAAAACCTAATTTTGCAGCAACAGTTGCTGTTGCGACGCCATGTTGTCCTGCACCTGTCTCTGCAATCAGTCGTGTTTTCCCAAGTCTTTTTGCGATAAGTGCTTGTCCAAGACAATGCGTTATTTTATGTGCACCGGTATGGTTTAACCCTTCATTCTTAAGATAAATCTTTGCGCCTCCCAATTTTTCGGTAAGATTTTTTGCGAAGACAAGAGGTGTTGGTCTGCCAGAAAAATTTTTTAATAAATCCGAAAATTCTTTTTGAAACGTTGCATCCTTTTTGGCAAATTCATATGCTTTCTCTAATTCTTCAAGAGCAGGAATTAACATTTCAGGAACATACCGTCCACCATATTTTCCAAAGTGACTTTTCATTCCATTGCCTCCTTTGCGTTAGAAATAAACGCTTTCATTTTTTCATTATCAATAACTCCATTCGTTTCAATACCGCCAGCAACATCAACAGCAAATGGTTGTACTTTCTTGACGACATTGGCAACATTTTCAGGAGTTAATCCTCCTGCAAGAAACGTTGGAAAATGTTGTGTAATTTTTTTTGCTTTCTTAAAATCTACCATTGATCCTTTTCCTTGAGCTGCTCTATCAAGGAGAAGATATGCAATAGTGTCATTTCGAGCAACCGATAAGGAGTCGAGACTCGGGATGACAAATTTTTTAATTATTTTTCTTTTTATTTTGCTCATATATTTTTCGCTTTCTTCCCCATGCAGTTGAACAAAATCTAAATCAAGCATTTCTCCAATTTCATTCACTTTTTCAAGTATCTCATTTTGAAAAACGCCAACAACTTGCACATCATCCTTTATCACTTCAATAATTTTTTTGGCAGCAATTGGAATAATATATCGTTTGGATGTAGGAGCAAAATTAAATCCTAAAAAATCAGCACCCGCAGTAACTGCTGCTTTGGCATTTGCCAGATTTCGTATACCACAAATTTTTACTCTAACTCTTTGGTTATTCGCTCTCAATGAAGTAAGAAAACTCCTTATATTTCCTGCCTTCATCAAACTCGTCCCAACTAAGACTCCTGTTGCTCCCGCATTTTTATATTGCAAAACTTCATCTGATGAATGAATACCTGAAAAACCAAGTTTGATAAATTTGTCTGGAATTTTTCTAAGCAATGTACATGCAGCATTCACAGCAATAGCAAATGTTTCTAAATTGCGAGCATTCACAGCAATAATATTTGCAGTTGTTGCAATTGCTTTTTCTAAGTCTTCTTCATTATTAATTTCAACAACCGGCTCTATTTTGAGTGATAGACAAAGTTTTACAAATTGCTGCAATGTTTTTGCATCAAGTAAACGCGCGATCAAAAGTAATCCGTCAGCTCCGACTTGTTTTGCTTGATAAATTTGATATGCATCAATCACAAAATCTTTTTGCAAAACTGGAATTCCCACTCGCTTTTTTACTTGTTTAACAAACGCTACGTCGCCTTTGAAAAAATGTTTTTCCGTAATAATTGCTATTGCATTTGCACCCGCTTCTTGATATATTTTTGCTCTTTTTAATAAATCTTCTGGTGAGCCAAGTGATGGGTTTGTCGGTGACGCAAATTTTATTTCTGCAATGAGAGAAATTCCCTTGTCATTTCGAGAGACTGATAAGGAGTCGAAAAAACTCACTCCACCCTGCTGTTTTGTTGAAAAAGATCCCTCGACTTGTTGCTTGTTCGGGATGACAGAAAATCGTCTTTTTTCTATTTCTAAATCTTTCTTTTTTTTCTTAATAATCTCGATTAAAATATTATGCATACTTTTGTGTCTCCTTTATAAGATTTTGCAGAATTTTTTTTGCAAGACCACTATCAACGGTGTGTTCTGCCATTGTTATTCCTTCTTCAATTGTTTTAACTGTTCCAGCAACAAGGAGCGCAACGGCACTATTTATAATAACAATATCTCGCCTGGCTCCTTTCTCACCATGCAAAATTGCTTTGAGACTTTCAGCATTTTCCTTCGCAGATCCTCCAATAATTTCTTTCTTTGACGAATAATCAAAACCAAATTTCTTTGGATCGATTGTTGTTTGTTTGATTGTATTATTCTCTATCGTAAAAATGTCAGTTTTGGCAAAAACACTTATTTCGTCCAAACCATCTTGACTGCTTGCAAGAATCAATTTTTCATAATGTAATCGCTTTGCCACTTCCACAAGTTTCTCAGCAACGACAAAACCTGGAACACCAATAAGTTGACGACTTACTGATGCTGGAGAAAGAAAAGGACCGAGAAAATTAAATATAGTTCTTATTTTTAATTCTTTTCTGACTATTGCAATATGCTTAGTTGCTGGATGAAAAAGTGGTGCAAAAAGAAAAACCATACCAACTTTATCACAAACTGCCCTTGCTTGTTCGGCTGTTAGTGAGATATTGACACCCAACGCTTCTAACACATCAGCTGCTCCTGATTTGCTACTTGCTGCACGATTCCCGTGCTTTGCCACCTTAACACCACATCCCGCAACCACAAATGCCACTGCTGTTGAAACATTAATACTATTACTTCCATCTCCTCCTGTTCCGCAGACATCGATTGCGTCTGATAAATCAACACGAATCATCTGTGACCGCATTGCTTGAATAAAACCAATAATTTCATCAGACGTTTCACCTTTCATACGAAGCGCTACCAAAAACGCAGCAATTTGCGTCGAGAGTACCTCGCCTTTCATAACAGCTGCCAAAAAATGCTTTGTGTCATCTGTTGTGAGATTTTGTCTTTCAAATAATGAATTAATAATTTTTGTTACATCCATAGTTATTTTGAAAATAAAAAATTCGCTAATATTTTCTTCCCCGCTTATGTTGCAAAAGATTCCGGATGGAATTGAATCCCTTCAATTGGATAATTACGATGTCGTAAACCCATAATTTCTTTTGTATCTTTTGAGAAAGCACTAATAACAAAATCTTTCGGTAAAGATTTTCTATCAACAATAAGTGAATGATATCGCATACCTTCTATCCCCTGTGGAATATCTTTAAAAACTCCCAAACCATCATGCTCAATAACACTTATCTTTCCATGCATTGGCACTTTTGCCGGAATCACTTTCCCACCAAAATAATGAGCGATACCTTGCATACCAAGACAAACCCCAAAAACCGGCGTTTGTTTACCAAGTATTGTTATCACATCCGCACAAACACCAAAATATGCTACGTCACTCGCATCACCCGGACCGGGGGAAATAATAATTTTGTCATAATTTCTCTTTTTTATTTCAGTAAGCGACAGTTCATCATTTCTCACCACATCCAACACAAAATTATTTTCTTTCTCACTCAGAAGTTCACCAACATATTGGTAAAGATTAAAAGTAAACGAATCGTAATTATCAATGATTAAAACTTTCATAAACTGAGTACCTTTCGCATCGCAGCTAATTTATTTATTATTTCCTCATACTCTTTCTCTGCAACTGAGTCGTAAACTATACCGCCGCTTGTCTGCGCATATGCATAGGTTTTCACGATGAACAATGAGCGTAATGCAAGAGCAAAAGTACAATCTCCATTAAACCCAAACAGTCCCACACCAGCGCCATAAGGACCCCGCGCTTCTGGTTCATTCCTGTCAATAATTTTAATCGTTTCTACTTTAGGAGTTCCACAAACAGTCCCCATTGGGAAATTACTCGCAAGACCTGAGAACATATCTTCATCCTTTTTAATAAGTCCAACTACTTCGCTAGAGATATGTTGGACGTGACTAAATTTCTTTATTGTCATGAGATCTTTTACTCTCACTGTCCCAAATTGCGCTACTCTTCCGATATCATTTCTCTGCATATCAATAAGCATATTATGTTCAGCTTTTTCTTTGGGATCATTGAGAAGTGTTCGCGCTAGTTGTTGGTCTTCTTTTTCGTCAATGCCTCGTCTTATTGTTCCAGCGAGCGGTCTTGTTGTCATCTCGCCATTTCGTAATGAAAATAACAATTCAGGACTTGCACCAATAACTCTTTTCTTGCCAAATTTCATATAGTACATAAAAGGAGACGGGTTAACCTCTCGTAATTTTTTATAAATTTGCAACGTGTCTCCTTTGATCTCATACTCTGTCTTAAATCCTACTTCGCATTGAAATGTATTGCCTGCTTTTATTTCTTCTTTAACTCGTTCAACAATCTTGGCATGTTCTTCTTTTGTGAGTCCATCTTTCACAAATCTAATTGTTAATTTTTGTCTCTTTATTTTTGTTTTCATAATTTCTTTAACCAAAGACAGCCTGTTTTTATCGTAATAGAAATAAAAAAGCTCCCCGGTAATTTTGTCAAAAATCACCCCATCGGTATAAACACCAAAGAGAAATTGATCGAATAATTCATGCACTTTAACAGAAACGCTTGGTTCAAAATAATTTATTGCGTCATAACTAAGATACCCAACCAACCCACCAGCATAATTTTTAGCAATTATATCTTGCGGCATTATTTCCCGTAGAGCAAAATAGGGATTCTCAACAGGATATTTTTCCTCGTCAAAAAACAAGGTATTCCCGCGTGCAGAGATAACATGTCGCGGATCAAACCCTATGATCGAATACCGTGAGAACTTCCCTTCTTCACCCAACGATTCAAAAAGAAAACATGTATCAAAAATCTGTTCTACTTTCTGAAATAATTCATAAAAATTCACATCTTCTGCGAACTTTTTATATGTTGGTTTTTTACTAATTGTAATCTTTGGTAATTTTCTCATTTTATAGCTAAACTAGCGCTTACTATGATAGGACAAAATTGTTGTGTCCAATCACAAAAAAGCCCTTGACAAACCACCATACAATGATGATCTGACAAGGGCCTTATAAAAAGACGGTGCCACCTTGTTTGTGACTTATTCATGACGTGCTCCGATGCTTCGACACACGTTACAGTCTGTTATACAGGTTCGTCTCTGTCGCATTATGTATTTTGCGAAAGCTCCCCAAGTCCAACACTTTGGATCAACACTCTTTCCCTATTATATGAAAACCTGTCAGTGTTTGTCAAACATTAGCCTTCAATTGCATCTGTTTTGATTTAGTTATCAAGAGTGACTTCTCCTTTTTTAGCAATCATACCACTCATTGGGAGACTAAACTAAAATGTTGTTCCTTTTCAACAAAATTTACCTTAGCCTGGAAAAACCAAAATTGCTATATATTGTTATATTGCAAAATGCATTATCTATGATCTATTCTATATTTATATGGATAAACAGCAACAAAATACTCCTATTCAACCAACAACATCAGAACAGCAGGCAGAAAAATTGGTTCAATCAGGAGCATCATCGGCTAATCAGAATAAATCGAGCACAGCTTGGATAATTGGCGTAGTCATATTAATAGTTATTGTTGGGTCTCTTGGTGGCTATATCTGGATGCAAAGAAAAGCAGAACAAGCAAAACTCGAAAAGCCAACGGCTAAAATTGGCGTCATGCTACCTTTCAGCGGTGGTACGAGTACTGCGGGCTATGGCATTCTTAAAGGTGTTGAGTTAGCGAAAAAACAACTTGGAGCAACAAATATTCAATTGATCCAAGAGGACTCAAAATGTGACCCTGCAATCGCTGCTCAGGCAGTCAAAAATTTGGTAGACAAAGGTGTTGTGGCAATTATCGGTGAGGCTTGCTCAAGTGCTACTTTAAAAGCACTGCCAGCAGCAAATAAATATCATGTCCCACTGCTTAGCCCTGCTTCTAGCAGCCCACAACTAAGTCAAAAAGGTGACTATTTCTTTAGAGTTGTCCCTCCTGATCAATATCAAGGTGAGTTCGTTGCGAAACTACTCTATAATCAAAAACATCTCCGTACTGCCGCTATCTTGCATAGTGATGAAGCATACGGCAATGATTTAGCTGGTACCTTTACCAAAAGTTTTGAAGCACTTGGCGGCAAAGTATTAACAAACCAATCATTTGAAACTGGCGCCATCAGCTTACAACAGCAAGTTAATGCCATTAAGGTTACTAACCCACAAGCTGTCTACCTCATTTCTAATTCTGCTCCACCTGCTGCTTCTGCTTTGCAATTGTTATATGCGGCGGGTGTTCATGTACCAATGTATGGTGGAGACTCTCTCTATGATGGTGTAATTGCTTCAACTGCCAAGCAAGCCGCTGAAGGATTTACTGTTACGAGTTTCTCAATAGGTACTAAAGCATTCCGACAAGCATTGGCTGATAGTAGTTCTTCATCAGGACTGACCGTGAATGCACCTGAAGGATATGATGCTTTCCATGCTATTTATGCTGCATTGCAAAAGGGAGCAACAACTGGCGAAGAAGTGAAAAATATACTACCAAGTATAGAGTTTGACGGCGTATCAGGACATATTAAATTCGACGAATACGGTGAAGTCTCTCAAAATTATAACTATACTACTCTGGAACTTAAGGATGGCGACTTTGTTCCTGTGGAACAATAATCTGCATAGCGCGAGATAAGCCAGGCCGATTGGCCTGTTGGCTGCGGAAATAAGGCCGGAAAATGCGCATAAAAGAAAAACTTATCATACTGTTGCTGGCGGTCGGTTTATTGCCTTCACTCTTAGTTAGCATTATTGCCTATACTGTCATTAGTCGTGAGCTAACAACAAATACAATGGATCGACTCGCGAGTATTGCCGTTGGTCAGCATCAACGGCTGAGTGCAGTCCTCGAAGGAGACAAAGAAGATACAATACAGCTGACACTTAATTTTTCATTACAAAATGCCCTGAATCAGTATCTCTCTAACCCCACAGTAATCAACAAATCTGCATTGGTGCAACTCCTTCGCGATGCAAAAGCTGGGTCTCCCAATATAAAGGCTCTCTCTATTACGGATACAAACGGCATAGTGATTGCTAGCACAATAAGCGAGAGTCAGGGTAAAAAGCTACCTAGCGATGAATATGTGGTTCGTTCGGGGCAGCAGGCAACTGTCAGGCTGCGTGATGATCCGCGAGATGATATCAACAAATTATATGTTACCACCAATATCGTGACTGGTAAAAAACAGTTAGGTGTTATGGTTATTGCCTATGGTCTAGGAAATATTGTATCAATTATACAAGACTATGCTGGACTTGGTAGTACTGGTGAAACCGTTATTGCAGGCCAAGAATCTGGTAAAGTCATTTCTCTTTTTGCCCTGCGTTTTGATAATGACGCTGCCTTGCATACGAAACTCGATAACCTGCACCTTTTTCCAGCCAAGGAAAGCGTTAATCAAGATCTGACTGATTACCGAGGTAAGCAGGTTATGGTTGCCACACAACCTATTGACGCCGCTGATTGGGTTATGGCAACCAAAATCGATCGAAGCGAAGCCCTAGCATCAATCACCATATTGCGCAATGCCGTTCTTATCATTTTTTTAATCTCAGCAGTCATTATCCTTCTTATCGCAATCTATTGGGGACGTTTCTTTTCTGCGCCTATCGTCGCTCTCACTAAAAAAACCCAAGCTATTGCATCAGGAGATTTTTCTCAACGTATCGCGGTAGACTCATCCGACGAGATTGGAATACTAGGGAGGACCTTTAATGAAATGACCAATAAGTTGGCCGAATCGTATCGAGCTCTTGAACAAAAAGTACTTGAACGCACCTCGGTCCTTAACCAAAAGCTTAATGAACTACAGGAAGCTAAGGCCAAAGAAGATGCCATCTTAGGCAGCATAGGCGAAGGGATGATTGTAACCAACAATGTTGGTACGATTCTGTTGATCAACACTATTGCAGCTGAACTTCTTGGCATAGACCAAGCAGCATCAGCTGGCAAAGCCGTTGCTGCCTTTCCTCTCTACGATCAAGCAGAGACACTTATCCCCCTCCAAGCTCGACCAATCCAAATGGCGCTAACAACCGGTCACAAAGTAATCGATGAGATTAAATCTATACAAGGAAATGTCAAACGATCGCTTGGTATCACAGCAACGCCAGTCATCCAGCAAGGCAGAATTATTGGCGCTATCCAAATCATCCGAGATATTACCAAAGAAAAAGAAGTAGACCGCATGAAAACCGAATTTATTTCGATTGCCTCCCATCAACTACGTACACCACTCTCAGCTATTAAATGGTTTAGTGAGATGCTTTTAGCTGGTGATGCTGGCGAACTAAAGCAGGAGCAAACCGACTTTACCAAAAATATCGCCGCATCTACCGAACGTATGATAGACTTGGTTAACTCTTTGCTGAACATTTCGCGTATCGAATCCGGCAGAATCATCATTGATCCCAAGCCAACTGACCTCCAAGAACTCGTGCAAGGCATCGTCAACGATCTAAAAGCTAAAATAGATGGGAAGAAACAAAACTTAGTCATTAGCGTGCACTCAGGCCTGCCAAAAATCAATCTCGACCCGCATTTAATCGGGCAAGTCTATCTCAACCTGCTCACCAATGCCATAAAGTATACCCCCACTGGCGGTGATATCTCAGTACTCATATCGCGTAAAAACGACCAAATTATTTCACAAGTAAGCGATAACGGTTATGGCATCCCCAAATCACAGCAAGCAAAAATGTTCCAGAAGTTTTTCCGAGCGGAAAATATTATTAAAATCGAAAGTGATGGTACGGGTTTAGGTATGTACTTGGTTAAGGCAATTATTGAATCTTCAGGTGGGAAAATTTGGTTTGAGAGTGAAGAAAACAAAGGAACAACCTTTTGGTTTAGTCTTCCTTTTTCAGGTATGAAAGCCAAAGCTGGCGAGGTAACCCTGGGAAGTTAACGTAGAAAATTCTTTTACTTTTTTAGTGAAACGAGGATTGCGAGGATGGGAACAATAATTGCCCAATATTCAACTTTTATAAAAAAGAACGTATGATTTTTCTTAAAAACTACTTCATGTCCTGTTTTTTTATCGATAAGTGTTCGTCCGGGTCTTTTATTTAAATATCTTCCAAGAAACCACATGCTGATAGACGCAAGAATAACTGCAAAGACTTTTGTCCAATCATTTGTTTCGTAAAAATAAGGACCAAAAATAGCATTGCCGAGTGTTTGTGTAAGCACAAAAGCAGCACCCACCAATAACGGAACAACAATCCCCCAACCAGTCCATATTGCAAATAGCATAAAGTGATTATAACACAACAATAAATCCAGCGTATAGTATAATAACAACTATGCAAAACACCTATCAAAATCTCCCAGAAAAATTTTTGGAACGACTCAAAAAATTATATGGTGAAAAAGAGTTAAAAATGGTTTTACAGGCAATAGCAACCAAACCTTTGCCATCATTTCGTACGAATACACTCAAGATAACAACAGTAGAACTCACAAAAATGTTACGCGATCAAGCATTTATTATTGAAGCAATTCCTTGGTATCATGATGCGTTTCTCCTAAAAAACAGATCAATCAGAGAACTGACAGAAACAGCAATGTACAAACAAGGATTTCTTTATATTCAAAATCTCTCAAGCATTATTCCTTCTTTAGTTCTTGCTCCAAAACCGCAAGACAAAATTCTTGACCTTTGCGCTGCACCAGGCAGTAAAACCACCCATATTGCTTCCCTTATGGCAAACAGCGGAGAAATTGTTGCAAATGATCTTAGTCGTCAACGCCTTTATAAACTGAGCGCCAATTTGATAATGTATGGCATCACCACGATAAAAACGCTCAACATACCTGGACAAACACTCTGGAAAAAATTTCCAGAATACTTTGATAAAACACTTGTCGATGTTCCTTGTTCCATGGAAGGACGCATCGTTCTTTCTGATCCTGAGAGTTATCAAGATTGGAAACTTGGAAAAATAAAAGAATTGGCAACAAAACAAAAATACCTGTTGCGATCAGCTATTTCCGCGACAAAAGTTGGTGGGACAATTGTCTATTCAACCTGTACTCTTGCGCCTGAAGAGAATGAAGGAGTAATCGATTGGATTTTAAAAAAAGAAGGAAATGCAGTTGCAGTTGAAAAAATAGAGATAGATAAGCTTGATTGTGCTCCGGGAATAACATCTTGGAACAAACCATATAATCCACAGGTAGCAAAAACAAGCCGTATTCTTCCATCAACAACGATGGAAGGATTTTTTGTTGCGAAGTTACGCAAAAAGAAATCCACGCTCTCCTCGCTCCTACACTTTCCTCATGCTATCGAGCACCACACCAATAACTATTAAAATAAAGCCTAACCAGACATTCGCCAAAACAGGAAACCATGCAGCCAAAAGGAATCCAAGACCAAGAGCAAAAAGGCTATGCATCATGACATGTAGCGTGAAGCACGATTTCATTTTTTTATCCATTGCTGTGTCACCTCCCTTCTATCTGTAGTGTTTCACGACTAAAAACGAATGTCAATGACAGAGACACTCCACGCCATTCCATTATTCAACGATCAGATTGCCTTTCATCCCCATTTGTCTGTGCATGCCGACACTACAATAGAATGCAAATATGCCTGTTTTATCAGGAGTAAATGCTACTGTAGTACTTGCTCCACCTTGAATTCTTTCTGTTCGAACGTTAAGTCCATCAATAACAAAATCATGCGTACCTCCAGTATTGGTAAAGGTCACTTTTACTTTTTGTCCTTTTTTAACTTTGATTTCATTTGGTTTAAAGTAAAAATTACCTCCTTCTACGGTTACATTTTGTATTGTGCTACTTGGACTTGCTGTTGTTGGCTTTTGAGTTTTGGTCATTTGTATATCTGCACTTTTGACTGCACCTTTACTACTTCCAAGCCACAGCACCCATCCTACAATAGCAATAAGAACGACAATACCTCCTACAGTAAAAGGATTTATGCCATTTTTTTGTTCTGATGAAGAACTCTGTGTTTCTGTGTTATCCATTTTATTCACCTCCTCTCTCCTCTTTTACATTATGTGAAAGAGATTTTATTGTGTTGGTTGTGGGCGCATACTGCCACTTTGTCCAACCGCACCGCCAACTCGAAACATCGGATTTAACTGAATATTTTGAGCTGTAATTGAACCATCGCTATTGCTCATACCAAATGCTGCAATTCTATCTCCTTTTTTCAAATCAGATTTGCTTGCAGTATCAGTCTTGCTGATTGTTGTGCTCGTAGAAAGATTGACAATTTTGCTACTGCCATCTTGGAGTTTAATTGTTACACTGTTTGCGTCAACACTGACTACTTCTCCAACAGTCGCACCTCCCATGCCGCTTCTTCCACCAAGACGTCCTTGGCTTCCTTGACCTCTCTGTCCGCCCTGACCTTGCCCATATTGTCCATTACCAAAAGTTATCATCCCGCCTGCTGTTTTACCTTGTTGGTACTTCATCCCACCAAAGAATGCACCGGCTGCAACGACGATAACAATAATAACCATAATTATCACATTATTTTTCATTTTTCTTCACCTCCTTTCAAATCATGAGATTTGAAAGGCTCTCTTGAGTCTTTCATAAGATCTACGATCTGACGGCTCCAGAGTCATGACCTGAGAGCCGCAGATCGAAGGACCTCTCTCTTGCTGAGAGAATCAGTTCTTCACATATTTATCAAAAAAATCTATCGACCGCTGCATTGCCAGTTCAAAATTTGGTGATGAAATATTGTGATCTCCTCCTGGATAGTTATAATATTGGACCACCTTCCCAGCTTTTTTTAATTTTTCAAAAAGACTTTGCGAAAACGCAACCGGAACTTCTTCATCTAATCCACCTGTATGAAGTTGTATAGGCGCAGCAATCTCTGAAAAATAAAAGCTTGGATCAATCGACTGCCAAAAAGTCGGATTGCTTTGAGGTGTTCCATACTGTTTGATTAAACGAGAACGATAATTGTTGCGAAGCGCCATTTGGGTTGGATCGGGTTGGAATGGCACTTGTCTTATCCAATGATTCATCAGATCATCATACGATCCAACAACTCCTCCCCAAATAACAGCAGCTTTAATATCTTTTGGATCAACAACCAGTGAGCGTAGCGTAATATTGCCTCCCATCGAATGGCCCCACATGCCAATACGTTTTGGATCTGCGTCTTTATATTGTTTGAGTGATGCGAGGGCATTGAGAACATCTGCTGCATAGGCGGGAGAATAATATGCTCCTTCAGGATTTCCTTCTGATGAACCATTGCCGCGATAATCGGATTTGAAAACGATATACCCATTGCGAGCAAATGCATCCACATAGGCAACATATCGCTCTGTGGTTTTGTAGACAGATGGTGGAATGTATCCGTGGTTAAAAATAATAACCGGCCACCCATTTTTGGGCTTGGTTCCTTGCGGGACTGTAAGTAATCCATAAATTTTAAGATTGTCTGATTTGTACGATGCGATGTATTGATCGTAATTACTGCCTGGCTGTAAGGTTTGTTCAATGACTAAATTACTACCTGGATAGGATTTTTTTTGCATTGTTTCGATAGACAAAGGATTATCATTTGTTGGCGTACTGATAATCTTCTGTTCAATTGAGGAAGGTGCTATTGGCAGGTGTATATGGTTTTTAACAGCAAGAACGATTACACCAGCTAATCCAAATACCAAAACACCAATTGCAATCAGTCGTAAGTTATTCATATCGAAGTGCTTCTATCGGTTGCAGGTCGGCAGCTTTCTTTGCCGGATACCAACCAAACAAAATCCCAATAGCAACCGAAACAATAAATGCCAACAAAATTGCAATTGGAGAAACAACAAACAATGAGCTACTCAATACAGCATACAGATATGACGCCCCAATCCCGACAAAAATCCCAATAATTCCTCCGCTAAAGGTTAAAATAATCGCTTCAATCAAAAATTGTGTAATAATAGCTTTTTTCTTCGCGCCAAGTGCCTTTCGAAGACCTATTTCTCGTATCCGCTCAGTAACGGTCACCAGCATAATATTCATTATACCAATCCCTCCAACAAGCAAAGAAATAGCAGCGATTCCTGAAAGAAGTGTCGTAAAGGTACCGGTTGTTTGGGACGCGGTATTTAGAATATCTTGCTGGGAAAAAATAGAAAAATCAGCTTGAGCTGGGTTAGTCAGTTTGTGACGGGCAAGAAGAAGATACCCAACTTCATTTTGTGCTTGCGTCATGACATCTGAACTTTTGGCTTCAAGCGCGATTGTATTAAGATAACTTTGTCCAAATAATTGTTTTTGGGCGGTACTTAAAGGAATATAGGCAATATCGTCCTGGTTTTGAAATCCTGTTCCTCCTTTGGCAACAGTTACTCCAATAACCCGCAGTGACACATTGTTAACACGAACTACCTGCCCCACTGGGTCAGCCCCATCCCCAAAAAGATCTGAAACAACCTGTGGACCAAGCACAATCGCTTTACTCATGCTGGTATTATCCTGATCGGTAATAAATGCACCTGAGGCAACTGTCACTTTGTGCACGTCTGCATAGACTGCTGTCGTGCCAATGACTTGAATATTGCTATTATTTCTTCCTGCTGTTACTTGAAGTCGCTTTGAGACTTCAGGAGAAACATTTTGGATGGTTGTAATTTGAGAAGAGGTTTTGATTGCATTCGCGTCATCATTGGTGAGTGTTGTTGCTCCTCCTGCTGCGCCTCGTACACCAGCTTGTGCTACTGAACCAGGACTGACAGTCAAAAGATTTGCTCCTAAGGATTGAATTTGATTTTGGATTGCCTGCTGACTTGCTTGTCCCAAAGAAACAAGCGCAATAACACTGCCAATACCAATAACAATTCCCAAAATAGCAAGTCCTGTTCGTAGTTTGTTAAGCGTTAGTGTCCCAATACTTTCTGTAAATGTTTCTATAAAGTCTGCATTCATTATTTTTTTACCGCTTTCTTTTGATTTTTATTTAAAACGTCTTTTATAATTTTTCCATCTTTGACATGAATAATACGCTTTGCATGGTCGGCAATATCTGGTTCATGCGTAATCATCACGATTGTGTGACCTTCTTTCTCATTGACTTCCTGAAAAATTGCCATGATTTCATCAGCCTGTACTGACGCAATATTTCCCGTTGGCTCATCTGCCAAAAGGAGTGATGGATTCATCGCAAGTCCTCTGGCAATTGCCACACGTTGCTGTTGTCCACCTGACAATTGATTAGATGTATGTTCCAAACGATTTCCAAGTTCAACCATTTCTAAATATTTTTTTGCTTTCTCTAATCGTCTTTCTTGT
>DASQPC010000069.1:0-5154 GCA_035644155.1 Candidatus Methylomirabilota bacterium
CGCTTATCGGTGGCGCGCAAATTACTTTTAATGGGAAATATAAAGACTATTCTCTCAAGCAAGAAATGACCCCGACGATACAAGAATTGATACAGGTGGCAAAACCATAATGGATAATTACAAACATTACTTAGACAAATATGGCGAATATGGTGAAGTGACGCAGGTCAATCATCCTATTGTTTCTGTCGTGGGTATTCCTTCAGCCAAGTTAAACGAAATTGTTATGTTTGAAACAGGAGATACCGGACAAGTTATTGCCTTGCATCAAGATGTAGCAAATGTGCTTGTTTTTTCGCAAAACAAACTAAAAACCAAAACCAAACTGAGCCGAACGAACAATTTTGTTATGATTCCTGTCGGCAATGAACTTTTGGGCAAGATCATCAATCCCTTTGGTCAACCGCTCTCAGCAAGCATGGAAAAAGCCGACACCGAAGAAATGCGACCAATTGATATTCCTCCGCAAGGAATTGGCAAACGCGTCAAGATAACAAAGCCGCTTGTTACAGGAACAGCCTTGGTTGATATTATGATCCCAATTGGGAAAGGACAACGCCAATTGGTACTTGGCGATCGAAAAACTGGAAAGAGTATGTTTGTCTTAAATACTATTAGAAACCAAATGAATGAAGGAACCATAGCTATTTATGCAGCGATTGGCAAAAAGACAAGCGATGTCAAACAACTTCAAGCGTTTATGGCGCAGGACGAACGAAAAGATAAGATGGTCATTGTCGCAAGCACCGCCTTTGACTCTCCTGGTTTGATTTATATTACGCCTTTTACTGCAATGGCAATTGCTGAGTACTTTCGCGATCAGGGAAAAGACGCCATTGTTGTTTTTGACGACCTTCTCACTCATGCTAAATTCTATCGAGAATTTTCTTTGCTTGCCCAAACATTTCCTGGAAGAGATTCATATCCTGCGGATATTTTTTATGTCCATGCAAGGCTCCTTGAACGCGCTGGGAACTTCATCCAACCAGAATATGGAGAAGCATCAATTTCATGCCTTCCAATCGTTGAAACACAAGAAGGTGACTTTACAGGCTATATCGTCTCAAATCTGATGAGTATTACCGATGGCCATTTATTTTTTGATACAAACGTCTTTGCTCAGGGACGCCGGCCTGCCATTAATATTCCCCTTTCAGTAACGCGTGTTGGCAAACAGACACAAGATCGAATTTCAAAAGATATTAATCGAGAACTCAGCAGTCTTTTCTCAATTTATGAACGAGTCGAATCGCTTTCTCACTTTGGATCTGAGATGACTGATAGTGTCAAAAGTATCTTTGCAACCGGTGATAAAATTTACAACTTTTTCAATCAAGAAGCTGGAATGATTATTCCAAAAGAAGTATCATTGATTATCTTTTCTTTGATTTGGCTTCATATTCTCAATGACAATGATACTATTGATGATGCTCGGGATAATCTTCTGCATGCCTGCGAACAAGAAGAAAACCGACTCTTCTTAAGATCTCTTCTCAACGTTGATACCTTTAACCAACTACTGAAAAATGTTACTGACTATCAAGCAAAAATTTTAAGCCTATGCAAGCCTATAAAAAAATAACAGAAGAAATTACTATCAATGAGCAGCTTAAAATGCTTACCCAAGCATATCAGGAACATGCTATTGTGCAAATTAACTTTGCCCGTTACTCAGTTATTTCTTCACGGGAATTTATGGAAGAGTTGGATGAAATTTTTTTCAATGTCAAAACCTCCTATCAAACATATTTGGAAGCAATACGAGAAAAAAGGGAAGCAAAAACAATAAGAAACTTACATAAAAATGGCAAAGATGTTTTGATCCTTTTGAGTTCAAACGGCAAATTCTATGGTGATCTTATCACCAAAGTCTGTCGCCTCTTTGCCGAACAAGCCAAAACAACAAAAGCAGATTTGGTCATTGTTGGCAAAGAAGGAAAAAAATTTTTCGAACAGACTGGCATAAAAAAACCATTTGCCTATTTTGAAATTCCAGATACCAATGTCACACTCAATATGCTCAAACCACTTATTCACCAAATCATAGTATATCAAAAAGTATCTATTTTCTATGGAAAATTTGATAATATTATCATTCAAGAACCTGTCGAATCCTCATTGTCAGGCGATATGCCAAATATGCAAAAAGACGAAGAAGAAAAAGATAAAAAAGCTAACTTTCTTTTTGAACCAACAGTCGAACACATTATGGAGTTTTTCGAAAGCCAAATCTTTTCTTTACTCCTCAATCAAACCGTCAATGAAGGGAAATTAGCCCGGTTTGCTTCTCGGGTAAAAGCTATGGAACTGGCACAAAATAATATCCAAAAACAAATTACTTTTTTAACACATCGAGAAAGACGGATTAAAAGTATGGAAATGAACAAAAAACAGCTACAATTATTTGCAGGCCGTAGACTTTGGGGGAAAAGCCGCTAGCGCGGCTAACCTTGAGAAAAAATTAAAAAGAAAGCGATAAAATTGTATAACATTACAAATATGGAAGAAAATATCGGAAAAATAAAAGCAATCAAAGGTAACATCGTTGAGGTCGAATTTATGGAAGAACGTCCACAAATTCATGACATTTTGGTGCTGCAAGAAGATCCTTCAATTATCTTGGAGGTATATACTTCAGCCAACCAAACCTCGTTCTATTGCTTTGTCCTCACCCAACCAGAAAAACTCTATCGAGGCGCAAAGGTGATCAACACCCATAAATCAATTGAGATTCCTGTCGGAAAAGAAGTACTTGGTCGTGTTATGAATCTATTTGGCGATCCAGTTGATGAAAAAGGTCCTATAAAAACTGCACAAAAAAAATCAATTTACAGTCAAGATATCAATTTTGACAAACTTATCCTAGCTAAAGAAGTCGTGCAGACAGGAGTAAAAGTTATTGATTTTTTCTCCCCTATTCTAAAAGGCGGAAAAATTGGTATTTTTGGCGGCGCTGGTGTTGGAAAAACAATATTACTTACTGAGATTATCCATAACATTGTGAATAAAAATCCATCAGATTCTGTATCAATTTTTGCTGGTGTTGGCGAGCGGGTTCGTGAAGGACAAGAACTGCATGAAGCACTCAAAGAAAGTCATGTCTTAGATTACGTCAGCCTCTTTTATGGACACATGGGAGAAAGTGCTATCATTCGTTTTAAAGTCGCACTTGCCGGCATTTCACTTGCTGAATACTTCCGCGATAGTATGCAGAAAAATGTTCTCTTCTTTATCGATAATGTCTATCGTTTCGCGCAAGCTGGTTATGAGCTCTCCATGCTTATGAATACCATTCCTTCAGAAGGTGGTTATCAGGCAACCCTTGCGAGTGAAATGGCAAATCTGCATGAACGACTATTCTCAACGACGCAACAAAGTATCACTGCATTTGAAACAGTCTACGTCCCATCAGATGACTTATTGGATCAGGCTGTACAGTCAGTTTTTACGTATCTTGATGCTAATATTACGTTATCAAGAACTGTCTACCAAGAAGGTATGTATCCTGCTATCGATATTTTGTCTTCTGCGTCAGCAGCACTCAAACCAGAAATCGTTGGAGACTTACATCAAAAAACAGCAATCAAGGCTGAACAATTTCTCAAAAAAGCAGCTGGACTTGAAAGAATTGTGTCATTAATTGGTGAATCAGAACTAAACGAAACAGATCGTATTATATACAACCGATCAAGATTACTACGAAATTACATGACGCAAAGTTTTTTTGTGACAGAAGCACAAACAGGTAAGCCCGGAGTCTATGTGAATGTCGCTGATACAGTGACTGACGTCGCAGCAATTCTTGATGGAAAATATGACAGCATTGACCCGTATGAGATCAAAAATATTGGACGCTTAAAAGACGTTCCTAACTTACAGAAATGACTGATAATCAATTAACACTTTCAGTTACTGTCAAAAAACCAGAACAGACACTCTTTGATGGATTTGCAAAAGCTGTGTCGTCGGTAAGTAACAGAGGAAAATTTGATGTACTTCCCTATCATGCAAATTTTATTGCTTTGATCAAAGAAGTCGTAACGATTCATGAGGAAAATAAAGAGCCACTTGTTATTCCTATCAAAACAGGTGTTATTAAAGTACAAAATAATATCGTGAAAATCATTCTAGGCATCGAAACAAAAACCGCATAAACATCTTTTTTGTACACTTTAAAATTTGCGCTTTTTTTGTGAAGAAAGACATTTCCCTGAAAGATATCAAATAACCTCTAATATTATAGATGAATATCAAACTGTGCAGGCAAAATATGCTTGTTACTTGACGAGTTTTAGGAAACAGTTTACGCTGGAACTAAGCCTATGAAACGGGTGTTTTTCGTTGGTATAAAAGATATTTTCAAAAATTTTAGTAGTAAAAAAGTACTCTTTCTTTCGTCATCGCTTCTTTTTGGCTTGCTTTTCTCTATCGGTGGTTTTTTCACCTTCGTCAACAGTGGTTTACATGAAGCGGGAAAACGAGCAAGTGCACTTGGAGTATCAGATCCACAAGTTCTTGCTACTGCAACAAAAGCAAGTAGTAATAGCCTTTCTGGAGAAATTGCTTTTAATCTACCATCCCTCTTTACGGATCAAGTCTTGATCAATGCTGACGCAAGCGTGAGCGGCAAACTTACCGCACCAAATATCTTATATGGCATTGTGGCAGGACAAAACATCACCATCAGCGGCGACCTCCAAAACCCAACCATCTCCGCCACATCAAGCGGAGTACAAAGCCTGCAAGGCCTCACTGGCGATTTAGCCTTCACTCAAGGCACAGGCATTACACTCAATGGATTGACAATTACCAACTCTGATCCTGGTTCTTCACAAAAAATCTTTGAAAATATCAAAGTTGGTTCAAGTACAATAACTGCTGGCAGCAATACAGATACGATTGAATTTGTCGCAGGATCAGGGATTTCGCTTTCAGCAGATACGTCAAATAAAAAACTTACCATTACCGGCAACAGTGGGCCATCGGGGTTAACCACCAATGGCGTTTTGTATGCTGATTCATCAACGAGTTTTGTTTCCCTTACTCCGGGAACCTCTGGCTATATTTTGCAATCCAACGGCACCGGCACACCGCCAACATGGGTTGCGCCCGGTTCTGTCAATACCATTCCCTTCACTAACATAACTTCAGGAA
>DASQPC010000070.1:0-5910 GCA_035644155.1 Candidatus Methylomirabilota bacterium
GTCTTGCATACAGGACAATATATATTTACACCAAACAACAGTCGTTTGAGAAACTTCTCAATCTGTGCCTCCCTTGGTATTTGTTTCAAATTGTACACATTCATAGTTTACTAAATGTGCGCCAACTCGGTAGGAGTACCCGAAATAACTCTATTGACAAATGACAAAAAATATGGTGTAATAAGAAACGGTTATACATACGAAAAATCTTCGGTTTAGTTTTTCCCATACTAATGCATATCATTTAAATCTTTCGCAGAAATCAAAATATCTCTATGGCTTATAAAAAAACATCAACAGAACAAGTGACTGTAAGTGACTTAGTCGGTAATGAACAAGCTGACAAAAAGAGCGAAGAAGTCATTTCTAAAGAAACAACACAAAAAGAGCAAGACGCGCCTGTGGCTGCGTCAGGACGGCGTATTCACATTGGTTCAAGCGAATCTTCTCATCAAGGAGGCTTTTCGCATGCATCCTCATATCCGGCACAACATCAAAATCAAAATAGTTCTGAGAGAAATACTATGCAATCAGGTCCAACTGAGATGGTTGCAGGATTTTTAGATATTCAGCCTGAAGGACATGGATTTTTACGTCCAAAATTTATTCCGTCCAGCCGTGATATCTATATCTCTCAGTCACAAATTCGTCGTTTTATGCTTCGTCCAGGTGATCGGGTAGAAGGCGTTGCCCGTCCACCAAAAGATACAGAGCGCTATTACGGTTTACTCAAAGTTGAAAAGGTGAATGAAGTTTCTGCTGAAGAATCACTGAAACGTCCATACTTTGATGATTTAACCCCAATTTATCCAAACAAACAAGTCATCCTTTCAACAGGAAAAACACCTTTATCAACCAGAGTAATTGATCTTATTGCGCCAATCGGTTTTGGACAACGAGGAATGATTGTTTCACCACCTAAAGCTGGAAAAACAACAATTCTTAAAGAAATTGCTGCTGGTATTTCAGAGAATTTTCCAAAAGTGCATTTGATGGCAGCGCTTATTGGTGAGAGACCAGAAGAAGTGACAGATATTAGTATGTCAGTTAAAGGTGAAGTTGTCGCTTCCAATTTTGATGAGCCACCAGAAAATCAGACTCGTGTTGCCGAAATTACGCTTGATCGAGCAAAGAGACAAGTAGAACTTGGTAAAGATGTTATTATTCTTCTTGATTCAATTACGAGGTTGGCACGTGCCTATAATTTATCTGTTGAACCAAGTGGTCGAACCCTCTCTGGAGGTTTTGATCCGGCGGCATTGCACCCTGCAAAGAGATTCTTTGGCGCAGCACGGAACTGTCAAGAGGGTGGTTCATTAACTATTATTGGTACAGCACTTGTTGAAACAGGATCTCGTATGGATGATCTGATTTACGAAGAATTCAAAGGTACAGGCAATATGGAACTGCATTTGGTGAGAGCGTTTGCAGAACGGCGTATCTTTCCTGCAATTAGTATTGAAAGATCAGGTACTCGTGGAGAAGAAAGAATTCTTCCCGAAGCAGCTTACAAGAAAATTGTTACCATGCGTCGTATGATGGATATGTTGGCCTCAGATGAACGAACGAGTATTTTAGTAGAGCGTCTTGGGAAAACAGAAAACAATGAAGAATTCCTCGGAGCCCTCGGTAAATCCTAGTGTCCAAATTTGACAAGCAAGGCTCAATTTGGTAAGGTTGGAATCTAGATTCCCATTTTCCCAAAGAAGTGCTATGCAGAAACGTTTTTCTCATTTTTTTGTTCGTCCCCTAAAGTATATTTCTCGAGAAATGACTGATTTTTTCAGTTTTTTCTTTTATTATTGCAAGAGAAAGCTTCTGATTTTCTCATTTGGATTTGAAAAAAACAAAAACCGACTGGTGAAATTTTTTCTTATGAAGCGAGGTCGATACAATCGTACATTCCTTCATTTGACGACAATGGGAGTTTTGGGTCTTGGTGTCTTAATTGCGCCATTTTTGGCAGATACGTACCCAATTTTTGCTTCAAAAGGATCGGTTTTGGCTTTAACTGCTTCATCTGAAGCCAAACAATCAATCCTCGTTGGAGAAGAAGTCTTCCAGACAGAAATATCAACCAAGCCTCGAGACAAGGTTATTGTCTATACCGTAGAAAGAGGCGATACGTTGGAAACAATTGCGAAAAAATATGGTATTTCCGCAGATACTATCCGCTGGCAAAATGATTTATCATCTGATGATCTGACTATCGGTCAGACACTTAATGTTCTTCCTGTCACAGGCATTGCTCACAAAGTTGAAGCAGGAGAGACAATCTACTCAATTGCGAAGAAGTATGATACTGATCCGCAAAAGATTGCCGATTTTCCTTTCAATGAGTTTGCTGGCAATGGGGAAGGATTTGGTTTGGTGACAGGCCAGATGCTTATCGTGCCTGATGGTATTAAGCCTTCAGAACAGCAATATATCAAACACGAAGTCTATATAGCGCAAGGTCCTGTTCCTGTTGCAACGGGAGGATACACATATCCGGTTCGCGGTATCATTACGCAGTTTTTCACCTGGTATCACTCAGGTGTTGATATCGCAGCCCCAATTGGCACACCAATAGTTGCCGCACATAACGGAACAGTGACGGAAGTGCATGTTGGTACTTATGATGGCGGTTATGGTACCAATGTGTATGTCAGTAATGGCGCAGGTATCGTTTCTCACTATGCGCATATGAGCTCTGTCAACGTTGCTGCTGGGCAACAAGTGATTGGAGGAAGTACCGTTGTTGGGTGGATTGGTATGACTGGAAGAACAACAGGGCCTCATTTACATTTTGAAATTAAAAAAGATGGTAGCTTTATGAACCCGCTTTCCTATATCCAATAATTCTTCTTGTTGTATTGCTATTTACTGCTGGTATAGGTATACTGCAACGCGATATGATAGAAAGGACAAGGCAAGAGCCTGGCCCAAGGGCATTGGAAATAGCAACAAAGCGTTTACTCGCTGAAGGAAGTTTGGCTAAAGGGACAGAACAAAAATGGGTTGAATACAACAGAAAAGGCTAACACAGGGGAGGTAGTTACTACAATTTGAATTGGGCCATTAGCATAGTGGTAGTGCACCGCATTCGCATTGCAGTGACGGGGGTTCGATTCCCCCATGGTCCACACTGTCGACTCTCGGTAAGTCCACAAAAATATGATAAAATACTTTATAGTACACACTATTCTTGGGCCCGTGGTATACCGGTAACATGCTTCCATGGCATGGAAGAGTAAGGGGTTCGATTCCCCTCGGGTCCACTATTATATTAAAGATTTTTTCATCCAGCAATAGGTGCAGTCTTCATTAAGGCGATTTATTCGTGATTAGACAACAAATATGGTATAATACCTTTAGTATTATTTTTAATACTGTGATTCTCGGTATTCTAAGATTTTTCGTCCTCAGAGGTTTAGCCTCACAAGGTCACTTAGGAACACCAGAAAAAAAGGAGGTGAATAACTAAGTGGCATTTCAAGATCAAACTATCCAATGTAAAGATTGCGGTAATCAATTTACCTGGACTGCTGAAGAACAAGAGTTCTACCAGCAAAAAGGTTTTAACGCACCAGTTCGTTGTAAAGATTGCCGAGCAAAAGCTCGTGCAGCTCACAACGGTGGCGGTCAAGGAGGAGGATTTGGAGGACAAAGACAATCGTTCCCAATTACCTGTTCCAATTGTGGTGCAAAAGATACTGTTCCTTTTCAGCCAAGAGGCGATAAGCCAGTACTTTGCAGAGACTGCTTTAGAAAAAGCAAATCTATGTAGTTTCTAGATAGATTTCATTTTTAAGGACCTACACATCTGTGTGGGTCCTTTTTTATGGAAAAAAGATCATGATCCTTTGTTTGATAGTAAATCATATTTTGATAGCTTTCTTAGTATTAAATCATATTTAAGTAGTAGTTATGGAGTTGGACTAACACCAGTTGGAGAAGGAATTGGTGAGACACTTGGTCCTGGAATTTCAACTGGTGGTTTTCTTTCTGGAAGTTGCGTTGCTGATTTGTTAACAGATAAAGGTTGTTGTTCTTGTTGCGTATTACTTACATTTGTCGTTGGATTTTCGTTTGCTGCTTTGCCTATTTTTGTTTTAAGCGCATCAATATCTGCAGTAATTTTTTGTACATTTCCAGGATTATTTGCAACAAGGTTTTTAACTGTCTGATAGGCAGTCATAGCAGAGGTAAAGTCACCTTTCATTTCCAGAGCGTGTCCTAAATTGTAATAGGCGTTCGCGTAATCATTTTTAAGAG
Source organism: Candidatus Methylomirabilota bacterium (assembly GCA_035644155.1). Taxonomy (GTDB): domain Bacteria; phylum Patescibacteriota; class Microgenomatia; order Levybacterales; family UBA12049; genus DATIGJ01. Next base: position 4,258 of record DASQPC010000070.1, read on the forward strand.
AAATCGCAAATTCAAATTGTCGTATTGCATCGTCGTATTGACCAAGTTGATAATAAACTCCTCCAAAGTCGATATATTGTTGTGGATTGTTTGGATCAAGCGCTATTGCTTGTTGACTGGTGAGTAAGGTGAATTTATCTGCATTTTGGCCAAATCCAATAAGACTCCTATAAATAGATGACAAATTATTCCAATTGAAAGTGGTAAGTGGAGCAAGTGTTGTTGCTGTTCTGCCACCATTAATTGATTGTTGGATAAGTGTCAGAATATTCTTTTGCACTTGTTCACTCAGTTTGTTATTGGTATTTTTTTGCTGACTGACTAAGAGACTTGCTAAAGTAAGATTGGTTTGGGAAAAGGCGCGATAATAGGCGTCACGGTAGGGGAAGATATTGATTGCTTTTACTTCTAAATCATATGTTTGCAATCCTTGATTTTTGGATGCTGCAACAAGGGCATTTTGGAAAGTAATATCAGAAAGAAAGAACCGAGTAGCAAAGTAAACAGGCACCCCTACTAAAAGAAGCAATAAGAGAGATACGAGAACAGAGAGAAAGAGACCATATTTTTTCTGGTTTTCATTTTCACCTTCGATAGATTCTCCAGCATATTTTCTTTTTGAAGCAAAAAAGAAAAATTCAAATTCAGAGAATTTACCTTTGTGATGAAAAGAGATACGTGTTACTGCGAAGAGCGCTAGTAAAATGAAGAACAAAAACATCGGTGAGAAAGAAAATGGTAAAACAAAAGCCGCAATAATTGCTAAAAGAAGGGGCAAGAAAAATGTACGTTCTTTAAGAATACGGAAAATAAGAAAAAGAAATGATGCGACACCAAGGATCCCTGTTGTTGCTATTAATTCTAAGACAAATGTTGATGAGCGGAAGAAAGTAAACGCCCAGAGGTTACTATATTGATTGTAGCTTGTTGCTTTAAATCTGGTAAAGTCATTCAGGTATGTCCCAAACCCGCTTCCCAAAAGAAGGCTCTTAAAGATATGACCAGTATCTTGAGAAATTGCTGCAAATGCTGTTTGTAAACCAATTTCTAAAGGGAGAATGATAGGCTTTTGAGTCGTAAACAGTAAATAAAGCGTAAAGGCAAGACCAAGGATGAGAATAACAGCACTGACTGCAAAGAAGGAAAGTAAGCCAACATCTTGCTTTTTGACACCAAGCTCACGTCCGGTCTCAAATGGTGATACAAGTCTTTTTTGTGCGCGAACCGATACAAAACGATCATAAAGGAATTGTCCAGCAAGAGGAAGTACAAGTATAAAATAGATTGCTTGATCAATAAGTGAACCAAATGTAGTGAAAGCCTGATCATGGGTATAGGGAAAAGGTAAAAGGTAGATCTTAAAAAATGAAAAAAGACTGAGTAAGCTTGCTACGACTGCACCTGCTATAAGGCAAACAAGGATAAAGAGGAGTTGTTTTTTGCCTTTTATGACATTCACGATGCCAAAGTACAAAAATGCAAGAAAAAGTAATGGAGTAAAAGCAGTAAGAGCATCAAAACGATTTTGGCTAAGGATTGCAGAGGCAAATGAAATAACAGTGAACAACACAACCGGCAAATCAAAGGGAGAAGTGCGAAATGATAATTTTCTCTCCGTAATTGTTTTTAAAGCAAAAAAGACAAAGAAAATAA
>DASQPC010000071.1:0-10173 GCA_035644155.1 Candidatus Methylomirabilota bacterium
TTGTTTACTAACCTTTCAAAAATAGGTTTAAGCGTTTCTAATCTTTTTCTGGTTATATAAGGACTTTCGATGATGACCTCTTCTTTTGCTTCCAGTAAGTCTTGAATGAACTGCTTGTAAAATGTATTCTCGTTGAATAAAATAGAGTTAAAGTCGCTCACTGTTTTGCCTCCTTTTTCTTAAAGTGGGCTATAGCAATGAGTAATGCGCTTTTCTCTTGAGGATCGATCTCAGAGGTTAGATAGGTTCGAAGATCGTTCCACATGGGGTACTAAAGGGGACGCTACTTGACCCCTACCCCATAAAATAAGACAAGTTTCTCTACAAATTTGAGATAATAAGAAAGATATGGGAAATTTTAAAGTGATACCCAAAGAGGTCAAAACTGAAATATTGGCAAAAGTTAAATTAGGGGAAAAGGTTGTTGATCTAGCCAGACAGTATGGAGTAAGTGACAAATCCATATACACATGGCTGCATAAAAGCACAGGAGATCAAGTGGTCTCACTTGTGCAATACAACAGGTTAAAACGGGAAAATGAGGAGTTAAAAAGACTCCTTGGAGAAATCAGCTTAAAACTAAGTTTGGGGGAAAAAATAGAACTCATTAGGAACGGAGTAATAAAGACAGCTTGCGCTCAGGCTCTTAACTTTAATCTCAAAAACATATACCGAGATTTTCATAAAAGAAAAGATACCGATGAGAAAATAAAAGAGGCTATCAAAATAGTCCATAAAGGAATCCTGATGCGACAAGCCTTAGCAAAGGGAGGATTATTGGAACGAGTTCATCTCGTTTGGCTTCCTCCCTATACGCCTGACTACAATCCTATTGAGCATGTGTGGAATACGACAAAAGACAAGCTGTCAAATAAACAAGAGTATACTTTTCAACAAACAAAACAAAAATTTATCTTACTCACAAATAACCAAATCTTTCCCTACCAAATCTGACATTCTGTTTTGCGGTTGCTATACATTGGCTTTAGTACAGACTTAAAAGCAAGACTTCAATTTTACACCAAAGGAAAAAACCAAGCTACAATTTTACGTCGTCCTCTAAAGCTTATCCACTATGAATATTTCATCAATAAAGCTGATGCAAAAGCCCGAGAAGAATTCTTCAAAAGTGGCCACGGAAGAGATCAACTCAAACAATTTTTGAAAAGAACACTTAGAGAATTAAATTGAGGGATTTTGAAGCTAAATTTATCAACATTAAACCCCTTTCATAGGGTTTACTTTTTATAAAGCATTTGATGAGTACCAATCTTATGAAATGTAATAATTTTTTGTTTGGTAGTTTGTGTTCGCTTAAATATTGCTCTCCAGTCTTCTGTTACATCAATACTCCTATATTCTGAGAGTTTTCTTTTAAAGGATGGTTTCGTAATTGTGGATATGAGGAATCTTCAAGAAATAAAGCGAGAGTTTCTCGAAAAGCCATTTTAATTTCGTGTGGTGCTGCTTTTCGTTGCTTGTTGAATAATTCTGTAAATTCAATGCGAGGATTATTTGTTTTGTTTTTCATTTGCAATCTCCGCGTCTAAGTAATCGAGTGCAGCTTTTCCTGTAGTAAAAGATGTCACTTTTCCTGCTGTTTTATCTTTTTCTGATTGATGTAAAGATTCTAAAAGATAGGTTGTGGGCTCTTCTCCATCTGCACTAAAATATACAGATCTTGTTCTGATAAATTGTTTTAAAAACGCTTTGATAACAACACTTAAGGGCATGCCTAAAGCATCTGCTGTTTCCATAGCTTCTTTTTTCATTTGCGGATCAATTTTGGTAGTAACAACTGTATAGTTCATATTTAACTAAAGTATATACAACGTATAACTAATTGTCAAGATTTGAGAATGTTTTATTATATATATATCCATAAGTTTAGCAAAATGAGCTAGTACCTCGGCAAAGAAGGGGTCTAAACATATCTACACCAGGCGTACTCAAGTTTTTATGCTAATTTAGCCTCAAAAAAATTTCAGAATGGCATAAACCTGAGAGGATTTACAGCCTAGATTAATTCTTGACAGCATGTCATATTGATGCTAATATAAATATATATGCAACTTGTCAGAACAACCATTCGATTAAACGAACATCTAAAAAAATCCGCAGAACATAAGGCTCTTGAAGAAAAAACATCTCTTCAGGAAATTTTTAATCGTGCTTTAGAAGCATACTTGAATCGTGAAGGTGAAAAAGAAGCTAAAAAGATTGTTTTCAAAAAATATAATCTAGGTGTGCCTCTTGATAATCTAACAAGAAAAGATTATTACGAATAAACTACATGCTTATTGATTCCAATATTCTGATCTATGCAATAAATTCTTCCTCGCCTAAACATAAAATTGCGCAAACATTTTTGCAAGAAAATATTGGTGAATTAGTTCTTGCCCAACAAAATATTTTTGAAACACTGCGAATTTTAACTCATTCAAAATTTCCCTCCCCACTTACAGTTAGAGAAGCTATTCTCCAAGTAAAAAGTATTATAGACGTGAGTCGTGTTATAGCTCCTGACTATAAAACACATTATCTCGCGTTGGAGTTAATAAAAAAATATAATTTGGCTTCTTATCTTGTCTTTGATGCCTATCTCGCAGCAACAGTTTTGAGCAATGGTATTACAACAATAGCAACAGATAATGTTAAAGATTTTCAAAAATTTGAAATCACGGTTGTTAATCCATTTGTAAAAGGAGAGTAAAGCTTGTAGAAAATTTAGGAATAGACTTCCATCAGCTTCATAAAATGAGCCAGTACCTCAGTGAGGGTTTAAATCGTAGAATCTTACTATTTCTTCATCGAATGGTTCTGATTATTGTTTCCGTAGATTGTATATTTTTTATTTCATTGGAGCATTGTTATTAACTAAATCCAAGGACTTACTTAAGAGAGTCGTAAATTCCACATCTTTCATCTCCTCAATTTGAGATACGATGGTGGTCCAGGTTTCATCTGATTTTCCTTCAGGAGGATCATGAGGAAGTCCGAGTTCTTTTCCTGAAAACCTAACATTGCCATTGGTAATAAGCTTAAAAAGCATCATTATTTTCCCGAGAATCAATAAATTTCTTTTAATAAGCGCTATTGAATCAACAGTTGGGTTCTCTTTTTCCTTTAATTTTAGAAGATTCGCTATTTCTTTTTCAGATTCTTCAGTTGAACGTTGTGCAATCTTCTCATGCTCTACAATATATTCTTCAATTTTTTCAGGAGTTACGTTTTTGCCTAAAGATTGCAATATTTTTTGAGTATTTTCTACTCCTTCTGCTTTTGCCATTGCTGCAATTAAATCTTCAAGTGCTTTTCCTTCTAACGTTTTTAACACTTCAGGCAACACAAATTGTTCGTCTGCTACAGTCTGATTGTTTGGAATTGGCAAACCCCATGGCCGTGGCTTCCCTGGTATTAGTATTGTTTCTGACTGTCTTTTTATATCTTCAAATTTGTTTAATGCAGTGGTTGATTGATCTGTTGGCAATGCTTTAAGATCTTTACTATAAAGATAGACATATGCTATTTCTTGATCTACCAAATTTGTATTTATAGCATGAAGCCTATCATTATTTGATTGCATGATTTCTCTATTAACTTGTAATAATCCTGGGTGGCTATATGCCCACCATTCAGTGATATAAATATAACGTATTCCATCAACATAATTTGTGTGTTGTTTTTGCAAAAGCATCCACATTCTTTCTTCTTCAACTGTTTCTTGTTCTACGGTTGGCTGCAAGCTATCTGTTTGCGCTTGTGTTACTTCTTGTGCTTTTTCTAGAGGCTCATGTAATTGTTGTTCTAATGAAACATAACTCATTTGTAGATTCATGAGAGTAGGCAGATCGGGTATAACCCTTTTTTCATTTTCTTTAGACAATCTACTGTCTGTCGACAGCTCAATATTTGGCTGAACTTGTTCTACCGGTTTGAGTTCAGGATCTTTCATTGTCAGAAAATCCTCTGTTGGTGCAATATACGGCACAGTAGTATCAAAACTGAATTTTGATTTTGGGTTTGCTGGGTTGATCGCATCTTGCGTAAGTTCAGGTGCAGGTGGAACATATGCACCGAAAGAACGTGATCCAGAAGCACTTTTGGATAAAGTGATTTTTTTCACAACTATATTATTGTCTATACCTGTTGATCCTTCGCTCATACTCCTTTAGGGTTATGAGTATTATATCTCAGAAACGTCTCTAAGTGTCAAGCATTGCTCCGGTAGTTACGTGGCACACCAACCCCCTCAGGACCACTTGATAATGAAAATGTAATAATCCTATATTATTGACAATTATATTTACATATATATTGACAATTAATATGTTTTTTACTATACTATCTGTATGTTTACTCCGAAATTTAGCTACACTCCACAGATTATTAACCAGCTTACGCTTATTGAACGATTTTATGGACAATTGATAGCAGAAGCCTTGATCCCTTCTCTTACCCTCAAACTTTCACAGGAAAATCAAATTCTCGCCACACACTACTCAACAAGTATTGAAGGTAATCCTCTTTCACCTCTTGATGTCACCAATATTATTCTTAATGATCAGATTCCTGTGACCAAATCCGAAAAAGAAGTCAAAAATTATTTTGCTGTTCTGAACACTATTTTTCTTATGGCAAAGAAAAAAGAGCCACTGACATCAGATTTGACCAAGAAATTACACCATGAACTGATGAAAGATATTGAAAAAAAAGACTTGGGCGAATTTCGAGATAGTGGCGTTTTTGTCGGACATCGAACGCAAACAGAAATTATTGTCAAGCATAATCCCCCATTCCACACAGCAAAAGAAATTGAAAAAGCTCTGACGGATATTTTTGAGTGGGTTATGGGAGAAGATCCGACTCATCCACTTCTGAAAGCTGGCATTATGCACCATCAATTCGTTTATATTCATCCATTTCTGGATGGAAATGGAAGACTTGCTCGTATTTTGACTGCATATTACTTACTTTTGAAAAACTATGAAGTAACCAAATTTTTTATTCTTGATGATTATTATGATATTGACCGACAATTGTATTCAGATACCTTGCACATTGCTGATCAGGGAGACGAAACAGACTGGCTTGAGTATTTTCTCGAAGGCATAGCACATTCTTTACAAGCAGCTCTTGCAAGAATTAATGAGCTCAAAAATACTCGTTTTGAAGAAGTAACTGGTGAGAAGCGAGTTCTTGTCACAGCACGCGAAGAAGAAGTTTTGCAGATTGTGCTTAACAAAAAAGCTGTAAAGACGACAGATGTACAAAAAGCCTTAACTGTTAGTAGACAACAAGCTCATTCTTTGCTATCATCTCTGGTCAAGAAGGAAATTTTGCAGAAATTTGGCAAAACCAAGACAAGTTACTACAAACTTAAAACATAAATCATATGCCGCGCGAACTTCCATATCATTCTGTTAGTGATTTAGAAAAACAAAGATATTTAGCCAACCAGGTAAAAACGTTTTGTGAAGTTAATCCTGAAACATTTAATCCTGCCCTTCATCTTCCTGCAGCAGAAAAGATTGCTGAATTACTTGATCCACTCTTAAAAAGCAGTATTCCTGTTTTTGATATTCCTCAGTATAGAATTGGAGAACAGCTTGTAAGCAAACATGCTTATCTTTTTAAAAAGAGCAGTGCTCTTATTTTTGAAGATGATTCTGATAATCCTGTACGTTCTAAAATCGTTCTCGATTATAATAGAGATAATTTAAAACCTGTTGCAATTAAGAAAGTTGATTCTTTTCTAAATCCTTATATAAATTATCGTCGTAACGAACCAAACATGCGTAGTCCAAAAACTATACGTACAATAACTCCCATTTGGCCTAGAGAATCTTAGGCGACATGCAGGTACTACCTCTTTGGAAATGCAAACTGTTAGTTGTATAATACTAGATTATGAGTAGTTATGAGCGTCAAAGACCTCATCATGAGGGGCAAGAGCGACAAAAGATTGAGACAAAAGCTCAAAAAATTGCCAAAAATTTTGCGCAAGGTGTAGATGCTATCTTTGATCTATATCCAAAGGATACAAGCAGTGAACCCCTTACACAGGGTTTAAACATTGATTTTCTTAACTTAAGAGATGATAAAAAACAAAATTTTTTTGAGCTTAGCCGTATTATTAATCCTGCTTCAGGAAAAACAGAAGGACATGAATTAGTGCTTGCAACGCTTGCTCCTGGCTCAGACAATGTAAATATGCAATTTTTTGAACCTGATCTAGAAGGAATTGTAAGGTTGCTGAAAGATTACCACGATCCCAATTATTTGAAAAATATGAAAAGACATAATGAAGCCATAGCTATGGAAATAGAAATGGGACTTAATAAGCTACCAGCTGAAAACGAACAGATAGAAGACGCATTAAATAAAGCAAAAGATGCAAAACCAGGTTACTGGTAGGTATTTGCCAATTATTTTTGCTACAATAGGCTCATGAATATAGCAATTCTTGGGGGCAGCTTTGATCCTCCACATTTGGGACACATCCTCATAGCCCAACAAGTCAAAGAATTACTCAATATGGATCAAATATGGCTTATGCCACTCTATCAAAAAGAGCAACAAGACAAAATATTTCACAAAACACTTTCTCCTGTTGCTGACAGATTGCTGATGGCAAAATACCTTGAAAATGATTTCATCAAAATCTCAAAATATGAAATCGAGCACAACCAAACAAGTTATACCGTTGATACGCTTGAGCAACTCGAGACGCTTTCTTCAAATGATGAATTTTACTGGATTACAGGAAGTGATCAACTTGCGGAATTCCAAAAATATTATAAATGGGAAGAGCTTGTTCACAAACACAAACTGATTATTTTCCCACGAGAGCATATGTTGTGGCATCTTGAAGATAAAGTAAAGGAAGGTTTTAATTTGCAAATAATTCCCAAAAATGTTATTGTTTTAGACAATAAAGATCTTGTTCTGACAAATATTTCTTCACGAATCGTTCGGGAAAGAGTTAAAAAAGGCTTATCCATTACTCATTTAGTTCCGAAAGCGGTTGAAGAATATATCAAAGGACAAAAGTTATATCAATAAGTAATCATGTTAGCTATAAATCCCGACCAAGAGAGAAAAAAAATCGTTAATTTCTTGCAGCAAACTTTCACAGAACAAAATATTCATAAAGCTGTTATTGGTTTATCAGGAGGAATTGATTCGACAACATCTTTTTTCTTACTCAAAGAAGCGCTCTCGCCAAAAAATATTATTGTTGCTCATTTGTACTATTTCAAACCTGTCTTCTCTGAAATAGAAAAAGTAGTTAGACAAAGTGGCATTCCACCAGAAAATATTTATCTGCTTTCAATCAAAAGTGCTGTGGATGAAATTGTTACTTTGCAACAAATTGAAGAGGATGAGTCTGGAAAAATGAGAATCGGTAATATCGCTGCGCGCATGCGGATGATTATCCTTTTTGATCTCGCAAAAAAGTATAATGCACTTGTCTGTGGAACAGAAAACAAATCAGAAAATTTACTTAGTTACTTTACTCGTTTTGGTGATCAAGCATCTGATATTGAACCAATTGAGCATCTTTATAAAACGCACGTATATCAATTAGCAAAGCATTTAGGAGTGCCGGATATTCTTCTTAATCAACAACCGACAGCAGGTCTTTGGCACGGGCAAACAGATGAAGGTGAGTTTGGGTTTAGCTATCAGGAAGCAGATCAAGTATTGTATTTCCATTTGGAAAAAGGCCTTTCAAGTGAAGAAATTGAGAGACAAGGTTTACGTAATGCAAAAAAAATATTGGAATGGCGAGAAAAAAATCTCTTCAAACATCAAGTTCCTTATGTCATTAAGCATTAAGGGTATCCGATTAAAAATCTAAGAAGAAATTAAGCTAAAACACGCTCTTCATATTCTTTATGTTTTATTAAGATTGTTTGTATATCTTCAATGGCAAGATCGAAATTTTGAGCAAGTTCTACCATTGGTAATTGATCTACTGTATAAAGCACATAGATTGCTTCATTTCTATCAAACTCTTCACTTTTTTCGTATTTTTTCAATTCCATAAAAGATTTTGCCACCAGTATTTTGGCGTACTGGTGGCATTGGTCAAACGAGACTTCTCTAGATTAGCAGACAATTATTAAATTATTATTAAATGTGACAGATTGAAAAAAGTTTGTTACAATAGCAAAGTATTTTGGGCCACTAGCTCAATGGTAGAGCAGTACCCTCTTAAGGTATTGGTTCGGGGTTCGAGTCCCCGGTGGCTCACTCATCCTATAGTGCTCAGCACTGACCACGCTGCTATCTCTGATTAGCTTGTTGGTGCTTGCTAATTTTCAAGACAACATGCTTCCCATCACACGTTTTAGCAGGAGCAACATAATTATATGAAAGAGGAAATGGTGGTAGACATCTTATATTCCATTCTTGTTCATAATTTTTAATGATCTCAGGAATATCCTCTACCCATTGTTTCCCTATATCTCCTCTCAGAGCAGTAATTTTTTTAACAAATTCTTCATTCATAAAAGAAATATAACAAAGTAGCCATAGTTGCAGTATATCAAATAAGAAACACTGGAGATCGAACTAAAAACATCTCGGAGGATAGGCACTCTAACCCGAAATGTTTTAGGATTAGACTATTCACTTTAATGCTAATATGCATATTGACAATATCCAAATTAGGCATATACTATATATATGCTTCAAAGACATATAGAAGAAAAAGTTCAAGAATACCTATCAGAAGATAATCATAAGATATATTTTATCTGGGGTCCACGACGTTCAGGAAAAACAACTATCCTTAAAGATTTGGCTTCAAAATTGTCAGTACCCATATTTAATTTTGATCTCCTTTCAGATAGAGAACCATTTGCTCCCACTCGTGATACACTTGAAAAAATTGCTTCAGCGCATAAAGTAATCCTTATTGATGAAGTGCAAAATTATCCTGAAAGTACTGTTGCTCTAAAAATCCTTTACGATGAATTTAATGTAAAAATTATTGCAACAGGGAGCAGTGAAATACGACAAAAATCAACAGATTTTGATTCACTTGCTGGTAGATTTATTGAGAGCTATTGTTTACCACTCTCCCTCAAGGAAATTGATGACAATACGCAAATAGAAACATACGCTAAAGAGCCTTTTTATAAAAACCTTGCACATCAACTCCAAATTTTTGGATCGTATCCTGAAATATACGCCAACACAACACTCTCTGAATCTGAAAGAATTGATTTATTACAAAATATTTTAGATACGTATGTATTAAAAGATATTATCAACATTTATGATTTAAAAAATGAAAAACTTGCAAAAGATATTTTAATCAAAATTGCATTACAAATAGGATCAGAAGTATCTGTAAGAGAACTTGCTGGTAGTTTAGGAGCAAACGCTGTAACAGTTTCCAATTATATTGAAATTTTTATAAAAAATTATATTCTTATTCCCCTTCCATCATTTAAGATAAATACCAGAAAAGCGGTTTCAGAAAATAGAAAATTGTACTTCTATGATTTAGGCATAAGAAATATCTTGGTCAAAGATTTTAGAGAGCTTGAGCTTCGTCCTGACAAAGGTGGTGTATTTGAAAATTTCATTATCTCAGAAATTGAAAAAAAGAGAAGAAATAATCACGCAAAAGAAACCTTGTATTTTTATAGAGAATATGGAGGACAAGAAGTAGATCTTATCTTAGAAAACTATAAAAAAGAGTATGATTGTGTTGAAATAAAAGTAAATGCAAAAGGAGGTAATAAAGATATTTTTCCTCTACCACACACTTTTATAACAATAAATACCCAAAACTATTTTAAAGAAATTACAAAACTCCTTCAAGAAAATTAAACATTCTTTTCTTCATATATGGTCATTAATTGATCCCAAAATGCTAACGTTCGTTCGGCTCACTCACTTTTATAACCATAAGATTTTAGAATTACATTGAGCCACATTTTAGATTCCAAAAAATATAATTTCATACTCAAGTTTAGCTTTGCACCTAAAAGGAATAAAACCCTAAAGAATTCGGGGTACTCCTACCGAGTTGGCGCACATTTAGTAAACTATGAATGTGTACAATTTGAAACAAATACCAAGGGAGGCACAGATTGAGAAGTTTCTCAAACGACTGTTGTTTGGTGTAAATATATATTGTCCTGTATGCAAGAC
>DASQPC010000072.1:0-4120 GCA_035644155.1 Candidatus Methylomirabilota bacterium
AGATAGACACCTGCGGTGGCAAGTGAAACGCCAACGAGTGTATACCATGTTAGTTTATCTTTGAAAAGTAAGATACCCAAAACGACGACCACTAAAACGACACCGATACGAATGACAGGGATAACTGTTGAGACTCCGGGACCAGTTGCCAGTGCCTTGAAAGAAAACGCAGTGAAGATAGAAATGAGGATACCACCAACGATTGCATACATAATACCCTGCGGACTGTCGACCCCTTTTCTACTGAAGATAAGATATAAAATAATTGCTGTGGTGAGTGATCCTGTTTGAAAAAGAAGGTTGCTCAGAAAAGGATCTTTTAGGTTTGAGCCGAGCTTTCGGAAAAGATCAGAAATGGCACCAGCACCGATTGCTCCAAGAGCAAAAATAATCCAGTTCATTTTTTGATTATACAATATTATTACTCCAAAAGATCTCTCCAACTCCTTTCAGTCGCTTGAGATGACAAGTTGTTTAATTTTTTGGCCTAGGAGCGGGTTCCACATTGCGCCGGTTGCGCTCATGACTGCGTCTGCTCCTGCATTTTTGTAATCAAAGTAATCTTGTGGAATTGTTACTCCCCCTACTCCATCGATAGAGAAAGAATAGTTATATTTTTTTTTGATTGCTTTGAGGTGTTTTACTGTATCAATTCCTGCCCATTTAATTGGAGCGCCACAGATACCTGCTTTGGCTCGCATTTTGCCGGGAAGTGCTTGCTTCCCTTCCCTATCAACAATGACTCCTGGTAATGTGTTGATCCCTGAAATACCATCAGCGTATTCATTTGCGATTTTGGCAAGTCTCTCGAGCTGTTTGTTATCTTCATAATAACCTATCTTGAGGATAAAAGGTGTATTGCCGATTACCTTACGGACGCTTTTACAGATTTTTTCGGTAGCCTCGAGATTGTAACAAAGCAATCCCTCTGATCCATTGTTGGGACAAGAGATATCTGCTTCTAGTATTTTTGCTCCAGTTTCATGAACCAATTTTGCAACGATTGCCCAATCGTCAATAAATTCTTGTTGTGTTTGGTCAGGTCGAACAGTACCGACAAAACTCCCAACCATGATTTGTCCTTTGCCTGCATAAGAAATTGCTTTTTTCATATCTAGCTGCCACACTTCTGGTTTTTTTGATGGGATGTTAAAGGAATTGGTAATCGCAATTGGCGCACGAAACTCGGTATCTCCGAAAAGCGGTTTTTTAAGCTTTTCAAGCGTAAGATCTCCCTTTACGTGAACAGAAAGAATATTTGGGAAGGGATGACTTGGGTAGATATCGCTTCTGACTGTTTTGTAGACACAGATATCAAAACCTTTTTCAAAGGCTGCTTTGACAAATTTGCTATTGAGAAGCGGCCCGGCTGGAATACCAAATGGGATAGAGACTTTTTGTCCATAATACTCATATGTTGGTTCTCCTTTTTGTTTAAATATTTCTTCTTCGGCAAAAGCGCCAAAGGGACCTTTGTCATAATTCTCTTCATAGGATTTTGTTGGGTCGTAAAATGGCTTCGTGAGGTTTTTTTTCATGGGCTTACATATATTTTTTTAATTCTTCAAATTCCATTGCTGCCTGCTTCAGTAGGCTTTTCATTGTTCCCAATGCGACTTCTTTGTGTTGTGGGACAATGACGGTCTGTAATTTACCAAATCGAATACCTCTCAATTTTACATGACTACCTTTCGTTGAAACGATATAAAATCCAGCTTTTATGAGGCCTTTGATGATTTTTTCTCCTGAATACAATTTGCTCATTAACGAAAGGAAAATGTTTGCGTGGAAACATCATTGATTGAAGGAAAGCGGATTTTGTTTGTATCTTCATCTTCCAAATAAAGCTCAAATGCTTCTTTCAAGCTATCAACAGATTCTTGTTGTGTTTTTCCTTGACTTGCAAGTTCAAGTTCGAGAAATTTAGAAACAAAAATGTTATCTTCTTTCCAAGTAATAATATGAAGGGCTTGCTTTTTCATAAGCATATTCTAACAAGTTGTATTAGAAGAATCAACAATTTAAGAAAATGTAAAAAAATAAAACACTTCTTGCATAAGTTTTTGACAAAATCTATAATGAGGAAGCGAAAATGGTAAAGAAAGTCTCCTATTTAGATCTCAAATCAGAAATTCTCCAGAAAATTAAGAAAAATGGTGGTTGGGTCAATGCACACGCACATCTTGATCGAGCATACAGCCTTACCAAAGAAAATTACCATTTTACCGCTGCTACTCTTCAAGAAAAATGGAATCTTAATGACGAGTTAAAACTACAATCAAGTGTTGATGATATTTATGATCGTATGGCGTTGGGAGTTGAGAGAATGCTCAAGCAAGACGTTCGGGTATTGGGGACATTTATTGATGTTGATAACAAAATACAGGATAAAGCTATAAAGGCAGCACAGAAAATACGTGATAGATATAAAAACGATTTACAAATAAAATATATCAATCAAGTTCATTATGGTGTCTTAGAACCAGAAGCGCGTAAATTGTCTGCTATTGGCGCTGAGTTTGTTGATATTATTGGCGGACTCCCTGAAAGAGATAAAGGGCGAGAAGCAGAACATCTTGATGTTTTGTTTGATACTGCAAAAAGCATGAATAAAATGGTTCATGTGCATATCGATCAATTCAATGATCCCAACCAAAGAGATACAGAATTACTTGTAAAAAAAACAATTGAGCATGGATTACAAGGCAAAGTTGTAGGAATTCATGGGATTTCTATTGGGGCACACGGAAAGGAATATCGTCAGAAACTTTATAAAATGATGAAAGAAGCTGATGTTATGATGGTTGCAAGTCCTCTTGGGTGGATTGATACAAGACGCAATGAAACTCTTATGCCTTTCCACAATGCGTTGACGCCAGTTGATGAGTTAGTCCCCGCTGGAATAACGATTGCTTTGGGAACAGATAATATCGCAGATATTTATAAACCTTTTATTAATGGAAGCATGTGGGAAGAATTGCATACTCTTCTTGAAGCCACACATTTTTACGATATAGATGAACTCGTAAAAATTGCCACTGTGAATGGAAGAAAAGTCTTGGGAATTGTTTAATTTTGTTTCGTGTTATACTTCCTCAAGAATGTTCGTCAGACAATGTGCGCCGCCGCCGGATTTTTTGAATTCTGAGAGATCAACCTCGATACTCTTATAGCCTAACTCTTCCAGTTTTTTTGTAAATGTTGGATTATCTTTTTGATGAATCACCGTATTGCCTGTTACCACACTATTGGCACAAAATCCTTTCATTTCTCTTTCAGTAAGTGAAATAAGATTGGGTACTATTTTTTTTAGTTTGTTTCGATCTTCTCGTGTATATGCTTCAGGATAGTAAAAAATTGTTTCGTTATTGAGAGGGAAAAAGCCAATATCAAGATGATAAAAAGCTGGTGCTGCTGCATCAAGCTCGACTACTTCATATTCAGGGAAAAGTTTTTGGAGATAGCGGCACATTGGTTTGTCTGTTCGATAGCCGACACCGACAAAAAGTTTGTTATTCCAAAAATACATTGTGCCATTACCTTCAAAATAGAGATCTTCTGGAAGTAAAATAATTTCATAGCCATGCTTTCTAAACCACTGTTCATAAAAAGGTGTCTCTCCTTGTCTTTCTTTAAAGCGAAAACGGCTCAAAAGTACTTTCTTGCCAAAAACATATCCAGAGTCTGTTGCAAAAACCATATCAGGTTGATTTTTTTCCTGATCAATTATCTCAATCTCAATACCTAAATCTTTATAGATTTTTACTAAAATGTTCCATTGCTCCAGGGTTTTTTTCTGATTAATCGTGCCTGGCTTCATCCAAGGATTAATAATATAGTTAAGATGAGAAAAATAAAGAGGATTACACATGAGGACTTTTTTGATTATCTGAGATTTCATAGGTACCTAGTATATACTTTTTTTACACTTTTGTCTTTTGTAATTTTGCTATGAATTCCTGCGCAACAGGGACACTTGTCATAAGCGGTACGTTATGCTCAACTGCTTTCTGTCGAATAATTTTTCCATCAGTTTGCGTAATTTGTCGTTCCATTGTGATATTAATTACCACATCAAAGCGATTTGCGTCAAGAAGATCTGCAAGATTTGGCTTCAATT
>DASQPC010000073.1:0-4664 GCA_035644155.1 Candidatus Methylomirabilota bacterium
TGCCTGAGCTACTTCAAAAAGATAGGAACAAAGCATATTGGGCGCAAAACGAAGCGCTGCCTCTTCAACAACTTCCGGAAAACGAGAAAGCAAACGAAGAAGATCTCGCTCCTCAACTTCTAACTGAAAACCTTCCTCTAATTTTTGCTGTTTGATCTTTGCTGTTTGATCTTTACGAAGAACACTCTGCGTTCTGGCATACGTATATTGGATGTAAGGACCAGAATTGCCTTGCATTGTAAGCATGTCATCCCAATCAAAAGTAATATCCTGCTCAGCACTACGTTTAAGATCACTCCATTTAATGGCTCCTATACCAACTTTTAAACCAAGCAGTGCCTGTTCATATGCGCTTAACTGTAATTGCTTTTTTGCCTCATCCATGATAGCAAATGCTCTCTTTCCTGCTTCTTCTAATACATCCTTTAACCAAATCACGTTCCCTTTTCTTGTTGACATTTTTCCTTCTTTAAAACGATACAAACCATGCTTTACATGAATTCTTTGGTTTTTTGTCACCCATCCAAGCATCTCTTCAAGTTTAAAAAGTTGTTTAAAATATAAACTTTGCTCAGTACCTACTTCATTAATAATCACCACATCTTTACCATAGGTATCAAGACGGAATTTATCAGTCGCTAAATCTCGCGTGGCGTAGAGACTCGCTCCGTCTTGCTTAAGAATCATAAGTGGTGGTAATTCATCATTTGGGAAAAAAACCAATTTTGCTCCATTTTCTCCTTCTTTAAGCAACTCTTTTTCTTTTAATTCATCCACCACCAATGACATTTTATCTTCAAAAAATGATTCTCCATAACCTTTCCCTTTATTTTCTGTAAATGAAACATTAAGCAATGTATAAATATGATCAAACTCATTCCACGACCACGTAATACACTTTTGCCAAAGCCTTCTGGCTTCAGGATCTCCATCTTCTAATTTCTTAAACCACTCTCTTGCTTCATCTTCAAGCTGAGGATTTTTTTCCGCTTCATCGTGAAATTTTATATACAACTCAACAAGAAGCTTTACTGGCTGTTTTGATTGTTCAATCTCTTCCTCATTTCCCCAATGCTTAATCGCATAAATCTGTTTTCCAAATTGTGTTCCCCAGTCACCTATATGATTGTCTCTTTTGACATCCCAGCCAGTTGCTTCAAGTAAATTTGCTATTGCATCACCGATAATTGTTGAGCGCAGATGTCCAATTGTAAAAGGCTTGGCGATATTTGGAGACGAATATTCAACAATAACAGCTTTCCCTTTGCCGATATTGGCAATTGTTTTTTCATTGAGTAATGCTTTATAACTAATCCAAAAATTAATAAACCCAGGCTTGACTACTTCAATCCTTTCAATAAAAGAAAGCGCTAAAAAATTTTTCTTGAGTTCTTCTCCTAACTCCATTGGTTGTTTACCCAATTTTTTCGCAGCAACCAAAGCAACATTCGTCGCATAATCACCATGCCTTGGATCATCTGGATAATCAACAGTGGGTACGAAATAAACACCTACGTTCTTCAAAGCAGTCGCAAGATGCTCAATAAGTTGCTTTTTTATAGTCATAAACAAAATTATTATACCATTTCCACTCTTGCATTTTTGAAAGAATCCTGATAACTTGATATGGATATGAAAGTTCTGATTATTGATGACGACGAAGCAGTAACAGGCATCTGGAGTACAGTACTTAAAAAAGAAGGTTTTGAAGTCATGACAGCAGGTACAGGAAAACTTGGAATTGAACTTGCCCAAAAGAATCTTCCTGATTTTATTCTTCTTGATCAGATAATTCCTGATATGAAAGGCAATGATATTCTTCGTGTTCTCAAAGACAATCCTCAAACTGCTGCTATTCCTGTTGCTTTAGTTTCAAACTATAGTGAACCACAAATGATGCACGATGCGGTTGAACAAGGAGCAACAGACTATATTCTCAAATACCAAATCGATCCCCAAGATCTTGGCAACAAAATCAAAACCCTCCTCCATGGAACAAAGCCTTTCAGCTAAAAACAGGCAATGAAAAAAGGCTACATCTATCTCATTCTTGCCGCTTTTAGCTACGCCTCAATGGGCGTCTTAGTCAAAGTATTAAGCATTGATACCGGCCCATATCTGCAAACTTTTCTTCGCTTAATCGTTTCCGCTCTGCTGACTAGCCTTATTGTTCTGTGGCGCAAAAAACCATTTCTGCTTCAAAACCCAAAAGACTACATCCTTATCTTCTTCATGGGAACAATTGGCTATGGCTTACAAATTATTTTCTATTCCCTTGCGCTTTACCACAACACGATTAGCAACACACTTTTTGTTTCCTCAGGCTATCCAATCATCACAGCAATCCTTGCTCATTATGTCTTAAAAGAAAGACTGACCAGACAAACTTTTGTTGGCTTTGCCCTACTCCTCATTGCGCTTTTTTTGCTTTTTGATCCGACCAATCTTCAGAAATATCTTCTCGGCAATATGTACGCACTTGCCATGTGTTTTACGTTTTCTTTTTATATCATCTGTAGCAAAATTCTCTCCAAACGAGGAAACAGCGCAGAAACTATCACCTTCTGGAGTGTTTGTTTGGCTGTTTTCGTCAGTGGTGTTGGCGCAAATACTTTTGAACATATTACCTTTCACTTACAGCCGACAACGCTTTTCTTTCTAGTTGTGTTTGGATTACTCAATGCCTCTGCCTTTAATTTTGTCAACAAAGGATTTGCAACAGTCAAAGCAGGAGTCGGCACAATGATTTTGCTTTTAGAACCGATTATCGGATCGGTATTAGGATTACTGTTTTTTCATGAGATACCAACCCTGATCTTTATTCTTGGCGCAGTCCTTATGATTGCAGCTATTACTCTTGCGACAAAGATGCAATAGCCTTCTACCTGTGCTATACTAGCGACCACAATGATAATCGAACAAGAAAAAACAAAAGAAGATGATGGCTTTAGAAAAGCTATTATGACATATATTAGTAGCTATATTACCGAACAGGAAGCAATCGGAGTACCTTCTTTTCGATTTACGGATGAAGTAAAAGAAACTGTCTTTACTATTGTTGTAACAATTGACAACGCCAATACAAGAGAGTCACTTATGAGTCTCGCTCAAGAAGTTGATAGCTTACGAGAAAAACATAATATCCCCTCTGCGCAACCCTTTGAGGACGCCTTTACTAAGGAGTTTGACCAAACCGAAAGAAAAAAAGGAGAAGCAAAAGCAATCAAAGAAGGCAAACCACGACTTGCTGAAGAATTAACCATGGCAACGCTTGGCTCTCATAGCCAAGTTCGTGCCGCTGGAATGTGTGCTGCTTTTGTAGCAAATAAAATAAATACAGTAAAGCTTGCTAGACCTAACGCAAATTATCTCTAAAAAGTTATATTTATGAGAATTAAACGTGCTCCAAAAAATATTGATGCAAGATACGCAGAAATAGGCTCTGCAGTTAATGCAGCAATGCAAACGCATCCAAATCAGACTATTCGCGAAGCATGGGCAAACCAACTCCTTTATGGGACCACCAAACTTGCTGTCGGCCGAGGTGTTGCAATGGCATTTGCACTTGAACCTACTGAGCTACAAACGGTATTAAAAAAGCACATTGAAAATACACCACTCCCTGAAGATAAAAGAAGACCATTTGCATTGGAACGATTAATAGAAATTGATGCACTTACAGAAACAATACCTACAACGTCAAACCAACTACGAACACGAAGAGCCACACTTGCCCGGAAGCTTGCGGAATTTGAACTGGCTTGCAATCCTTATGTTCCTAATATTGAAACAACAGATTTCGGAGAAAGATTGACCTTTGTCGGCAAACTCACAGAAGTAGCTGTCAATGCATTACATAAAGCAGCTGAAAAACAAAATCCTACTGTATAATTTCCCAGGCAGAACCATCACTCACAACCTCTACTGTCCCATCTTTATCAGTCCGGAAAATTTTCGTTCCTCCATCCCTTAAAAAATTAAGCGCTCGCGTGGTTGGATGACCGTAGCGATTATGTAAACCTACCGAAATGACGGCAAGTTTTGGCTGCAAGAGACTTAAAACATTCTCATCAAGTCCTGTTGCTGAACCATGATGTGGCGTCTGCAAAACAGCAACCGATGTTCCAAGATATGCTGCTGCTTGAGTGAGTCCTGATACTTGACTATCCCCTGTCAAGAGAGCATCAAACGAACCATAAGAAATATTTGTAATAACTGAGGCAAATTCTTGCCTTTCGCCGATCAATCCTCCCGGACTTGTCTGTTTTAGATAATCTACTGTTGGACCTTCGATAGTTATCGTTACATCACCGATATGCCAGCGATCTCCGGTAAAAACAAAATGCTCAGGAATTTTTTTCTCTGCAATCATTCGTACCAACTCTTTAAATCCTGCTGTGTCATTTTTTAAATCTTCAGTTGCAAATGCATTGACTGTATAACGCTGCAAAACATAATAAAGCCCTGAAATATGATCACTGTGTGGATGTGTAAGTATGACCAGATCAATTTTTCGCTGCCAAAACGGCATATGCGCAGACAGACAATCAAGTACACTTTTGTCTGGTCCCCCATCAACCAAAATATATTTTTGATTTGGTGTTCGCGTTAAGATGGCATCGCCTTGTCCAACATTGCAAAAGAAAACATGCAATTTCCCATCA
>DASQPC010000074.1:0-4715 GCA_035644155.1 Candidatus Methylomirabilota bacterium
TCGCTATGGACAAGCTGCCAATAATCTTTCTCAGGCCTTAAGCCTTGCGCAATACAACACGGAAAACAGCTTTACTGTAGATGGGCTCTCTCCCGCAAAAAACTATTACTTTCAAATGACTGCCATCGATCAAAATGGACAAAAGACCACCTCTGATATCTTCACCTTCAAGACAGCTGAGATATCAACTCCTCCCACAACCGATAATAATGTTGTCGTTATCGCTAGTAAAGGCAATATTCTTGTTTCCGATGTCAAAGAACAAAATCAAACGAGTAATCCTGTAGCCTTGCTCACGGTGAACACTCCCTATGAAATTACTTATCGTCTCAAACAACCCATTAACCTCAAATCAATCGAAGCAGTCATGCAAACAAAAGTCCTTGGGACCACTACCTTTTCGCAAACACTTGGATCAAAAACCATGGTTGTACCCATGATTGAGCGATCTCCATCTGTCTATGTCGCAGGCTTTACATCAGTTTTCCCAGGTACGTTTGAAGTCTTTGTGAGGATACAGGATGTCAAAGGCAATCTTATTCAAGAAAAAATTGCTGAAACCAAAATCATGCCCTTCCTTTCTGTCTCTGATAAAGCAAGTAACCAACCGCTTGCTGACGCACGAGTCTTTCTCTTGGGTTTGAATACTAAAACGCACAAATATGAGCCGTTGGATAGCACGATTCTTGAGAGCTTTGCCAACCCAAATTACACAAACCTCACAGGAGATATAAAAGTACTTCTTCCACCGGGAAGCTACCAAGCCCAAGTGAGTGCTTTTGGTTATGATCAAGCACAAATCACCTTCACTATTGGCCCACAATCAGGACAGGAATATCCACAGATACTTCTTCATAAGAATACAACTAGCTTTATGAATTATGTTCGTTATTACCAAAATGCTTTTTTTGACTTTATTAACAAGCTCCAAGCTGCGCTTGACACGCTTGCCTTCTCGGTTCGATTCTTTAACCTTATCGCGATATTTGTGCTCTTGGGCTCAAGTTTGGTGACATTTCTGTTCTTTCACATGCGAACGCATGTCGCGCCAAGCCATCTTCTTCCCTATTTTCTCTATCATCTCAAGGGTCTTTTTAAAAAACATACGCTCCAAAGCTTTTGTGCAACGGTTGTGGATGAAGATGGAAAAAAGCTCAGCCAAGCACGCGTTGAAACACTTGATGAAGCAACCGGCGAAGTTGTCACCTCGTTTATCTCCAACAAAAACGGTATCTGCTATATCATCAATCCCCTGCAACGAAAAAAGCTAAAGCTCTTGATCACCAAAGAAGGCTTCATGCCCAAAACAGTTGCGATAGAATCAGATATTTCGTCTGCTGAAGGTGGCATGGCAATTGTTATGAGGAAAGGGGAAAAACCAAGTCATTCCATTATGAGAAAGCTATGGATAATAACAGAGAATATTGGCGGGCTTTTCTTTGAGTTTTCACTCCTCTCTTCTCTAATTCTTGAGATTGCCTTTGTGCCACTTTTTGGAATTATCAAAACTGCTCCGTTCTTTGTCCTCTCACTCTTCAATCTCCTCCTCTGGATCTTCTATCAGAAGGAGAAGAATGAGAGAAAGGTGTTTAGAAAAGTATAAAAAAGATGAAAGCATGCTGGAAGGCAGACATTATTGTGCTTCTAGTATAACTTCACTGTTATTGATTTGCCTTGAATTAAATTCAAGATTTTTTGCTTGTGTCTGAAACTGCTGAACAGAACTCTTTTCGCCTACCAACCATTTAATCTTTTTCTCCTCAATTGCTTTGAGTAAATCTCTCCTATTGATCCAATAACCATCAGTAACTTTCTCATCTCCTTCTGCTGAAACCAATACATGTCTATCGGTATAGTAAATTGTTGTTGGATATAAATAATCCAAACGGACAAGAGTATCAGTCGGTTTTGTGAGTTCGTTCAGCGTTTGGCTACTTTGTCTTTGATCATATGTTGAGCCGGTGCTCACAATTGGTAAAATATTACCTACTAATGTTTTATACGAGATATAAAAACTTGCTAAAATAATCAAACCAATGACAATTCTATTGTTGCGGACAAGTTTTATAACATAATATATCCCATATGCAATAAGCAGCGACCAAAAAGGCATAGAAGGAACAAGATACCAGTTATTACTTTTTGCTGTAAAGCTTAGTTGTAGTAACAATAAAAAGGCATAAAGTAACAAGAGAAATTCTTTTTGTTTCCGAATTTGTATCAATGCTACTCCTGCACCAAGCAAAAATACCCAGAAAAATCTTCTTTGAAGTGAATAATAAATATAACTCACATAATCATGATTAAATTTTGTAAAATCTATATGAGCTACGCCTTGATCTGACTTAAATAAGTAATAACTAACAAATTCTGGACCAATTCTGAGATAACCAAGAGTCAACCAGATACCAGAAAAGACAAAGAAAACACTAAAAAGCTTAATATAGTCGAGGTAATTCTTTTTTATATCTTTGAGACGAAAAACAATTTCATAAAGTAAGAAAATAACAAAAGGAAAGAAAACAAGCGATGCTTTGGTTAAAAAAATACAGGCAAAAATAAAGCCGAGAAGTGGATATTTATACTTACTTTTGCTCAGTAGTATGAAATACGAAAGAAAAATGAGTAATGAAACAAAAGCATCTATATTTCCTGTCCTTGCTCTCCAAATAAAAACATTATTGAAAGCAATTGAGGAAAAAGCCAATAATGCTGGAATAAGACCATACGATCTATAAGCAACAACCAGAACCAATAAAATAACTGCGACACCGCTCAGAGCTGATGTCAATCTTACGGACAACTCCGATAATCCAAATAGAGTTGAAAAAAACGTGCTTAACCAAAAAAACATTGGTGGTTTCTCCAACCAAATAGCATGGTTCCAATGGAGCATAATAAAGTCTTTTGTCCTGAGCATTTGCTTCGTTACTTCTGCGTACCAAGCTTCATCCCAATTCTCTAGAGGCGATTTCCCTAAGTTGTAAAATGCTATAAATACTGCAAGAGCAATACAACAAAATAAAATTGCGTATGAAATAAATTTATAGCGGCTACTGATAACTGACTTTTTCATAGAAAAAAAGCTCTACTTCAAATATACAAAAAAATACGTTAAGAAAATAGTCTTTATTGCCTTTAGTTTGCGTTTTGTTGTACTAGTTTTAACAGCATTAACAATATTCGAAAGTTGCGCAACTTGCTTCTGCATAGAACTAATTCCAAGTAAATTCCAAACGCCTTAAGGCTCTCGAACAAGCAAATCTGTTATACTTACCGTATGAATAAATTATTTTTTGTATCTTCAAATGAAGCAAAAATTCAGGAAGCACAACTTATACTCGGTGTTTCAATTGAAATTGTTTCTTTAGATTTGGTCGAGATTCAAGACTTCGATATAGAAAATATAGTCCGACAAAAAGCACAGACTGCCTATGAACAGATTAAACAGCCATTAATTGTTGATGATGTCGGATTTTATGTTAAAGCATGGAACGATTTTCCTGGACCATTTATTAAATATATTATTCAACGAGGTGGACCTGAGCTTTTATTGGATATGCTTAAGAACACAACCAATAAGAAAGCATACTGCATCTCTGCAATTGGATACCATGATGGTCAAAAAGTGCACACATTTCTTGGTAAGGTTACAGGTAAAATAACAGACACCCCGATGGGATCATCACATGCTAAAGGATTTAATGCTATTTTTATTCCTGATGGAAGTGATAAAACGTATTCTGAGATGACACTTGAAGAAAAAAGTAAACTGTCACATCGCAAAAAATCATTAGAGTTGCTCAAGAAATTTCTGTAGAAATTAATATTCAAAATTGCTCTCTTGAAATATGAATAAAAAACTCAAAGATATTAACGTAGTATTATTTGACCACGATGATACGTTGGTTGCAACAAAAGAAGCTAAATGGGCGCATCATAAATTTGTGGCTAACAAATTTTACGGAAAAAACTTACAAGATGATGAAATATTGCCTCACTGGGGGAAACCACTCCCTCAATTAGTAGGTTTGTTATATGGCACAGACAACATAGAAGAAGCTCTAGCAAATAACGCACCATGTCATGAGGATTTCCCTAAAATCTTATATAAAGATACCATTCCAGTATTATAGTGAACCCAAAAAGGATGGGTCAAAAATGGTAGGGGTAAATTCGGCTCATAATAGTTGATTCAAAGGCTTGTATCGTTTCTTCTAAGGAAGTTCTCTGATTGTTTGCCAGTTTATCTTTTCCATACTTCCAGACATGCTCTTGCGGGTTATGGTCAGGAGCATATGGGGGGAGATTAATCAAATGAATTGGCGCAAGTGTTGTTGACAGTTTTGCTTTGAGTTTCTTTCCATGATGAAATCTTGCATTATCCCAAATGATCCGACATTCATCTGAGGTGAACACAAGCCAATTCTCATCAGTCAGCAGTGGAGCTATTTCTTCTTTGATTTCTTTAACTCGTTTTTTAACTTTTGCATCATCACGTTTTCTGTCAAAGGTATCTGGTAAATGAAAGGAATAATTATGCAACACAAAAATTAACCTATATGATTCGTTTGATTCATATTCCGCCCCAAACTCTGCCTGGAGGTATTGCTTTAGCGATGAAATGTCCCAAAATTTTTGTGGTATACCACACTCAGATGGTGGTTTTGCAAGAATAGCTTTCAATGTCGCTTTCTGCTCTCTACTCAGTTTCC
>DASQPC010000075.1:0-9319 GCA_035644155.1 Candidatus Methylomirabilota bacterium
CCTCCAAAAAAAATACTTCCCTTATGAAAAGCTGCACCAGATGGTGCCCATGTCGTCGTCGGACCAGAGTTGATAACCGGCGTTATCATCCCTGCTTTTTTCTCGTCCCCTTGAATAATCGGCCAACCATAATTTTTACCTGCTTGAATAAGATTAAGTTCATCTAATCCAGACAAATTTCCGGATCTCCCATGTTCTGTTGCCCATAATTGTCCTTTATCATCCCACGCAAGTCCTTGCGGATTTCGATGACCATAGGAATAAATAAGCGTGTTAAACGGATTACCTGGTGCGGGCTTGCCATCTGTCGTCATTCGAAGAATTTTGCCAGCAAGTGACGAAGTATCTTGAGCGTGTGAAGGATTTTGCGCATCACCTGTTGTAACATACAGATACCCATCAGGGCCAAATTTTATCCTGCCTCCATTATGGTCTGCATTCCCAGGAATCGCATCAACGAGCATTTTAGGATCAGTCAAAGTCGTCTTAGCAAAAGTATACCGGACAACGCGATTGAGCGTATTGCCGCTTGTGTTGGCATAGGTGTAATACACATAGACAAACTTACTGGTAGCAAATTGCGGATCAATCGTAATCCCCAGGAGTCCACCTTCACTAACTGCATTAACAGGAATGGTTAAAAGAGGTTCTTGCTGTAGCTTTCCCTCAGGATTAATCAGTCGTACTCTTCCAGGCCGCTCAGTGAAAAGAATGCTTCTGTCTGGTAAAAAAACCAAACTCCACGGAACTTCCAGATTGTCGGCAACAACCGAAACCGCGGGAATATCAGTTGGTGGCACAAATGGAGAAGCAGTTGGAAGATTTGCGCCTGTCGCCAAAGGTCTCCCATAGAATTTTTTAATTTTTATACTAAAGAAAATAGAAAGTACTGCAAGGATGAGAAGTACAATAAAGACAATTGCTGCCAGACGTTTATTCATATTATCAGTATACTACAAAGAATCAAATGCTATTGAGGAGGTGTCCGGGGAGGGTTCCTCAATACCTCACCTGCTCGTTGAATGCCACTCAAACGATCTCCTATTTCTCGCGCTTGCCTCTCATCAGGATCATGTGAAAAAACGATACGTTCTGTTTGATCACCAGAAACATCTCTTCTGACCCTTGCTCGTCCTGTTGCTGTTGTTTCTGTATCCTTAAGCTCACCCTGCCAATATAAAACGCCTTGCACACCGAGGCTGACATACGTTACGACTGTATCAAGACCGTCTACCTGATACCCATCTTGTGCTAACTCCCTTTGCCAGCGTTTCAACTCACCGATATGCGGAATAAGCGTTTGGACAGTTGGCAAACTTTGCTCAATCGTCTCTTTCATCAATGAAACACTTGTATCGAATAGATTGCGAGACATATGCTGAAAGTTGTCCTGTACTGCTTTATTCTCTGCTAAATGCTCACCTCTGGATGCCTCAGCGACACGAAACAATAATTTAATACTATCAGATGAATCAAAAGACGAAACTTCTTGTACTATTTTTTCTAGAATTGCAGCTTGCATTTCTGGATGTTCTCCTTGTTGCATCTTGTCAAGACGAATATCGATTGCATCAGAGACAACACGAAAAGCAAGAGAGTTACCATCTTTCATATGTTTAAGTAGTTGCACAGCAGTACCTATAGGAGGTAATTTTTCATCAATACTTGGACCTTCTTCAACAATTCTTCTCAATCGATTTCGTGCTCCAGCAACAGTAGTACTCTCAAGAAGTGGACTTGTACTACCTTCGTCTGGTGGAAAAGATTTATATGCTTTTGCTGTATAAGTATCAATCTCTGCAATATCAGGATGTCTGCGTAGGGTATTTGCAATATGGTAAGGCATTTCACTAAAAGTAAGTACTTGTCTTTGTTGTAACAAGCCTTCTAAATCCAGTATCTCTTGTCCTTCTTTATCGGTCAAAGGCCATGTCCGTAAGGTTGCAGTAATCTCTCTCCCAGTTCTATATCTCTCGGATCTGCTTATAGAACCTTGATTATTTAATTGATCAAGAAATGCTTGTTTTACTTCTCTCACTCTGGCTCTGACTCCTTGATCTCTTACTACATCAGCCTCAAGTGACGTCTGATCTGTAACGGTATTGTTCCATAAGTACAATTCACCATTTACTACTTCCGCTACTCCCACAACCTTATGCGAAGGTCTTACTCCTGATATTTCTCCATTTACTTTTCGTATTGGTGTTGTAGATCCGATTGTAAGAGATACATCTTTTCTTGCATTAGTTAATACCAGTCTTTGTGTACTTGGAGAACTACTCTTTACTGTTCCCTCTACGCCAACAAATGCCCCCTCAGGAAACTTATTACTTCGTTTTCCTAGACGAGGATTGAGAGGTGGCTGCATACCCTCAGGAAAAACAGAACTAGCAAAAGTTTCTGGATCTTCAACCCGCACTACCCATCCTGAGGGCTTACCAGTATTTGCTTTTATCGTTGCTACTGCATCAGATGAATCGACACTTCCAAGATCAAAAACCGTTGGTCGAGTTGTAGGATCCTTTGGGATCGTATCAAGACGAACCCTCCTGGTAAAATCGACGCCTATCGTTCCTCTCACACCGTAAATATCGCCTTTTTTTATTGGTTGTTTGGATCTTTTTGCTGTTTCAAAATCTTGAATTGGTACATGAGGATCTGGTTCAAAATACCTTGCTGTATCTATAGGTGGTAAAGTAATAACTTCTGCTCCAAGTGCTTTATACCCATTTCCCAAACCCAAAGCTTTTGCTTGAGCTCTTTCTATATCTGGTCTTTGAACTGGTTCTCCTTCTCTATTATGTCTTCTTTCGTAGCCACTCATACTTCACAATCTAGATCAGCATAAAATCTATTCTATAACAGATAAAATTGCGTTGCAAGAAGAAATTAAAAGAATATTAAAAAGGAATAATTTTATAAAGATGTTTTAGGACAAGATGGATCGGCCCACAGGCCACGACTAGCATTTTGGGCTTCTTTTTGAGCTTCTTGATATGCTAATTGATACCGATAAGAACTCACAGAGGAAGATTCAATCATTGAGCCTTTGGATAACATCATTTCACCAAAATCAATTGATCCACCATACAAAAAGATATAACGCAACAATTTTCCTGCGCTATCTTTATCTGTTTGCGTTGGATCTTTTGCCAACGAGACTTTCTGACCA
Source organism: Candidatus Methylomirabilota bacterium (assembly GCA_035644155.1). Classification (GTDB taxonomy): domain Bacteria; phylum Patescibacteriota; class Microgenomatia; order Levybacterales; family UBA12049; genus DATIGJ01. Next base: position 3,173 of record DASQPC010000075.1, read on the forward strand.
GTAAGGATTTGTTTCGCAGACGCAGACGCTTGGCTGGCAAAGCACACTGGAGCTGCTATGCCAATTGCCTGAACTGTTTCTTTTTTATTATTGATCAAAACAGTAAATGTCGCGCTTTCTGACACACTGAGAACTTGTCCTGCTTGTTTGACCAGTTGAGGTGTATCTGTTACAGTAGGAGTCGCGCTGGGAGATGCTGTTGGAGATAATTGTATTTGATTACCTAAGACTTCTTGTGGCGAATACGTCTGTCCTTGCTGTATGGAAGGCATATCAAAAACTCGCTGATAGAAAACCAAAGCAATAAAAGCAACTAATGAGACAATAAATTTTTTTCTTTGAAAAATCATGAACATATTCTATTCTACTACATAAATATCTTGATACCCACTGGTTCGGATATATTTTGCTTCTCCTCTGACAATTTTTTCAAGCGGCTTGCACGCAAAGCATCCATTGCGTTTACAAACAAACACTCGCTCTGCCCGTAGTTTTTTCATTTGCAGACCAACGCTTAAGATCCGCTCTCTTGCTTCCTCAACATCCGGCAATGGCATTTCAATTGGCTCGTTACTTTTCTCAAGATACCAATAACTAATCATTCTTATGTGCCTTTTCTGGCAATTTTTGACAAGAAGCGCGTAAATTGGTAGCTGTAATGAATCCGCCTCTTCTTCATGTAATCCTGTTTTAAAATCAATAATATGGACACTATCATCTTCTGGAAAATATTCAAGCCAGTCAATTTTCCCACAAAGAATAATATTTTCTTCAGGTGACAACAAAAAACGAGGAGGCAACTCATCACCTGAACGAAGCTTCAAAGCTTTATTGTGCAAAGGTCCAGGATGATCAACCACTCGCTGAAGCATCACTCTCCCTCGTTCTTTATAAACGTCTTCCTCAATGGCATCCTTAAAGCCACCGGATTCCCCCGTTACTTTTTTCCAAGCATCCTCATACTGATCAAGCAGTGATACCTTAAATCGATCTTCTACTTTGAGTTCTGAAAGCCCCTCCAATACATCATGAACAGTATTACCAAGAGCAAGAGCGGGATTGATAATATTAATTTTTTTTCCAGTCTTTGGATCTTTATATATATGACGGAGAAAATATGCTCTTGGACAACTTAAAAAGTCCCGCATCGAAGTATGAGATATCCAAAGAGGAAATGTAGTTGATTGATTCATAGTGCAAGTATACTACAAACCAATGTCAGAAGTAGAAAATCTGCTATTTTGAACAACGAAGTTGTGTCGTTCCCGAAAAAGCTGAAAACTGCCCACTATTTGCCTGTAAATTACTGACATTTGCGTATGCATATCGAGCATAGTAGGTCGTACCATTTTTAAATTGCTGCGTAAATGACTGATTAGTGTTATTCGTCGAGTTCTGTGTGAAATTGGTTAGCTCTATCCCTCCATTAGTTGTTCCAATCTGAAACCAATATGATTGTGCCCCTTGCACAGTGCCAAACGACAAACCAACATTCCATGTCTGACTGCCACCATCATAATTATCACATGCGACAGAAATACCTCCACCAGGCGCTGGAAGAAGAAAACCAGAATTGATAGTAAATGTTTCATTCGCAGCAGGAGCAGTGAGAGAAAGAATATTAGAATTAGAAATATCCTTATCAGTGCCATCAGATTGCTTCTGTTTGAGGATTGCAATCATGTCATACATATGCGCAGTAGTGCCACCATTCCATTGCCATGTCGTTCCATCCTCTGCCGTAACATTATTGACTGCGGCTTGAAAATTTGTTGTGCCTGAAGTACGTTGGAAAATAACAACACGGCTATTTGGTGGCGTCTGTCCATCAAAACGAATTATTCCAGAAATTGTTGAGGCTGGAAGAGGAGTCGGTGTTGGCGGTGTGGTCGGGGCTGATGCTTGAGTAGGCTGGGTAGTTGTGAGAGTTGGAGTCGGTGTTGCTGTTACAGGTGGTATTGCTGTTGAATTAATATTAAGATTTTCATTGTAAGCAGGTGCCACAACGGTAAGAATTGCTGACTCGCCAATAGGTTGCCCTGATGCATCAAAAAGTAATCCTTTTACTTCATATCCTTGCCCTGCTAGTGCTGTCGTATAACTGATAAATTGCTGATCCTTAGCAGGAATATTTTTGGTTACTATAGTAAATTTTTGTGCGCCGACTTTTCTTCCTTCAAGAGAAAGCGTTGCTCCAGACGGAATATATCCATCAATACCAACGGATCCTGAAATTGTCGCATTACCTGCCGGTTGCGCGGATGGTACGTCAAAAATCAAAACTTGGTTGATAGCAGGTGCTGTCGCAAAGATTGGACTCGTAAGATAAATTACTTTCCCATTTTGTACAACTGCTCCTTGAATTTCATATGATTTGTTTGTTATCGCACCAGAAAAATGCCAAAATCCCCCATCTTGAGGAATAATATTAGCTGCAAAAGGTACAAAAGAGCTCGTGCCTCTCGCGTCTCGCTGCATAATCGTAATCGTACTTCCAGATGGAATAACACCATTAATATCAAAAATACCATAGATCCCTTTAACAGCAGTTTTGCCAGACGGATTGGCAACAAAATATGCTCCAATACCAAAGAACACAATAAGTAAAAATAAACAACCTAAAAGAACTCCTTTATTACGAAAAATTCCAAACATATATTTACAATATGATCTGGGTTTAAAAAAGTCAATGATGCAATTTAAAAACGAGGATATATCTATTGGACTATGAGAGTACCTATCATGCCTTTATCGGCATGCGAATCAACACCACAAATAAATTGAAATGAGCCTGCTTTATTGACAGTAAAGTCAACAGTATCTTGTTGACCAGGTTGAATCGTTTTTGTTGCAACATTGAGATCCTTAATAATAAAATTGTGAGGAAATTTCCCCGCATTTTCAAAAGTAAGATGGACTTTTGCGTCTTTTTTAAGAGTAACTGTCATCGGTGAAAATGAAAATTCGCTTCCCTTTATAGTAACATTTACCATTTTTCCTGCCATTGCCGAAGACGGCGAGGGCGCAGAGGAAGAAGGTGAAACAACGACTGAAGGAACCATTGTTGGTGAGGCAACCATATCAGCTACTTTTTTGTTATGTTGCATAAAGAGAAATCCTCCTAGACCTACTAATATAAATAATACGATAACAATAACAACAGTTTTCATATATTTATTAAACACCAAAAATTATAAGAATTGTGTAAGAAATCATTTTTAATACCATCGCAAGGCTAAAAAAATCATAATAAAAATTGCAGTAAAGAATGGCACAAAAATACTCACTCTTACCAAATGATGAATATGTTCAGGCAAACGAAGACCAACTTGTTTATTGGAATTCAAAACTCGCAAAAGATACAGCATATTATAAATTGCAAGAATAACAACAATAATAAGACTTCCCAAAAAGGTCAGAAATTTAAGAAGAGTTGTTAATGCTGGTTGCTGTAAGAAAAGTGTTTCCATAGTTTTCTCCTTAAATACCTAAAATCGCATTGGTATGTCGCTTAAACCAAATTGTTTGCGTTTGGTCTTTGACTTGGTGATCAATGAGTTGTTGCGTCAAAAATTTACCGATTTTGCCACATTCTTGAATATCGCTTAGGACAAATTCTTCCTGATGGGTCGGTCTATCAAATGTAATAACAATATCTCCCATATCGAGAAGTTCATTCATAAAACCATTGATTCGTAAGTCGACTTCTGTGCAATTAACTTTATCCAAAAGCACATCACTAATAATATGCGCAGCCAACGGCGTATACCAAACTTCAAGTATTTTTCTGTTGGTCAAAACATAAAGATGAAAATACCAATCGATAATTGTTTTGGCAATAATGCTCAGAGTGAAGCTAACAATAAGAAGAGTGGTAACGATAAAGAGTGGGAGTGAAAAGAATATTTTTAGAAAAAAAAGGAACGACGCGGATAAGAAGAGGCAGGTGCAAAAGCTAGCGAACAAGATAGGCAAAATAACAACCAAAACGTGTTTGCGCCTTACTAGAAGAAGCTTCTCTCCTTCCAGTGTCAAAAAAGTAGTCCAATCTCCGTTGGCTATCATACCATTGTCCACTGCTTTTCACCTCCTTTCGAAGAAAAAACATTTTATTATTGTGAAAGATATTCATAATTTTTATGTACTCTACCCTATTTTTTCTATTATGAAGAACTAATGTAAAGTGTAGGTAAATAGTATGTAAGAAGTAGATAAGAACACCGTTATTCCCCTTCTACAAATTCTTGCAGTGGTCCCATGTAATACTCATCCCAGCCTTTTTCAATATCTTGTGCGTCTCGATCAGGAATTTTTTCATGCAAAAGCGTAACTTTGGTTTTTTGTCCCTGATTTTTTAGAGTAAATGTCACAAGAGATGCTTCATCCCAATTGCCGCCAAACCATTCTTGGACAAGTTTTTTTTGAGAAATAATTTCTGTATTGGTTCCATGAATATCTCCTCCCCAAAGAGAAAATTCAGTTCCTTCTTTCTCATCCATTTTTGCCGGACCTCCACCCCACTGATTAATAACTTTTGCCATAACCAATGCCTCCCAAACCTTTTCAACTGGCGCATTGATTTGATAGGTTTTCTTTATCGTTTTCATAGCTTATGTATACCATCTTCTTAACAAACATTGCAAGACTCAGTAATACCTTAATATTGCTCAATCGATCTAAGTATACAATATATTTACAATACTACTCCTATATACTATATAGGGGCAGTATTAATGCTTTAATCCTAAATTGATCTAGATCTCTTGACAAAATTAAAACTATGGGTTATTATATAGTTAATGAGAACTGTAGAAACAGGTCGTGATAATATTTTAGCTCAACCCCTAACAAGAAGAAAAGTATTAGGTGCTTTAGCAACAGTTGCAACAGCGAGTATTGCAGGAGGATTATTGAAAGATCCTCTCCTTGATTTGCTTACTAAATCTACATCCAGTGAAACCTTCGCTATACTACAACCTGAACAAATAAAAGGTAAATCGATCCGTACGTATGAAAATATACCTTATCGCTGGGTAGATGGTGAACCTCAATATGATATCTCGGATTCGTCTCTCAACGATAAATCAACAGCTGAGTTATTGATTGTTAAAAACCAATTAGGAAAAGATGCGGGTGTTGTGGTACTCAAGCTCGATCCAGGAGTCCTTACTTCGTATCCGGGAAACGGCGGCTTAACTGTGAGTTATGCAATTTTTGCAGAAGATACATATAAGCACACTCTTACTCCTATGAATCTAACTGATTTACTAGTAGCACAAAATAGAGGGAAACCGGTAGAAGAACATAGCCTGACCCTTATTTTAGCAAATCCCAATACGTTTCCTAAGGATCAACAGGACGCTTCAAATGTTTTAACAATAGAAGCCACACCTATTGACCTTGAGAACGGTATATTTGCTAGATTTGGTAGTCCAAATATTTCCTGTACGCTTACCGCAGAAAAAATCTCTTTCGATCCCGAAAAAGGATATGGCACAAGCTCTAACAACCCTCAGTATTGTATTGATTTTAATCCATTACTTCCCCGAAATCGAATCAGGTAAGTCCCTAGATTTGCAAAAAGACAAAAGTACAGCTATACTCGCTGCTATTATGGGTATAGAATCTCGCGCATCAGAAATACGCAAGCCTATGGAAAGGTTTTTAACCTCTATTACGCCGCAAGAAATTCAAGAGTTGCTTCCTCGTACAATACGCCCAGTTCGAGGAATAAAAGCAGAGGATCCTTTTCAAAAACGTGTTGAGGGAGTTATTGACCAAATTATCGATACACACTACTATCGATATAAAGATACACTATGTAATACATTTAATCTTGCCACTGAAATGATACAAATCAGCAATCCCGCTTTATGGGATGAACTCATTGCAAAACCTAATCACCAAGCCTCGGAACTTAAAAAACAACTTGAATTTGACTTTCCTCGGCAGGGATACTCCTCAGCAGGAGAGACTATAAGCTCAAGGAACCTTTTCTTTCTTGGCACGTAGATTCTAGGTGGAAGTGCATCACTTGGTAGTTGCACGATGAAGTTTGTGCATCATCTCATACGGGGTTTTGTATTGCAAGCATTTTCTTGGAGTAGCATTAAATTTGTCTTCAAGGCTTGCAATATATGCATCAGT
>DASQPC010000076.1:0-14915 GCA_035644155.1 Candidatus Methylomirabilota bacterium
GGATCACTCGGTGATTTAATGAATCATGCTGATGATATGCCAAACAGACAAATAGATGTTTTTGAAAAAATCATAAATCCTGAAAAAGGAAAAAAAGAAGAGGGCGATACAGTATTTGATGGTATGGTTGATCGTTATTTAGGTAAAAAACCAAAGATTAGCACAATAAAACAAGAACTCCTTAACTATATTGAAGAATGTCGAAAAAGTGAACGTCATATTAAGAGTGATAAATGGGAAGAGGTTCTCGGTCATCAGATAATGGGGAATACCGCTGCTGAGCAACTACAATTTGTTAGAGAGATAATAGCTAATATCATTGAAGAAGATCCATCACCTTTTGTTGGATCTGGGTCTGAAGATATAGTTAAGACCAAACACATTCTTGTTGATCATATATCAAAATATCAAGCTCAAATTCAACCTCATCCTGCAACAGCTCAATGGGAAAGAGCCTATGAACAGCCTTTTCCTGGTAATACAGCGCTTGAACAACTAATCAAGATTAATGAAAAAGATACTAATGAAATTGCATTTGCAGGGTTTAATTATAATAATCTGTATAATATTTTGTGTTCAGATAGAATGCATAGTATAATACGAAAGCACTTAGCAAGAGACGGAAGGTCAGGATTTGAATATCAAAGCTTTGATACTATGGTAAGAATGGGTAAAGGAGAAGAATGGTTCCAAGGAGCTATGGATCTCTTAACAGGATCCTTAGATCTACCTCCGAAAGAAAAAATGTTTTTTGCAAATCATTATCGGAATATCCTAAAAAATAGAGAAGCCTATTGGGAAGAAAAGAAGCCAAAATGACTCTTTCGGAAAAAAGGAGAAATAAATATGTCAGTTGAAAAAAAAGAAGGGGCTGAGCTGGTAGTAGGGCCTCGTCCATTAGTTGGAGAGCTTGTTAGTCCCTCTGGCAGGCAGATGGAAAGGAGAGTACGGCCGGATAGTCAAAGCGCGTTTTGTACCATAATAAAAAGAAGGCCAAGAGTTGATTTAGCTTGTGGCACTATAGACGATAGAAGAGCAGCTTTAACAGAGGCAGTTTTACCATTATTAGATGTTCCTCGTCAAACGTCTGAACAATATTCGGTACTTGTAGCTGATTTTAGTTTGGAAGATACATCAAGAGACTTAATAGATGCTGCACAGAAAAAAGGACATAGTATTCGTCATTGGGATATATCAACAGGCAAAGGTGGATTGTTATCTGAATTGAATTCTCAAGAGCTTGCTAACGTTATTATAAGAAGTGGAGGTAAAGAATTAAATGATATAAAAATGGCTGCTACAAGCGTCCTTACCAGGATCGCTATATCCCTCGAAATGTCAGATGAGACAGGAGGTGTTGTTACAGCATCCATACCACAACTACATGATGGTATCAAATATCTTAAAGGGGAAGACACTGAAGCTCCTCTTGAAAACGATCAAAAGAGCCGTTTACGAAGATCGATTTCACCTGAATATATTACTAATGGTGTATTAGATAAATTGAATGAACATTTTGATATATTAAGAGAGAGTGAAGTCTCAACCGACAGTACGCCTCTTGATTATAATGCTGAAAAGCTGCCTCACCTATTTAGTTGTTCAGTTCCTCTTAGTGGATTAGGTGATCCAGAGATTAGTAGTATGTTACTTGGTAATGCCATTCCAATTTTGATTGACAAGCAAAAATTTGGCCTCCTTAAAACTGTCGTACTTGCAGGAGCAGATAAAATTCCCGAGGAAAAACTAGATATAATAAACAAACTATGCCGTCTAAAGGGTATAAACGTAATAACAACAGTCAGTAACTTTTCTGAAGAAACTATGAAACATATTAAAGCTGGACAAAATGGCGCGTTAACAGGCTTTATGAAGGCAGCAAATGGACCAGAAGCAGATTATATAGCACAATTTTCAGAATCAGTAGAAGAGACCAAAGTGACCGGTTGGAATCATAGTGAAAATAAAGTAGCAACTGCAGGTTATGATAGCGGAAAAAATTCATCAGATGCTTCTGGCAGTAAATCAAAAGGAAAGTCTGAGTCAAGGAGCTCTTCAACTTCCACGTCTGCTGATAGAGGAGTGACATACAATAGAGTTGATGAGAGAAGACTTAAGCCATATACTGTCTCATCTGATCTGAGGTCTGTTGGTACCGAAGGAAGAGGCGCAACAGAAATTATTTTTGTACTGAGTGGTCGGGTAACGAGGATTTTCCCTTTATATGGACAAATTGGTCGGGTTCCTATAGATCGATCAATGAGGGAATCGCCTCATACAGGATCTTTGGAGGTAACTCCTCCAGTCCCACCTAAAGCATTATCAAGTAGTCTTGAACAAATTCCTCGTCATGAACAACCTGGTACACCAGAGTATAGACAGAATCAATGGCTCAGAAAAAGGATGGGATTTTCTTATGATCCAAAAGTACTAAGTTTTGTGGAGAGACATCATAGAAAATAGTTTTACTTTGCGTCTCATGGGGAAATAGGCTACAATAAGGCCTATGCAAAGCCAAAACTTCATCAGAAATTTCGCCATCATTGCTCACATTGATCATGGTAAGTCAACGCTTTCAGATCGTTTTTTAGAACTGACCAAAACAGTTGCCAAGGATAAATTACAGGAACAATTCCTCGATCAAAACGTCATCAGCCGTAAGCGTGGCATTACAATCAAATTAGCACCTGTCAGAATGCATTACGAAGTTGATGGGAAAAATTATGAACTCAATCTTATTGATACTCCCGGTCATGTTGATTTTTCCTATGAAGTCTCACGAACGCTTGCTGCTTGTGAAGGAGCAGTCTTACTCGTTGATGCCACGCAAGGGATTCAAGCACAGACAGTTGCACATTATCATGTTGCCAAAAAGTTAGGTCTTGTGATAATTCCTGTTCTCAATAAAATTGATCTCCCCAATGCACAGACAGATGTTGTGATGAAAGAATTGGTGGATTTTGGTTTCAAGAAAGAGGACATTTTGTGTATCTCTGCCAAAACTGGAGAGAATGTCGACGTCTTGATGAAGCGAATTCTTGAAAGAGTTCCAGCTCCTAAGGGAGATACAAATGCGCCGCTTCGTGCGCTTATTTTTGATGCTGTTTATGATGAATATCGAGGTGTTATTGCTTATATCCGTGTGATGGATGGGGAAGTAAAAAAAGGAGAGCGGATTCAATTTTATCAAAATGGTGTACAGACTGATGTGACAGAGGTGGGGATGTTTACGCCATTTTTGAAAGAGACAGAGGGTATGAAGACAGGTGAGATCGGTTATGTTGTTGGGAGTATAAAAGATATTCGTCAATGTCGTGTTGGTGATACGATTATTCTTCAAGGCACAAAAGTTGAATCATTGTCAGGATATACAACGCCTCAGCCGATGGTTTTTTTCGGGATGTATCCGAAAAATGCCAATGATTTTGCTCATCTTCGAGATGGATTGGGTAAGTTGACACTTAACGATACAGCACTTACTTACTCGGAAGAATATTCTGCGTATTTGGGCAGTGGTTTTCGTGTTGGTTTTTTGGGACTTCTCCATGCTGATATTGTGAAGGAGCGCCTTAAGCAAGAATTTGGTTTGGATTTATTGTTGACTATGCCTCAGGTGTTGTATGAGAGGCGATCTGATGATGAAATTTATGAACCTTATATGCTTTTGAATGTCTATGCTCCGTCTGAATATGTTGGCAATATTATGACGATTTGTCAGAAGAAAAAAGGAAATCTTTTGGATATGCAGTATCATGAAGCGTACGCTGTTTTGTCCTATGAAATGCCGTATTCAATGTTTATCCGAGGGTTGGCCGGAGAGGTTAAGTCAGTAACGGCAGGATTTGGCAGTATTGACTATGAATTGACTGATTATAAAAAGGCAGATCTTGTACAGCTTGATATCATGATCAATTCCAATCCGATTGATGTGCTTTCAGAATTAGTTTATAAAGATGAAGCAACATACATTGCTCGGCAAAAAACAGAAAAATTAAAAGAATCTCTTGATCGTCAACAATTTCGACAGATTATCCAGGCAACGGTCAATGGAACTATTATTGCTCGTGAAGAAATTCCACCATTTAGAAAAGATGTGTTGGCAAAGATGAGCGGAGGAGACAGAACTCGAAAGGATAAGCTTTTGGAAGCTCAGAAAAAAGGGAAAAAGAAAATGATTATGACAGGCAAAGTCGAACTCTCACAAGACGCGCTCTTCTCGATGATTAGTGATGGGAAATAAATCAGTTTTTGTCATTGCGAGGGTTGATTTAGTCAACTAACTTGAGGAGAAAGGGAAATTTGTTGTAGTGTTGGTTGAATTTTTCGGATCCCATATGTCCCTCACCTTTCATAACGATTAATTTACCTTTACTAATAGTATCTAGCATATATCTTCCTTCGATATCGTTACATCCCCACGGGTCATTATCAGAATTGACAAAAATAATATCATCGACATGATCTGCAATTTTTTTCCAGTCATAAATTTTTTGCACAATCGGATCAGCTACTTTTTCTTCTCCTTTTCGTCGTGCATAGCCTGCGACCAAAATTGCTTGTTTGATTTTCACATTGATATTTTCCAAGACACTCAGTTGCAATGGTCCTCCTGCTGAGTGCCCAATAAGAATAGTTTCTTCATTATAATTTTCTTTTAATGCAGCGGGTAACCAATTTGTAAGCGTTGGATGATCTGTATCGGGAAGCTGAGGAATAGAAACGCTGTAGCCTTTTTTCTCAAGTTCTTTTTTAAGCCATGGAAGCCACATATATTCAGGTGTTTCGCCGGTTCCATGAAGAATAACAACATTTTTCATCATAAAGATTATAGCAGAAATTTTAGAGAATGAAGAAGAGCAGTCCGCCGCCAATAATAAAGATAATTGCGGCAGCACTGATACCAGCAAAGGCACCTGTCGAGCCAGTAGCTGCAAGGGTTGGAGTAGCTGTTGAAACAGCACCAGTAACACCTGCTGCGTTGACAGTAATTGTTTGTTTACAATTCGTCGAGTCACTTATGCCATTATTACTGTCAGTAAGAAGAGCTGATGCCTGATATGTTCCGGGGGTGTTATAGGTATGAGAAATTTGTGCACTAACCGTATTGGTTCCGATGCCACCAGAGCTCGTTACATCGCTGACTTCGCCATCACCAAAATTGAATGTTGCTTTACTAACTGTTCCGTCAGAATCCGTTCCATTAGCAGTAAAAGTAAGTGATAATGGTGCAGTTCCTGTGGTGCTACGATCAACAGCAAGTGAACTACAAACAGGTGACACATTAGGAGTTCCAGTGCCGTTATCAATCGTTGGTACAGGTGTCACAGATGCTGCTGGTGTATCCGTTGGAACGGGTGTCGCGGAGGCGCTTGGTGTCTCGGTTGGAACTAGTGTATCTGTCGGAACTGGTGTACCGCTACTTGCAATAGTTGTTGGTGTAGGACTGGTTGCCGATGCTCCTCCTATAACAATAGTTGCCGGCGTAGTACTAGCTAAAACATTTTCACTTGCCTGATCATTTGACCCAATAGACAAAGCCTGTGCATTAGCAGTATATGTAATTAACGTTGGTGTCCCTGCTGCAGTATTTGTCAAAGCTTTAAAGGTAAACGTTGCAGCTTTTACCTGCGATTGAATCGCTTTGGTCGGATCTGGTCCAACTGATAAGGTCACAGCAATTTTCCCTGGTGTATAAATTGGTCCTTCAAGCACTGATGGAAAGACAGCACTATTTACTTGAAAAGCATTACTTGAAGCGGTAGCAATCTTGTCGGGATCATATTGAATTTCCAATTTAACAAAAGAGACAAGATTGGTACCTGGATCAACCATAACATCAAGAGGGATGCTATCGCCAACGCTTTTGGAAATAGGACTTGCTGATGAGGATACAGGATTAAATGTCAGGTTGGTTGCTTTTTCAGCACGACTTCGGATTTCCTGTTGCCTTTGGAGAAGATACACGCTAACAGGTATACCTACCAAAAGGAGAACAACGAAACCTAACAAAAAAAGTCTTTTTCCACCAAAATGCATACGTAATAATAAACCGTAATTTTATCGTATAGAAGAAAGACAGATGTGTCAAGCGGTTAACAGGGCATATCGCTATAGGTTATTGACACTAGAGCAGAGTTGTTGTATAAATTAGCATACTATCATAACAAGTGATAAAACTTGTTTGAATTTGTTGATATGGCAAGCAAAAATACTATAAAACCACTTTTTGATAATGTTCTGCTCAAACCGGTTGGAGCGGATAAAACAACTGCAAGCGGCATCATTCTCCCAGATTCAGTAAAAGAAAAACCACAAGTTGGAGAAATTGTTGCCGTTGGTGCTGGATCATATGACGAGCACGGCAAGCTGATTCCTATGGTTGTTAAAGTTGGACAAAAAGTATTGTATAAAAAATGGGGTGGCGATGAATATAAAGTCGGAAATGAAGAGTGGAAACTCGTCCGACAGTCTGATATACTCGCTATCGTTGAATAAGGAGAAATTATGGCAAAACAAATTAAATCAGGTATAGAAGCACGACAATTATTAGCAAATGGAGTAAATCAATTAGCATTTGCAGTAGCAATAACTTTTGGTCCTAAGGGTCGAAACGTTGCTCTGGACAAAAAATGGGGAGGAGCTCCAAATGTTGTCCATGATGGTGTCACTGTAGCTAAAGATATTGAACTGAAAGATTCATTTGAAAATATGGGTGCTCAGATGGTAAAAGAAGCTGCATCTAAGACTAACGATGTGGCAGGAGATGGTACGACAACGGCTACAGTTTTGGCTCGTGAAATTGTCAATCAAGGATTTATGAGAATAGGTGAAGGTTATAATCCAATGCAATTAAAGCAAGAAATTGATGAAGCTGTTACTAAGGTTCTTGAAGCCATAAAGAAAATGAAGGAAGAAGTAAAAGGTGATGATATTAAAAAAGTTGCAACAATTTCGGCACAAAATGAAAAAATTGGAGATTTAATAGCGCAAGCGATTAAAAAAGTAGGCAAAGACGGTGTTGTCACTGTTGATGAAGGTCGTACAATGGACATGGAACTCGTCTATAAAGAAGGTATGGAGTTTGATAAAGGATATGTTTCACCTTACTTTGTTACTAACTCAGATAAAATGGAAGCTGAAATTGAGGATCCATACATTCTTATCACCGACAAGAAAATTTCAACCCTTAATGAGTTTTTGCCTTTCCTTGAGGGATTTATCAAAGTTTCAAAGAACTTAGTTATTATTGCTGATGAAATTGAAGGTGAAGCGCTTGCTGCTCTTATTGTTAATAGATTAAAAGGTACATTTAATGTTCTAGCTATCAAAGCGCCAGGTTTTGGTGACAGAAGAAAAGAAATACTTGAAGATATTGCCAAGCTTACAGGTGCAAATGTTATTTCAGATGATACAGGCCGTACACTTGAGAGTGTTACGGTTGAAGATTGTGGCCGAGCTGACAAAGTCTGGGCAGACAAAGAAAACGCGCGAATTATCGGTGGCAAAGGCGATAAGAAAGCAATTGCTGGGCGAGTTTCTCAAATAAAAAAAACAATCGAAGCAACAACGTCTGATTTTGATCGCGAAAAGCTTCAAGAAAGACTTGCTAAGCTTACTGGTGGCGTAGCAGTAATCAATGTCGGAGCTGCTACAGAGTTAGAGATGAAGGAGAGAAAAGAACGTGTTATTGATGCTGTTGCAGCAACCAAAGCAGCACTTGAAGAAGGCGTCGTTCCAGGTGGTGGTATTGCACTCTTAAGAGCCAGACATGTTTTGCTTTCTTCAACGATAGAAGTAAAAGAAAAAGAAAAGATTGGTCGTATAGAATTCTCTGCAAATCCAGGTTCAATGCTTCTCTATAATGCGCTTCAAGCACCTCTCATTGGGATTTTGACACAGTCAGGTGCTAATATTACTGATGTTCTTGAAAATCTTAAAAATTCAAAAGATATAAATGAAGGGTATAATGTTATGACAGGTAAATATGAAAATATGATAAAAAGCGGTATTATTGATCCTGCAAAAGTCACCCGACTTGCACTTATTAATGCAGCCTCTGTTGCAACGATGATACTGACAACAGAAGTTTTGGTAACCGATATCCCAGAGCCAAAGTCTGCAATGCCAGCAGGCGGTGGTATGCCTGACATGGGTGGCATGTATTAAAAAGTGGCCAACGATAAAACAACAACTTCTCAGAACGTCATTTCAGTAAATCTGGACAATACCCCTATTCTTTATACAGATAATGTTTTTATCACGACAAATGACGATGGTGTCGTGTTGGATGTAACTCAAAAGCTTGCAACATCAAATCAAGTGAGAATTGTTTCACGAATCGGTATGAGCAGAGCTCACGCAAAAAAATTTACTGCAGAGATGGGAAGGCTCCTCGCTCTCACAGAAGGAAAATCCAGGACGGGAAGTAAAGAGTAAATTGTCTCATAAGAAAAAGCAAAATGGTTGAGCTTGCATTTCTTAAAAGCTTTATGGTATATTATTAATATGTTAAATTTGAATTCTTTGATGATTGGGAGTGCTAAGCCGAAGGAATTGGCTGATTTTTACCAAAAAGTCTTTGACAAAAAGCCTGATATGGAAGATGGTGGTTGGTATGGTTGGAAAGTCGGTAATATCTTTTTTTCAATCGGTGAACATTCAGAAGTACATGGTGAATCCAAAGAACCAGCACGGATTATCTTTAATCTTGAAACAAAAGAAGTCAAAGAGGAATTTGAACGTATCAAAGGCGTTGGAGCAGAAGTTATCAAAGAACCATATGAAATGCAAGGTATGTGGATTGCCACATTTGCTGATCCAGATGGAAACTATTTCCAATTAGCTACTCCTTGGGAAGGTAAATAACCTTCTTATGGTTATGGATTAATCTTCCCGCCTTCAAGGACTTCCTGAGATTTTGTGAGGACTTCTCTCCAATTGCCAAGCTTTCTAAATACCAAAATATAGGTTTGTGCTTCTTTCACATCGAAAAACCATGTCAAGAAGAGATACAATAAAAGCCCAGCAAGACTTGAAATGCCAGTTAAGATAATCAAATTAATAGTACGTGTCGTATCAAAAACAAGTTGATCCAACAACTTAATTGGAATATAGAGCGCAAAAGCAGTAAAAAGACTTGAAACAAAAATTTTCCCCCACGAGAGAAAAAGCGGCCACTTTTCAAATTTTCCAATTTTCTGTTCAAGAAGGACAAAGAGGACAATCAGTTGGAGAATACTAGAAATTGTAAAAGCAATGGCAAGACTTTCAACACCCATATGATACATAATGATAAAAATATAGGCAAAACTCAAAAGTATCATTGTTGATGCAGCGTTAACGATAAGTGGAATTTTGGTGTCATGGAGGGCATAAAATCCTCGTAGAACCAAAAGAATTAATGCTTGAGCAAATATTGCGAGACAAAAAAATGCTAATGTTTTTCCAGTCAAAACTGTTGCCGGCCAATCAAATTTACTCGCCCCAAAAACCAAACGCACCACAGGAATACGAAGGACCAAAAGCAAAACTGAGACAGGTAAAACAAGATAAAGCATTTGATTAAAGCTATTGAGAAATGTTGTTTTAAAGTCTTCCAGTTTGTCTTTTTCGCGAGAAAGGATTGGGAAGGCGGCCTGAGCAATTGTAGCACCAAACAGCGTGACCGGCGCAAAAGCTAAAGTCTTGGCAAAATCAAAAATAACATTCATACGGCCAGGTAAGGGGAGAAAGGAAATAAATGAACCAATTGCTACAGTCCCAAGCTGCATCACGATAATCGCAATTGTCCGGGGCCACATTAATTTACCGACACGTACAACACCATCAGAACGAAGATACGTGAGAGATGGAGTAAAAGAAAATCCAACTTTTTTAGCAAGAGGTAGTTGGAGAATAACAAAAATTGCACCGCCGATCAGCACGCCAATTGCAGCAGCATAAATCCCAACCATAGGTGAGAAAAAATAGACGCCAATAATAATGCCAAGATTGTACATCGCAGCAGCAATACCGGGGATAAAAAAGTGATTGTAGGATTGCAGAAGGGCTGTAAAGAATGTTCCAAGGATGAAAAGAAGCTCGCCAAAAATGAGAATACGCATCAAATTGGCCATAAGCATCATTTCCTTTGGTGAAAAATTAGCTCCCAAATTAAATATCTGCAAACATAATGGAGCAAAAAACATCAAAAGAACTGAAAGAACTAAAAAAATTCCAAATCCGACAGTCAAAAGTGTCGATGCCATTTGGTGAGCTTCTTTTTCTTGACCTTTGGCAAGATAGGAGGAAAAGACAGGAATAAAGGCACTAGAAAGTGCTGCGGCAATAGTCAGCTGAAAGAGCGTATCAGGTAATTGTGAAGCATAGAGATAAATACCAAGCGTATTTGATGCACCAAAAATACTCACGAGTAACCGTTGGCGAATAAGTCCGAGCAGTTGTGATAGGACAACCGTTGCCATAATAATAAATGCTGCGGAAAGAATACTTGTCTGACGACGAGTCAGAAGATCAAGGCTTTTTTTGACAAATTCATTCATAGACCCAATAGAAGAGCAAATCTTGTATTTTTAAGTATATCATGGTAAAATTAGAAAGTGCCAGTATTAAAACACGCAAAAAAGAAATTACGCCAGGATAAGGTCCGTACAGCTCGCAACAAAAAGCTTAAGGATCTTTTCAAAAAGCTCGTCAAAGAAGCACGAGCTACGAAGAGTGCAGAAGCAGTCAGTAAGGCTTTTTCAAGTATTGATAAAGCTGCCAAACATCACATTCTTCCAAAAAACAAGGCAGCTCACATGAAGTCATCTCTGTCAAAGGTCATTGGCGAAAAAGCTGAAGGAGTAGTCGCTCCTGCGAAGAAAGCTGTCAAAATTGCAAAAAAAGCTGTCAAAAAAACCTCTCCAAAGAAAAAATAAATTCTTAGTTCTTTCTGCTATTATTCTTATTATTTTTGCCATTTGGTATGCATTATTTGTGAGAGATACCCGTAAGAATAAAAGACTGATCAAGTTGCTGCTATCTTTGTTAGCATTGTTGTTGTGATTTTTATGGTAGTTTTTAGAAAAGAATTTCGAGATATGATAAAACATCGCCATCATTGATTGATTACTTCCTCTTAACGCGATATAATTCCTTTGTCATCCTGAATTTACTTCAGATCTATTTTGTCAAAAGATGCTGAAACAAGTTCAGCATGACAATTTTATTATTATGTTTGATATTAAACTCATCCGAGAAAATCCAGAAAAAGTACAAGAAGCTGCAAAGAGTAAGCGCATTGCTATTGATGTCAAAAAAATTCTTGAAGTTGATAAAAAATATCGAGATGTTGAAATAGTTCTCCAAAAATTTCGAGAGAAAATGAATGCGTTTTCTAAATCAATCAAAGGTAAACCAACACCAGAACAACTCCAAGAAGGTAAAGAACTTAAAGAAGAAGTTCAAAAAACAGAAAACGATGCAAAACTTTTCAAACATGAACTGGATATGTGGTTGTCTCAAATTCCAAATCTTCCAAAAGATGATGTCAAAGTAGGCCGTGATGAATCAGAGAACGATGTCATCAGAAAGTTTAAAGAACCAACAAAATTTGACTTTACTCCTAAAGATCATCTGGCACTTGGTGAAGCATTGGGTATTATCGATATGACACGTGCAGCTAAAGTTTCAGGGGCACGATTTGCCTATCTGAAAGGCGATGGTGTCCTTCTTGAATTTGCTCTTGTGCAATTTGCATTTGAGATGCTTTTGAAAGAAGGATTTATTCCTGTGCTTCCACCGGTTTTGATTAAGAAAGAAACAATGCAAGGACTTGGATATATGGAAAATGGTGGAGATGAAGATATGTTCCACTTGAAGGATGATGATTTTATTCTTGTCGGTACAGCTGAGCAATCCCTTGTCCCAATGCATAAAGATGAAATACTTCGCAAAGAAGATTTGCCCAGGCGTTATGTTGGATACTCACCATCATTTAGACGAGAAGCCGGAAGTTATGGGAAAGACACTCGTGGTATTTTGCGGGTGCATCAATTTAACAAAGTTGAGATGGTATCGTTTGTTGCAGCAGGAGAAGATGACCGTGAGCAGGATTTTTTATTGTCACTTGAAGAGAAATTTTTTCAAGCACTCGATATTCCATATCAATTGATAAAAATGTGTACTGGCGATTTGGGATTTCCAGCTGCTCGTAAATACGATATTGAAGCATGGATGCCAGGACAAAATAAGTATCGAGAAGTGACATCTGTTTCCACAGTAACTGATTTTCAATCGCGAAGACTCAATATGAAATATCAAGATGGCACAGAACGAAAATATCTCAATGTGCTTAATGGAACTGCTTTTGCCATGTCTCGAACACCAATTGCGATTTTAGAAAATTATCAACAGGAAGATGGATCGGTTATTGTTCCTGAAGTCTTGAGAAAGTATATGGGTAAAGACAAAATTAGCGCAAAATAACAGAAGAGCTAGACAAAATAAAAAGAGTAGGGTATACTAATTTTCTTAGTAATATTTTATGGAAAACGAAGATTTGAAACAACTTTATAAAAAATGGGTAGCAATATGGAATGGTGATAGTAGTCTTATTGATACGATTATTGCACCAAACTTTATTTTTCATCGAGAAGGTGGTCAACCAGATTGGCATGGACCAGAAGAGACACGAAAGATGCTTGCCGCAAGCAGAGTACCATTTTCTGAACTTACCTTTCATACAACGATTGGACCAATTGGTGAAAATAATCTCGTAGTGGGACGTAATGAAGGGACAGGTATTTATCAAGGTGGTATCCCTGGAGCAGCTGCAGAGAAGGGAACAAAGGTTGAGATGACAGGGATTGATATCCTTCGAGTTGAAGATGGCAAAATTGTTGAGTGTTGGCACAATAGTAATGATTTCTCATTTATGATGCAACTTAAGGCAGTGCAAATGCTTCCCTCTGAACAGACTAAAGAATAAGCTTCTTGATATTCATTGTTTTGTAGCTTCAAAATTATAAAAAAAACAAAAAATAATTTTGTGATTTTTGTTGATTTAACAATCCAAATTAATTGTTTTGAAGCAAGGAAAATTGCTTGACAAATCAAGACAAAATATTCAGTATTATATTATCCTAATTATAGAAGAGGAGGTGATCATCCATGGCAGCTAAAAAAGCAAAGAAAGCAGCAAAGAAAAAGAAGAAATAGTTGTGTAAAGTAAAGTAATTCACTTTACCAACTGATCAATTGGTAAAACCCCCTGCCCATTTATGTGCGGGGGTTTTTTTTTGGCTTCGAATGTGATAAGATTGATACGAGTTGTCATTCTGAATGTTAGTAAAGAATTTCAACTAAGATCCTTCGGCTGCGCCTCAGGATGACAAATATTCGAGTATGCTCTCCTTTTTAAACAAATTTTTCGATTCAAATAAAAAAGAAATTCAAAATCTTCATCCAATTATTGATGAGATTAATGCGCGAGAAGAAAAGGTAAAAAAGCTCAAAGAGAAAGACTTTGCCAAACTGACACAAGATCTGAGAGAGCGTTTTCAAGAAGGTCAGTCGCTTGATTTACTATTGCCTGAAGCGTTTTCTCTTGTCCGTGAAGCAGCCAGACGAACGCTTGGTCTTCGTCATTTTGATGTCCAACTTATTGCAGCATCTGTTTTGGCTCATGGAAAAATTGCAGAGCAAAAAACAGGTGAAGGGAAAACTCTTTCTGCTGTTCCTGCACTTTATCTTCATAGTTTGACTGGCAAGAGTGTGCATTTGGTGACGGTTAATGATTATCTTGCTCGTCGTGATGCCGGCTGGATGGGACCTGTTTTTCATTTGCTTGGCGTGTCTGTTTCATCAATTATTAATGAACAATCATTTATCTATGACCCAACCTATACTAATGAAAAAGTTGGAGATTATCGGCTTTTGCATCTTCGCCAGATCAGTCGTCAAGAAGCATACAAAGCAGATGTTGTGTATGGTATTAACTCTGAGTTTGGTTTTGATTACTTGCGTGATAATATGGCGCAAGAATTGTCCCAACTTGTCCAACGAGGATATCATTTTGCCATTGTTGATGAGGTAGATTCTGTATTGATTGATGAGGCGCGAACACCGCATATTATTTCAGCACCTGATGAGTCGCCATCACAAAAATATTATGAATACGCAAAAGTGATTGAAAAATTATCTCCTGATGTTGATTATAAAATTGATGAGAAACTTCGTACTGCACATTTGACAGATCATGGTATTGGCAAAATTGAAAAACTTTTTGGAATTGCCGATATTTACGAAAAAGATTTTGATACTGTCTATCATTTGGAGGCAGCACTTAAGGCGCGAACACTTTTCCATAAAGAAAAAGAGTATATTGTCAAAGATAATCAAGTTATTTTGGTTGATGAATTTACCGGACGACTTATGGAAGGAAGACGTCTTTCAGAAGGTCTTCATCAAGCAATTGAAGCAAAGGAAAATGTCCCGATTCAACGCGAGTCAAAAACATTAGCAACTGTTTCTCTCCAAAATTATTTCCGTATGTATGAAAAATTGGCTGGTATGACAGGAACTGCGGTGACAGAAGCTGAGGAATTTCGCAAAATTTACAAACTTGATGTTGTCGTTATCCCAACACATAATCCAGTTGCGAGAGAAGATTTTTCAGATGCAGTGTATAAAACAGGAAGAGCAAAACTGACAGCTGTCGTTGGAGATATTGAGACTGCGCACAAAAAAGGTCAGCCTGTTCTTGTCGGTACAACTTCGATTGAAAAAAATGAAATTATTTCACAACTTCTCAAGCGTCGCGGTATCAAGCACGAAGTCTTAAACGCAAAAAATCATTTACGTGAAGCGGAAATTATTGCGGAAGCAGGAAAAAAAGATGCAGTCACTGTTGCGACCAACATGGCAGGACGTGG
>DASQPC010000077.1:0-14308 GCA_035644155.1 Candidatus Methylomirabilota bacterium
CAACTGAACTTATACTAACTTTGCTCTTTGATATTGGATATTGATTGTATTATTTTTCTCTACTTCTACATTTCCTGAGGTATCTTACATTGCACATAAGCAATATAAGAGACGAGGTCGTTTTTGTATTTTACTGCGGTAAGATACATAACCTTCCTAATTGTAACTTCGGGGAAGATACCAATCAATTCCGTATCTAAAGAGCAGAACTTATTTTTTCTTTGGGACCATACAGGCGCGAAAGGACATTCTAGTTGCGCGGTATGGTTGTTTCCAAATCTCTTAAACTGATTCTTTACAAATTTTTCTTTTTTTATTATAATTTTTTCTATGGGATTAGAAACTAGAAGTCATTCAAAACCTACTGAAAGATCTAGAGGCCAAAATGGTCTACCTCGACTGGCTTCTTTAGAATTACCCGATGTTCTGGAGAAAAAGCAATATAAACAAACTCTCGGCTTAGCTCGCAGAGAATTGGCCGGTCTCAGACCTGTAGAGAAATTAGCCCCAAATCCCATCAGAGAGCAAAAAAAATCAGAGCAAGGCTGTGCTGTCCGTGGTCTTGCCTCAGCGCTTCATGCTAGCCCGACAGAAGCAGAATGGCAAATGAGATTTGACCAAATGGAAAAAGGTATTTCTCCTGAATTGCAAGCGCAACTTAATAAACCTTTTTTGAGTTTTCAACAAAAAACAGAAATATCTCGAGATCATTACGACCAAGAAGTAGGAAATTTGATTCGTACCTATGGAACACATGATTCAAAACTAGGAGAAGCAATCCGAGGTAAAGAATTTGAAGAACATGGAAGACTCGATGAAAAAGGAATAAGAACACTTATTGGAAGCGGTAGACAAGTAATGATCACAGGATCAATGACAAATAATGAAGGAACTGAAACAGGTACCAGACATCTGGTTCATTTACAAATAGACAAAAACGGTAAGCTTTTTGCCGCAAGTGATTCAGGACAACATGTAGAATTAGCAAAGGATGGTGCTTATAATACCTTTGCATTTGCTGAGAAAGGAACACCTCCTGCCGTCATTGAACGCTCTCTCTTTACAGGTCTTAACGGCTTAAAAGCTTCTGAAGAACGCTTGTTTTATAATACAAATGCAAATAATGCTCGTAAAAAGAATTCTGCAGCTTTTTTTAATTAAATTTTCCCCTATCTTCCATGTTGATCTAGCCTTCTCTCTTTGCTAAAATTGCTAAGCTGGTATTTGCCGTCTTAGCTCAGTGGTAGAGCAGCTGTTTTGTAAACAGCAGGTCGTCGGTCCGAATCCGACAGACGGCTCCAAAAATGATATAATAAAAGAGAAAAGCTGAGGTGGCGGAGTAGCAATCGCATCTGGCTGTAGACCAGACGTCCGTAAGGACTCCGGGGGTGCAATTCCCTCCCTCAGCACCAATATGCCGCAACGCGGAATTGCCGAAGTGGCTCAGTGGTAGAGCGAGTTCTTGGTAAGAACTAGGTCACGGGTCCGATTCCCGTCTTCGGCTCAACTATTTTCATCCTGCCTCAAATAGTGTATAATACGTCTTATGGCAAAAAAAGGAGAACATCGTATCACAATAGGGTTCGTCTGTTCTGTTTGTAAAAACAGAAATTATGTCTCGAGCAAAAATAAAATGGAAACACCTGAGAAGTTAAAGCTCAACAAATTCTGCAAACATTGCCGCAAAGTAACCGAACACAAAGAAGTTGAAAAACTCAAATAGCACCAATGCATACCGTAGTATCGTTCTACGTTGCAATAATACTGATTCGTTTCTCTCAAAGATTTTTGGAATGCGCCAAGGTTGACAAAATCTTTCTGTCTTTCTCTTTTAAGAAATTACCAACAATTTCTCGCGCTGACAAATCAACTAGATCCCAATTATTAATATAATTTGTATCTCTTTTCGAATTTCATCAAGCATACAGATGAGTGTGGCACATCGTTTTTGAATTGCAAAAGAACCTGATCCAAGTTATAATGCATGTACGTTAGGGGTATCGGTTAACGGTAAACCAGCGGTCTCCAAAACCGCGACTGGGGGTTCGATTCCCTCTACCCCTGCCCAATAATTTAGCCTCGAACTCTAGCCTCAATGGTAGAGGGAATCGAACCCTTGAATTGCAACTTTTTGCTCATTTTTCTTTTATTTAAAATCGCTTCTTATGCTATAATAAAAACTCTTATGGACTCACAAAAAGCATCAACAGGAATAAATGGATTCGGAAGATTTGGCCAGCATTTCCTCAAATATTGGTTAGAAAATAAAGAGAATGCTAACTTCTCTATAGATTATATAAATGATAATTTTCTAACAATTCAGCAGGTACAAGATATCCTTAAAAGGGATACATATTTAGCTTCCTTTTATTCCCCACTTATATCTATTGAAGACAATTACCTAAAGTTTCAGACAAACAGCGGTGAGACAAAGATACTATTTACAACAAGTGATGATAAAGCAATCTCTTGGGTAGGTAAGCCCACAATTCTTTTAGAGTGCTCAGGAAAAAATACAAATGCTGAAAATTGTAAAAAGTTCTTAAAAGAGTCAACAAACCTTGTACTAATTTCTGCAACTTCACAAAATGCAGCTCAGACTTTAATTTACGGATTTAATCATGAAGCACTTAATGCCGAATCTCAAACCATTTCATATGGTTCATGTACTGTTAATGCATACGTGCCTTTAAGTAATTTCATCAATGAGTTCTACGGAATCATTGATAGCGATGTAAATGTCATCCATAACATCCCTGAATATACTTTAAAACCAGACACTACGCTTTTGCGAAAGACTTGCACACTTGAGACTTCTGCACCGAACCTATTACCTTTTATCAATAAAGATAACTTTAAAGTTAACTATACAAATATTCCTTACACAGGTACTTCAATAATTGATTTCCGTTATAGATTAAAACACGTTCCTTCTTTAGAATCTTTCCTTACCAATCTGGACAGTGTAATAAATAATGGTAAATTGAAAAACCTTTATGAAGTTATTGATGAAGATAATGGTCCTGATGCACATAAATTCACTCCATACTCCGCTGTATTGGTTAAATCAGGAATAAAGATCGTAGGAGACACATTATATATTCATGCATATTTTGATAATGAAAATTCTGTCACAAGATACTTTGATTTAGCAAATTATATAGTACGGAACAAGAGTAACTTAAAATAACTATGGCAAATACATGGAAACTTATTGATAGAAAGAAAGTATATGACTCTAAATTTGTTAAAGTTTACGAGGACAAAGTCGAGCTACCAAATGGTAAAGTGTTGGACGATTATACGGTGATCGAGAAGCCAAGCATTGTAATGGTAGTCGCGACAGATGAGAATAATAACGTAATCATATTGAATGAATACAAATACGCAGCTGGAGATACTCTCTTAAGTTTGCCTGCTGGACATAAGAAAGAAAATGAAGAACCTGGAGCGGCAGCAAAAAGAGAATTATTAGAGGAAACAGGATTTAGCACAGATGAGATCGAAGAAATTGGAATCCTTCATGACTACCCTACAAAAGATCTACACAAGGTATTTGTTGTCCGAGCAAAGAATATTAGAAAGACCAATGAAACAAATCATGAAGAAACTGAAATAATTAAGTATAAATTAGTTTCTTTAGACGAACTGAAGCAACAAATTCTCAATAAAGAGTGGAAAGCAAGTAGCGCATTAGCTGCTATTACCATTTCTGGCATTCTCTTGTAGAAAAACATCTACTTCTCTGTATTCCTCAGGTGTTCCCACATTAAAATATTGTATCTCAGGATTGATATAAGCACTTAATTGTCCAGCTTCTGTAAGTGTATCTATTATTCCACCCCAATCACGACTGTAACCAGCATCAAATTGAACCATTGCTTCTTTATCAATAACTAAGAATCCTGTATTTATCAAGCCAACACGTTCAGGATCACTACGATACTCTTCCGGCTTCAACCGAGTCGAAAGAACTCTATTATCTCCTTCTCTCACCTGTACCAATCTATGCCTAGACAACCGATTAGAACGAGTAGTAACCATAGTTGCTAGTGTTCCACTTTGTTCATGAAATGCTAATACATCAGCCAAGTCTAAGCCCATACGAACTTCATCTGTATTACAAGCAACCATACTATCTTCGGGAACATGATTAGCCGCAGAGACTATTGCCCCAAGTACACCAGGTTCCGTTTGTTCAGAGAATGATACTGGATGAGGAAATCCTTTAGCTTCTACCCAATCTCTTACTTGGTCAGCTTTATAATCAACAGCAAAGACTAGTCTATTAACAAGTTCTGGCTTCATTACAGCAGTACTGTATGCTATTAATTCTTTACCACCTACTGGAAATAAAGATTTTGGAAGCACGTCAGCACTTAAAGGCGCAAGCCTCGTACCTTTTCCTCCACAGGGAAGGACACCACCATATTCTCTAAATATTTCTGCCATAAGTTTATTGTAAGTAATTATGAATATCTACTAATGTGTTTGCATGTCCAAACCCGCCAGCTTTAGTCAATATTGCTTCAGTTCTATCTTTTTCAGTAGACACAGGGATACCCGCTTCATATTCAGATCGCACTTCTAATGCATGAATATCTCTGCTTCTCAATGTAGCTCGAGCTGTCTCTCCTCCTACGATAACAAGATTGTGACGAACACTATGTATACCAGAAACATGTCCCATTGAATTCTCAATATCTCTCCATACAGAAGCATCACTAGTAACTTCATCTGGTGTTGCTATGTAAACAGACTTACCATCTGCTAGTCTCTGTTCTGCCTGATCTCTTATCTGATCAAGTGAACGAGTATTACCAATATGTCTTCGTAATAGCTCGACACCAGGAACACCATGCTGAGCTAATTCTTCCTTCTGAGTTCTTGAGGTTGGATGTATACTTCCTACTACATATAATGTTGGTATTGTATTATCGACATCCAATTCTTGTATAGATGTTCGTTCCTTAGGAAATGCCCGAGCCAGGCCTGATGAGCCAATCATAGCAGCATTAACTTCTAATCCTGCATCGGCCCAAATCTGATTGATCTCGAGTATCAAAAGTGAATATTTGATGATCTGAGTTACCTACTCTATTTAAGACTGCATCTACTCCCCTTTCTAATATACGCCAGTCTATGTGATCGACATCAGGTCTATTGTCATGTAATTGTGAAGATGTCCATTTAAATGCTCTATCATTTGCAAATTCAGTATCACCAATTGGTTGTCCCTTAACTAAATAGTTACCATCTAGACATGTTCTACCATAAAAAGGAAATGCTGGAGCAATAAATAGAGGACTCTCTGGCAATAAATCTTGCAATGTGGCAGTGTCTTCAGCAACATTGCCCCTTAATGTTGAGTCTACTTTTAAGAAAACGTTTCTGTTACCTACCCCAAATCTTTCAAATCCATCTGTTAATTTTGCTGCACTCTGTGTTGGTGTATCATAACGGGAATTTAAATTTACAACATGACACGAAGCATCACCAAGTACTTGATTGCCAAGCTCAAGCTGGACAGTTGTCCTTCTTCCTCTAGAATGAAAGGACCCTGCAACATCAAGAGCCCTGTTGTATCATCAGCAAAACCAATTATTTCTCTACTCATAGTATATTATACTCTTCTATTTAAGAGTTTCGAGATTATACCAATATATGTATGAACTTGCAATTTTATCTGAGGGTACAAGATTGTTAAGCGAATGATGGAATATATAAATCATCATTCTGTGCGTAAAAAGTTCTAACGTCCTTCACGAGCCCCTGCTGACACACACCGTTTCAAAACGGTCACTTAATTAGCTTCAAGAGTCTAGAAACGGTCGAAGGAAATCTCAACGAATGCTCAAGAGCACAGGTCCCTGCCAAATTATAATTTTGTCTAGGCATGAATCTTATACAGCCGAAGTGATATCGTTAATTTCACGTAGTATTTCAAAATTTAAAAAGAAGAACTTATTAAAAATAACCTCGAAGATTAGCGATTTATTATTTTCCCTTAATTCGAGTACCCAATCTGAGAAATGAACGAACAGTTCCCTTTTCAGAATTCGGAATTGCAACCACTCTATGAATATGTCCATTTGCAATGCCTACACCAGTCAACGGTTCAGGTCCTTCCATAAAAATAAATGTATCCTTCCTCTCATCAAGTTCTTCCACAACGAGTCCAGGTGGTATCATAGAATGAATTTGTTTTGGAGTCGGAGGATACTGTTCGTCAGGCACATGAATTACAATCTCTCCAACAGCAAAATCTGTTGGGAATCCGTCGTAAAATATCACACCTCGAAAGTCATCAGAACCAGGAGTGCCATCAAAATGCCAAAACCCTGAATAACCAGCCTCTTGCTCTTTTCGGAAAAAGTCAACGACAATTGCCTCATCAGGATGAAGCCATTTTTTT
Organism: Candidatus Methylomirabilota bacterium; assembly: GCA_035644155.1. Taxonomy (GTDB): domain Bacteria; phylum Patescibacteriota; class Microgenomatia; order Levybacterales; family UBA12049; genus DATIGJ01. Next base: position 6,416 of record DASQPC010000077.1, read on the forward strand.
CCCACATCAATAAATGGCTTAACTACATCAACCACCGTTTCTCTTTCATCGGGAGCTAATGGCGTTGTTACATATCTGGTATCGTAAACATTTGTGTCAGCAGAATCATCTACTCCAGTAGCAAGCCCAACCCTCCCATCCGGATCAATTTTATAAGATAGAGCAGATGGAGACAAAATATAAGAAGGAATACTTGGATCTGCGTATTTAGAACCTATTGCCTGACTCACAGATGCAACCTTATCAAAGTCCGTATTGGTTACCTTTCCCAGTCTTTCCGGTTTAGGAGAATGAAATGTATATTCTTTACTCATATCAAGCTATAAGTATACTAAAAAACTAAGCAAGATACAATCTTATAGTTGTTTCGTCGAATTAATTCTCTACTTAGCATAACTACCTAAGCAGCAAACTATTTTCAGAAGCAACTGAGCATAAAGTAGCAAAATAAGTTCCTACATAGTTACTTAGCCTCACAGTAGACGGACTCGAACCTTCAAAATTTACTTTTGAGACAAATCTAATGTCTCAGACAGAGCTTCGCCTATTAATCTCTCAAGCAAAGAATAATCTCCGTTATCAGCATTTTGCATAGCCGTAAGATATTCTTTTCTATATTCTTCCCTCTCTACTTTTAACTCGAGTGGTGGTAAATCAAGTTGTAAAAGGATAAAAATAGTGAGCATGCGAGCCGTTCTCCCATTGTAATCTTGAAACGGATGAATAAAAACAAACCAGTGCTGAAACCACGCGAGAAGTTTTACGACTTCAAGAATAAATTGTTCGTCTTCGTTTGGTGGCAGATGCTTTAATCTCTCTTTTAAGTCGTTGCACAAATTTATGATTAATGCTGGTACTTCAAAATATTTTGGAGCTTCTTTATCGGAAAACGTGACTTGAATCTTTCGATACTTTCCTGCCCATTTAGTAAAAATCCAAGCAAAGGAAACTTCATGTAGTTTACAAATAAATTCAGGGGTAATTCTAATATCCTTATTATTTTTTACTAAATCGTATAAATATTCCAGTCCTTTCTTCGTTCCTTCGATTTCAAGTTGGAGCAATTTTGATCGTGGAATAATACCAAATGCAGTATCCTTATATGATGTCGCACCGAGAGGTTTTGTTGATGAATTTTTCATTCATTATTTGAATAAAGCAGAAACTTTCTTTCGAGTTATTGGTTCCCCTTCTAGTTTTGTAGTACGAAAGATGATCTCCGGCATGAAGACACGGAAAAAATCCAACACATTTCTTTTCTTTTTGGAGGTGCGGTATTTCTTATATGATGAAACTAATCTAGCCTTTTCTCGCCTTCCCATATATGTAGTATACTATGCTCTTATATTTGTTGCAAGCTAGGGATATAAAACTCAGTATTTTGTGCGTAAAAAGTTCTAACGTTCTTCACGAGTCCCTGCCAAATATTTCAGTCTCAACGGCAGCCGGAAATTCGAATTTTTCTAATTTCGCTTTCTTCTGTCTGTGTTGATTGAAGCAAGAACAAATTTGTGCATCTTTATTATCGTACTTTTTGCATACTCCAGATGAGATTTTGCTTCTTCCATAACACTATCATCTGTATATTCCGTTAGAAAAGCACAAGTCACATATCCATGAGGTTGTCCTCTATAATCGCTGTGATCAAGTACTTGCTGAATCAGTGGATCATCCGCAAAAAGTTTTCGATTTTTCTTGATAGTTTCATAGGTAAATGGATTAAGGTGAACTTCCACATTAATAAAAACACGACTTACAGAATCATCTAATATTCTTGTTTCAAAGATAAGCCATGCTTCTGAATAGGGTCCGTCTTCACCCCACAGTTTCTCGCGCTGTTTTTGAGTAAGTTTCATAAATACTTATTGAGGCAGAGATAAAAATTGAAATTATTCTAGACATATAATATTATATCATTGGTCGCGAGTAATTGCGCCTATCGAAAGTAGTCTTCAAGCAAAAGAGCGGAGGCCTTTTTTCGTTTTATCAGGATAAAACGTTAATCCTTCAATCGCCTCTGTCTGTTTATAAAGTTTCAAACCAAGAAAAGGTGGGAATCTAAGACTCTTGATTTGCATATAAAAAGTTAACAATTAACGACAATTGACGATTTTCTTAAGGATTCCCCTCTTCGGATGTACAAATTAATACCTGAAAAAGTATATGTCTCAGATGAAGCAACAAAATGGAAAGGTAAGTGGATTGATTCAAAAAGTGAAATAACTTTATAAATCTCTCTGATAAAAGTAGTGATTGTTCATAGAAATGTACTCCAACAGAGTAGCTTCTTCTAGAAAAATCTGGAAATTTTATGAACTGACAAAATAGTAACTATCTTCTTACACAAATTTAACATAAGTTTTGTTAAGATAATTTTTATCGATGAAAAAAATAGATTCTTTCAACCTAAAACCAAGAAGACAACGCTTGAAAGCACTGGCGCTAGTATTACCGTTGGTATTTGTAGCGGCAATGATGCTTATGGTTGTGCCGGCAAGGGCCAGTACTGAAGCTACTGTGACATTGCCAACCAATGTCCATACGGCCACTCCGCTGGTCTGGCAGCCCTGCTCCGATGTGCCTAGCCGAGATTGTGCGACGCTAACAGTACCCTTGGATTACACCAATCAGACTGGCTCGACCATCAGCTTGCCCGTATCACGGCAGCGTGCCACTGACTCTGCCCACCGTATCGGTACGCTGATACTAAACACCGGCGGACCGGGTAACGCGATGGCAGGTATTGTCCGATACAATAATCTATCCAATCGGCTGGATCCGACAGTATTGGCGCGATTTGACGTGGTGGGACTTGATCCACGCGGTACCACCGAAGGCATCACGTGTAACACCACAGCGGATCTGACTACCTACTGGAACACGAACCGTTTGCCCCAAACGGATGCGCAGCGACAGGTTTTGCTAAACCAAGAAATTGCGTTCAACCAAGGTTGCGTGAATCGCAATCAGCCGCTGGCGTCCCACATTGATAGTGCCAGCAGTATCCGCGATATGGAGTTGCTACGACAGGCGATGGCTTTGACCGGTGATGCGACAGCTAGTCAACTCACTCTGTTGGGCTACTCGTATGGTACTTTCATAATGCAGCGTTACGCGGCGCTGTATCCGCAGCACGTGCGGGCGCTATTCATGGATTCTGTAGAGAATCATAAGGCTTTGGACGAACAGAGCATCACCGAGAGTCATATTGCCTTTGAGCATTCATGGTCGGTGTTCAAACGGTGGTGTCAGGCAACGGCAGATTGCGCGCTTCACGGCCAAGACCTCGACCAAATTTTTGACCAGGCAATAGCACGGGCGCGTATAGGCACAGGTATCCCGGCACCGCATGGTCCGATTACTCAGAAACCTGTAAACGATTGGGTACTGACGTTGGCCTTGGAGGCTACGACAGCCGCCGGGCAAGAAAATTTTGCCTGGACAGCAGATATCCTGGCTAAGGCGGTAGCCGGTCCAGCTGAGGACGCCTCGCTTGCTCGCTATTTGTACGACGCACTGACGGGCAGCAACTTTGATGGCAATTACGATCCCACCGGAGCTGGGACTCACCGGGCCATTGCTTGCCTGGATCGAACGTTCTCACAGTGGCTCGATACGCCGACAAAGGTAAAAGCCTTCGAGACAGTTACCAAAGGAGTGGCGCCACGCTATGGAATCGACAGTTTGTATCAGGGAGCGATCCAGTGCTACAAATACCCTGTGGCCCCGGTGGAAGCTGCACCGTTGAATTCACCTGTACCAGCCACAGTGCCTGCGCTGGTGGTGTCGGCTTCAGAAGATGCCGCAACGCCGCTTATCTGGGCGCAACGAGCACTGTCCGAGATGGCGAATGGCCGACTAGTAATCCGGAATGGCGATGGACACATTAGTTATCGCTTTTCAGCCTGTGTACGGAGTTATGCCACAGCTTACCTTCTGACGCTGCAACGGCCAGCAAATGGAACGCACTGTGCCAGCGATCCTGTAGATGTCATTCCGCCACCCGATCTAGGCATCGCCCCAGCAGTCCATTCCGCTGGGAGCATATCAACGGTTGACCAAATGCTCCAACGGTTAAAGTAGCTCTAAATTTTGAATATTAATAAAATCTTTTTTATTGAGTGTCAAGAGTGAAGCCGCGTTTAAAATTGTCGTTGCAGAGATTGCGGCATCAGCAAGCTCGATAGGTTGATCTAAATCTCTAGCAATTTCCCCTGCTAATTGTGCTATTTCATAGGTGTATGGTAATATTTTTAAGGGACTAATTGTTGCCAAAAGATACTGTTCTTTTTGGTCATCCCGTGTACTACGTCCCTCATACAACTCTTGCACGCTTAATAATGAGATAGCAAGTACTTCTTTTGGTTTCTCTTTTGCAATCTTCATCAATTGAGAATCTTGCTTGCCTCCCCATCTAAGATGTTCAATAATAATATTTGTATCTGCCCTTATGTAAGCTTAAACTTCTGTTATAATAGATTTTGTGAATAATAATCCGACAACACAAAGATTTGTTGCAGTCCTCAATAAAAAAATGGAAACAGGAAGATTGATGAATGCTTTGGGACATATGGCAGTAGGATTTTCTGCTCTTTATTTTGATAAAGAAGCGCTTCGCTTTGATAATTATGTTGATAAAGATGGTGGAATCCATCTAAGTATTTCTGATAATCCATTTATTGTCCTGTCTGCTGATAACTCAAATCAACTGAGAACGCTGCGCAATGCTTTGAAAGAGAAAAATATTCCCTTCAATGATTTTATAAATACTATGATTGTTGGGACATTTGCTGAACAAAAACAAAAAACTCATGAGACATCTGAATCAGAACTTGAATACTACGGCATTTGTTTTTTTGGAGAAGACACACAACTACGTGAACTTACAAAGAAGTTCTCTCTTTGGAGATAAAAAACGCATGTATTATTCTCCGTTTACAACAAAAGTCGTCAACAACGAGATTATCCTCAAACAAACTGCTCCTATTACTTTTTCAAATAAAACACACTATCGCGCCTATATTTATGCAAAAGCAGGTGTCAGAATTAGTAAAACAACACTTCGCAAAGAAAAACAATTACAAGGCTCTGAAAAAGAAATCATCGAGCAAATTCATACGATTCGCTTTGGTGAAACAAATCCTTACGTTATCACTGGAGGACATTTCTATCAACTTTTTGTCCGTAATCTTGGCATTTTTTATAATGCGCTTCTTGATCCTCGTATCCCTTCAAGTACAAAAGATTGGCTCAATAGACAACAAATTGCACTCAGAACAATTGCTCTTGATTTGGCTGTCTTTGCGTTGGCTGGGAACGAATATACGACAATTGTCCCCGTTCAAAAACATCTGTTTACCTGTTTTAACTTTTACGCCCGTCCTTCTGACTCTCTTTTTGCAATACTCTATACCCTTCTTGCCTTAACAGATGATACATTTATCACCACAACGTTTCCAACAAAAAAGCTCCCAATGTATCCCCAGCAAACAAAAACTTCTGCAAAAAAACTCCTTACTCAATACAAACTGCTACTCACTCACCTTCTTACAAATTATCATAAGGAAATTATAAACCCGCAAACAGGATTAGTAAGAACAGATATCTTGCTTGCAAGCGCACGAGATGGCATCAAACGAACTTCTTCTTTTTATGATAATGTCATCGCATGGGCGACACTCGGTTTTGCAAAAAGACTTGGCCTGTATGAGCTAACCGACTTACAACTTGAGCAATGGAGAAAACGAATAAAAGATGCATTTTGGAATACCAAAGCAGGAATATTTCTTGATGACCTTTCTGAAATGTCACAGAAAAAGAAACTCTTTTCTGCAGACAGTTTTATTGTTCTTTCGACGAAATTTCTTGATGTTAAAAAAAGCAAAGACAGAAATTATTTGCAACAGATAGTAACGTATGTTAAGCAAAATATGCTTGCTGACCCTTTCCCACTCCACTATAGTACACACGATCTACCAAAACAGTTGTATCGACCAGTGAGACACTTTGCTCCATCTTATATGGGAACTAGTATCTGGAGTCATTGGGGTATGGAATATATAAAAACACTTATTTATCTAGGACAGTATGACCAAGACTATCTATCTGAGGCAAAAAAACATCTTACATCTTACGAAAAAAATATTTTGCAGTATGGAGGTTATCCTGAAGTCTATGACAAAACAGGAAAAATCCTTCATACGAGATTTTATCGAAGCGTCCTTCACAACGGTTGGGTTGTTAACTATGAACAAGCTCAATTACTCTTTTCTGCGAGTCGCTACTAATTTAGAGTAAGAGCTTTTTTAAGATATTTTTGAAAAGAGCAACTTCTTTTGGTGAAAGATTATTCAAATGAGGAAGTTGTCTTTCAGTGAGTTTTTTTAAAAATTCTTGACGAACTTTATTCCCTTTTTGTGTCAAGGAAATTGCATTAATACGACGATCACTCGTACTTTCTTTTCGTTCTATATAGCCACTGAGCACAAGTCGATCAACAATATTTGTGACATTTGAAGCATCGCATGCCAATATATCAGAAATTGCATGCATCGGAATTGCTTGTTTTGGTTCAAGCAAACATAGAGTAAATGCCTGAACAAACGTGAGATTGTATTCTTCAGAAAGCTTGACCAGCCCTCTTTTAGCACGAAAAAAGATACGCAACAATAACCAATTAAGATTGTCTTCCATCTGCTTTACCATACAACTATTATACTATAGCAAATCAATACTTGACAACTTCAACTATTTAAAGTTACAATAATTACTCATGAATCAAAAATCGAAATGGTTAATCTTTACCTTGTTAGCGATAGCACAATTTATGATTGTGCTGGATGTTTCTATTACCAACGTCGCCCTCGTTACTATCAAACAAAATCTTCACTTTAGCAATAGCTCCTTACAATGGGTTATCACTGCTTATGCGCTGACTTTTGGGGGATTTTTACTCCTTGGAGGTCGCGCCGCCGATTTATTTGGACGTCGACGGACATTAGTTATTGGCATGGTGAGCTTCACAATTTTCTCATTGCTCATTGGCTTATCACAGTCATCTAGTATGCTCATCGTTTTGCGGGCTTTGCAAGGCCTTGCTGCCGCGCTTATGTCTCCATCAGCACTTTCAATTGTTTTAGTTACGTTTGGTGAAGGACCGGAACGAAATAAAGCGCTTGGCTATTGGACGCTAATCGCAACAGGAGGCGCTGCAATGGGACTGCTTCTTGGTGGAGTATTAACACAATTTCTTGGGTGGCGATGGGATTTTTTTGTCAATGTACCAATCGGAATACTTGTCGCAATCGGTATTCTTAAAAATGTTCCCGCTCACGAAAAAGAAGCAACGCATAATAATTTAGATTTACCCGGAGCAATACTTGTAACAGGTGGCCTTATCACACTCGTTTATGCTCTTAGTCAAGGTCCGGTTTGGGGATGGCTCAATAGCTCTCTTTTGCTAACTATTGCTGCTGCCATTGTTTTACTTATTGCCTTTATCTTTAATGAATCCAAAACTCGCTATCCACTCATGCCATTAACCATTTTTAAAATACGAAATGTCACCGGCGCAAATGTCATAATGGCACCAATTTATGCAGGTATGTTAGGAATGTTTTTTATTACCTCTCTTTATATTCAATCAATACTTAACTATTCACCCGTTCTTACGGGACTTAGCTTTTTACCTTTTCCAATTATTTTGGCTTTTGTATCAACCAGAGTGCCACGGTTTGTCTCACGAATTGGCTATAAACCATTTCTTATTGCAGGACCTCTTCTTATTGCGATTGCTATAGCGTGGCTCAGTCGGTTACCTGTCCATGGAACGTATTTGATTGATGTCTTGCCAACGCTTCTGGTTATGCCAATAGGTGTTGGTATGACCTTTAT
>DASQPC010000078.1:0-9687 GCA_035644155.1 Candidatus Methylomirabilota bacterium
TATGATGTTTGTTATTTAGATATTGAAAAAGAGTCATTGCATTTTTCAGTAGACACCGTCAAAAAACATTTGCAAAACGATCCAAATCTTAAAATTCTTATCATCCAAAACACCTTAGGTTATCCGTGTAACATAGAAAAAATTGCAGCATACTGTAAAGAAAAAAACATTATTCTTATTGAAGATTTAGCTCATTCCATTGGGACAATTTATGAAAACGGAAAAGAGTCAGGCACTATTGGAGATTTTACTGTGCTTTCGTTTAGTCAAGATAAAGTCGTTGATGGTATTTCAGGAGGGGCACTTATTATAAGAAACAAAAAATTTTCTGTACAATATTTATCTTTTCTACAAGTCAATAATAATCGTCAATTAATTGATAGATTTTATCCTTTGTGGACATTTATTATTAGGAAAACGTATACTAGTGGTTTTGGAAAAACACTTCATGCAATTCTTAAAAAATTCAAATTTCTTTCAAATCCAATGCATAGTGAAGATGCGATTCATGTGCTTGCTGCATGGTACTGTAAAATTATATTTAACGAATTTCAAAATTTAGAAAAAAATTTTTTACACAGAAGAAAAATTTCTCAACGATATAACGATACATTAAAAAAAATAACAACAAAGAAAATCTTGAAATCAATTAATTTACGTTTTCCAATTTTTATAGACGAGAGAAAAGAATTAATTCTATATTTGAAGAATCATGCAATTTTTGTTTCAGATATTTGGTATGATAGTGTTATTGCACCCAAAAAATATTTTTATTTGACAGATTATCAAAATCAGTGCCCAAATGCAGAGAAAATAGTGACACAAATTATCAACTTACCGACTCATAAAAATGTTTCTGAAAATGATGCAAAATATATTGCAGAGACAATAAATCAATGGATAAAATCACAGTAAAATTAATTGAGGACAAGAGAGAATGGGAAGATTTTTTGGAAAAACATACCGAGGTAAATTTTTTGCAATCATGGTATTGGGGAGAATTTCATAGAGCTCTTGGAAAATCAATTTTTCGTACGGGATTTTACACAAATAAAAAACTTATTGGCGTAATGCTTTCTATTGTTGAGCCAGCACGACGTGGTCGATATCTCACAGTTCCAGGAGGTCCTATTATTGATTGGAAAAATCAATTGTTGGTAAAGGCGATATTTATGCAAGTGAAAATGATTGCAAAAAATGAAAAATGTGTTTTTGTTCGTATTCGTCCACAACTTATCCAAAATGATTTTTCAAAAAAAATATTTAGAGAAAATAATTGTCATACAGCGCCGATGTATCTTCATGCAGAATTAACTTCTCAGTTAGATATCACAAAGTCAGAGGAAGAATTATTGTTGCAAATGCGCAAAACAACACGATATGAAATACGAAAAGCAGAAAGATTAGGCATTACTATTGCTACAACCAAGGATGAAAGACAGATTAAATCATTCTATGACTTACAGTTGGATACTGCGAAGCGTCAACAATTTATTCCTTTTTCTTTTCAATTTTTTCAGGAGCAATTCAAAGTATTTTTAGTAGCAAATCAAGCACTTTTATATACTGCAAGTTTTGAGAAAAAAGTTCTTGCCCAAGCATTTATTATCTTTTATGGTAACGAAGCGGTCTACCATTATGGTGCAAGTACAGAGGAGGGGAGGAAATATCCAGGTGCTTATTTATTGCAATGGGAAGCAATAAAAGAAGCCAAGAAGCGTAGTATACAGCGATATAATTTTTGGGGAGTCGCACCTGTTGAGCAAAAGGATCATCGCTTTTCCGGGATTTCTATTTTCAAAAGAGGATTTGGTGGAGAAGATGTTAACTATCTTCATGCTCAGGATCTTATCATTGATAGTCCACGATATATGATTAATTTTTTTATTGAGAAGATCCGGCAGTTGATACGGAGGGTGTAATAGTTACAGAATTTTCTTTATTGAGATATAGCATGTAGAGCATAAGTGATTTTGGTGTATTTCCTTCGGGTTTGTTTATTTTTTCTTTCAGTTGTAATGCGGTTGTCGGATTATAAAAGGATTCCCAAATCGTAAAAAGATCTCCCCAGTCTTTTGTTTCATTTCCACCATTTGCATGATAATCAGTAGCATAGTGCGAAAATGTTGGTAGGGTTCCAAGATAAAGTGATGCCGGTGTAATTGGCAACAATTGGATACCATAAATCATATTGGTATCTTTACTAAACCATGTCGCGAAATCAACTTTCCCACCCCAAATAATTGACGCAATTGCGTGAGTATATGGCGCATCATACATATTGTTTTTATCAAACCAGTAATATTCAGCGGATTGCATTTCCATATTGTAAAGATATAGTGCGTTTTTTTGTAAGTCACCATCATTAGTTAATTTACCCCAAAGATATGTTCCATACCACGCATTAATTGCTTCTGAAGATGATTCTTGATTGTTGCCATCTGCTGTATCACCAATGCCATCAGCCCACGAATGCCCTTCATAAATATCAAAATTTCGAAGATAGGGATATTCAGAAGAACTCCTTTCAGTGGTTGCAATATCATCTACCATCTGACCAACTTTGTCTTGGATTTTTGGTAAAAGTGTTAAATCAAAACTCGCCAAAACAGCTCCCGTCCTAATATAATATCCATAATGAAAATGATGATCATTCAGATCTTCATTACCAAACTCTGGTTTGTCAGCGATCAGACTTGTTTTTTCTTTATCATATGAAAAGTGCTTAAGACTTTCGAGAAAAATTGGCTCAACGTAATTGAGAAGTTGTTGTTTATCACGATCCAAATTATATGCATCTGCAAGCAGAAGTAAATTGCTCACTTTTCCAAACCACGTTCCAAGATAATAATCTTCACTCGCTGGTGGTTTATCTTTAATAATATCTTGAATATCTGTCTGAATTTGTTTTGTTAAGTCAGGGTAGTCATTGTCTAATTTGGCAAATGATCCGCTAGGAATTGTGAGAGGAAATGATAAAGGGAAATTATCAGTCTTAATGAGTTTCAATTGCCCACGGATTGTTTCATATGTCCCCAAAATATCTTTTTTAGAAAGTGAAAGATTGTATTGATGAGGATACAATGTGATAAGAGGCGTTCCTGTTGCAGTTGTTAATTTATACAATACCGTTAGTTGATCGGCAGTTATTTGGGCAGATGCCTGCGAGTCAAGAATCTCTACGGTACTGTTTTCCTTAAAGAGAGAATAATTTGCTTTTTTATCAAGAAGTCCTACAAAAATTCTTTCTGGATTAGGAATAGTAATTTTATTTTTATCTTGATGGATAGTTAGCACTTTTGGAAAAACATAAATATAATTATTTCCATTTGTCGTTATCATAAACGCATCAGTTGCAAAAGAGCTACTCCGTATTTGCTTTTGATCGATAGAAACTTGAAAAGCATTTGTATAAGAAAGGACGATGTCATCAGTTGTTTTGATAACAGAAAAGGGGAGCCCATGACCTAATGAGAATGATAATGTTTTTTTATCATCAGTTGTCAAATCAGCATTAATAGTCCAATCACCAACACTAGTGAGATGTGGTGTTTTTGTAAAAGGAGTGACATAACCAACGGTAAAATCTTCATTATATGGAGCAAAAATAGTATTTTTTGTAGAATTTATATGTGGATAGGAAAATCCAATCCCTTTGGATGATGTTCTAAAAGCAAGCGGCATTGCATAAAGAGGATATGATGGGAAGTTTTCGATAAGCGATGTATACCATTGATTTGAGATAACGGGAGTAAGTGAATGAGACGAAGGGAGAGCATTATCCGTTGCTGTAGTAAAAGCTCCTTTTACAGATGGTGGTGTATTTTTAGGATAAAAAGACCTAAAGAAAATAAGTCCCCATACAAGAGCCAAAACACAACACATGATTGTTATAGAAAATATTTTAAAAATATTTTGTTTTTTCATTTTTTGATTTGTTTGTTAAAAAGGCTATTCCAAAAGCGAACAACATAATCAATTGGTTTTGTTATTTGTGTACTTTGTTCATTGATATGCAAATCCAAATCTTCATTATTTAAAAGACTTTGTGCTTCTTGTTCATCTTTAAATCGAAAATATAATCCGATTTTTTTCTCGTTAAAATTATTAACTTTCTCATCAGGTTGTAGGATGTCTGGGTCAATAGCAAAATTTTGATTCAGTCTTTGACTATATGCGCTTGTTTGATGTAATTGTTGCACTGATGCATACTGATCGTTTGATAAGTTAGCCAGTAACAAAATATTGTCATTTGAATAAAGATTAATTATTTTCATGAGTTCTTGGACAGGAGAACCTTCATTGACAAAAATATCAGTAACAACACCATCCGTTGGTGCATACAATTTCCAACCTTTAACTTCTTCTTGTGCGACTTTTGCTTCTGTTTGCGCGGAGACATTATTAGGATAATTTTGTAAAGCTTGAATTTTCCCAGCAAGAACAGGATTATCAAGTTCAACCAACAAATCATTTTTCCTTACAGTATCTCCAGGTCTGACATATATTTTTTTAACAACGCCACTTGAGAGAGCAAGAATAGGAACGCTTTGTTTGATAACAGTTCCTTCAAGCCCATTGTTATATTGCGTGTTATCTTTGTCAATTTTTTTAACAAGTGCCATTGTTGCAATGATACACGCGACAATAATAACAGTAAAAAGAAAAAGAATATTAGTAATAACTCGTAATGATTTATGCATATGCAAATACACCATTTCTAACAAAAATATAAAGAAGATATGTGTTTACTAAAATCCAAAAAGTAATTGTTATTGTCAATATTATATCCGAAGCATTATACCAACCGACAATAATTGATAAAAGCGACAAGACAATAATAAAAATATGCGGCCAAATATAATTCATAATAAGATACGATTTTTTTCTTTCAGCTCCTGTTGCAATCCAAGTGTATTTGTTTTTCAGTACGACTGAAAAAAATGCTTTAAGATATGGCGCAAAACTTGCAATTGCTGTACTGACAGTCGCAAGAGAGAATTGTCCCAATAAAAAAAGCGGCAAAAAATAAACTGTAATAAAATATGGAATAAAATGCACAAGCCATCCACTACTGTCCATAACGTTCATTGAATAATTTCCGGTCAACATATAATTAATCGGCAAAAAAAGATAAATCAAAATTGAAAAGGCACTAAAGTAATGAATATTTGAAAAGGTATATTGTAATTTTTGATCAGTTGTTAATTGAGAAAGAAAGAGAGGATTTCGTTTGAAAAATAACGAAAATCCACCCATCGCCCACCGATTTTGTTGTTGAAAAAAATCCGGAATTGTTTCAGGTGCGCGGCCATGTGCAAGAACTTTATTATAATAGACAGATTCCCATTTTTTTTCATGAAGAAGAATAGTTGTCCAAATATCTTCAGAATGATCAATGAGCGCAATGCCGCCAATTGTCTCAACAGCAGAACGTCGATAAAGCATATTTGTCCCAACGCAAAATGATGCATTATAACTATTTTTTGCAGGTTGGATATATTTATAAAAAACATCTTGAGCAAGTGCTGTGCCTTTTGCAATAAATTTTTGAGTATTTGTATAATGTTGTGGCGTTTGTACCAGCGCAACTTTTTCATTTTCGAAAAAAGGAAGAAGTTCTGACAGAAATTCTTTTTCCGGAATATGATCAGCATCAAAAATTGCAAAGAACTCTCCATCACAATGTTTCAATCCATAATTTAAATTACCTGATTTTGCATATGATTTCTGATGTCGAGGCCTGGCGAGATATTTAATTTTTAAATTCTTAGCAATTTGTTTTACTTTAAGCGAGCCGCCATCATCAAGGACATATGTTTGATGAGGATAGTTAATTGCTTTAGCACTTTCAAGTGTTGCTTTAATAATCGTCAATGATTCATTTGCGACAGGAATCAAAATATCAACAGACAACGGAGTGGTAATTGCCCAAGAAGGATCATATTTCATATCACGTTTGTGATATTCCGGTTGTATCAAATCAAGGAGAATAGTAAGCCACAATGTCCCCAAATTGATTATTGCAATACCATCAGCAAGAATTTGCAGAAGATAAAGCCAGAGATCACCTCGGTGAACAGGATTAAAAATATAGGACGCATAGAACGCAATCGTAAACGGCGCTATAAGAATAAACAAGAGTGCTGTATTATGAATTTTTACTGTTTTTATTTTTTTCATAAATATACATTGTGTTTTTGAAATAACAATTTTTTGCTTAAAGTAATAATAAGTAACTCTACAGGTATCAAAAAAATTAGATAAACACTGATATAAAATGATAAAGGCCAATCATGTTTGAGAATTATTTCACCTGTTTGATTAAGTGTGGGAAGAATAATTTTCGTAAAATTTGGTCCAGCTGCTTGTAGTATTATTCTTTGATTATGAAAATATCCTTTCCATCCGGCATCGTAACTTTCATTGATATAAAGCAGTTTTGTCGTAAGTTCAGTTGGCACTTTGATTAGTACTGTATCGTAGGATGGATATGCAATTGCCAATGGAATATTTTCAGGTTGATATAAAATCCCAACAAATTTTTTGACATAATCATCAAGTGCAATTTGATCATTGACTTCAGTTAGTTCAAGATTAGTTGGAAAAGGAGCAAAATCTTTTTGATATTTTTGATTAATAGCGACTGCGTTGCGTACCTGCCAAGGAACTTCAAAGGCGTGATAAACTGCATCATCTTGTTTCACTTGGCCTAAGTCGTTATAAATTTGTTTGTCTGATGAAAGCAAGGTATTTGTAAAAGGAGATTGATTATCAAGAAAAATATATTTAACACCACTAATTTTAAAATAATCATTAAGCCTCGTAATATTTGCAAGCGGAATTTTGTCAGGATAAGGCGCATAGAGAATAAGCGGAGAAATTCTTGGAGAAATTTGATTTGATTCTAAATGTCCCATGTAAGAGTAGGGGAGGCGAGTTGTGAGAGACGGATAATAGCTTGATTCACCAATTGTCGAGGACCATACGCGACCATCGCTAATATTCTTTTGTGGATTTTTTTCTTGAAATGCAGTGATTGCTTCTGGAATTTTTTTGTAAGGATTTGGTGAATAAATACTACTAAACCACAGTCCCTCAATAACAACCAAACAAAGAAAAACCAACAACAAACCTTTAAAAGCAGTTGAACGGATTTGTATTGCTTTTTCCAATACGCCGGCAAAAATAAAAATAATCCCTAAGCCAACAATTGTTACAGCTCTAGTAAATTGTAATTGCGCAATCGCTTCTGGTAAATCCACATTAAGACCCAATAAAATAAGGATAAAATAAGCAATCACAAATAACGATAAAACTTTTATCCATTTAAATTTTTTGTCGATTGGGAAAAAAATATTAATGCTTGATAAAAGGAGTGCAATCAAAAGAAAAAGACTTAATCCAAAATATTTATAGCCAGAAAGAACTAAATTAAGAAAATATTTATTTGCAAAGACAGGACTTGTATATTCATATGATGTCTTAAAAGCTAAAGGAAACCAAAAAAGCGATGAGGAAATCAGAAAAATAATACATTGCAAAACATGAGACCACGATAAAATTTTTCTATCAGAAAAAAGAATGCCCATTATCCAAAGAGCAACAACTGAATAACCTAAAACAGGATGCATATAAAAAGAAATACCAACAAGATAAGGAAAAAGATATTGAAGTGATCCTTGATAATATTTCACCCAGAAAAAAAGCATCATTGGAAAGAAAACAAAACCAAACATCAAAGAGTAGTCCGCCACGCCTCCCCAGTACTGTGCAATATCATAGGACAGAATCGAGCAGATAAACGCTGTAAGAGGAGCAAATTTTAGTAGTCTGAGTAAAATATAGAGAGATAAACGTAGTCCCACAAAAAGAAAAATCGTTGTCAGAATCATAGCTCTGGTTACAGAAGAATAGGTGATTTTTTGAACAATCACTGTGAGAAAGTGGGGAAGGAATTGGTAAGAACGCCACAGACTAATGCCATTTGACCATTCTTGTGTCCACGATGCCAAACCATAAGTTTCAAGTGATTTAACACGAAATGCATGAACAACCCAATCAGCATAATGCGTGTCAAGCGTCTCTGCATGAAAGTAAAAAGAGATGAGAAACAATGAGAGAAAAAAAAGGATTCCTCCAAAGAGGCTATCCCATAGCAAAACTTTATACATGTGTTCATCTATGATAAAAATTTGGTTTGAGAGATATGCAACAATATTGTAATAAATTTGTAAATTGCTCTGGGACTTAAAAGCTTTCAAGCTGAGGACTCTGATGCTATACTAATATTATGAGAAAAATTGTGTTAGCATCGACATCTCCCCGAAGAAAGCAATTACTTAAACAGCTTGGTATAGCATTTACTGTTGTTTCTAGTAACGTTGTTGAAAAACTTATTCCTCGTTTCAATCCGCGTCATCAGGCCGAAGAGTTAGCATTACAAAAAGCACAAGCAGTTGTCGAACAATTTCCTGACGCAATTATTATTGCAGCAGATACGATTGTTGTCTTAGGGAATGATGTTTTGGGTAAGCCAAAAGATGTGCAAGATGCAAAACGTATGCTCAAAAAACTTAGAGGCAGGCAACATCTGATTGTAACTGGTTTTGTTTTAGTTGATACGGTAAATAAACGAACTATCATTAAATCAATTGAAACAAAGGTCTGGTTTCGAAAGATCTCTCCACAAGAAATCGCCAGTTACATTGAAAAAGAAAAACCGTTTGATCGCGCAGGTGCATATTCTATACAAGATTTGGGTGCTATTTTTGTTGAAAAAATTGAAGGAGACTATCTCGGTGCGGTTGGTTTACCGCTTTTTCTTGTTGCAAAAGAGTTAAAAAAATTAGGAGTGGAAGTTCTATAGATCTTTTTTCTTTCTTTTTAAACCCACTCAGTGGGCGAAGAGGGACTCGAACCCTCAAGGCCTTGCGACCAATAGTTTTTGAGACTATCGCGTATACCATTCCGCCACTCGCCCAAATAATCCTTCGCCTTGAAATTAAGGCCTTCCTATTATATACTTGATCTCATGACTATTCAAGAAATTTATGATTTAGCGATTGAGATGGGGATAAAGGCAGATCCTCGTGGTGAGGCCTTTGTCAAAAAACGACTAGAAAAAGCAAAAAAAGCAGCTCAAGAGCTTCCAGCAAAGAAGAAAAAGTATTTTGATGAAGAAACGCTGAGAAATCCTTATTCAGATTCGAGAATTCTTTTTGGCAATCCAAAGCAAGAAGTCAAGAAAATACTTGCAGGAATCGACGCAAACGCCTCTGAAGTACTTCTTGTCGACCGACTTAACCAAAAAGGCGAAAAAATTGATTTACTGATTGGTCATCATCCTGAAGGTCATGCTTATGCAAATCTTCATGATGTGATGGAATTACAGGTTGACATGTATGCCAAATTCGGCATGCCAGTCAATGTTGCCCATTCCTTGATGATGGAGCGAATGAAAGAAGTAGAGTTGCGGATCCACCCTGGTAATCATAATCAGGCAATCGATACCGCACGGCTTCTCAATGTTCCACTCCTTGCTCTTCATACAATTTGGGATAATTTAGGGCATAGTTTTATGCAGGATTATTTTAAAGGCAAGGAATTTGATACTGTTGATGAAGTCATAGATCTGCTTTTAGAACTTCCTGAATACCAAGAAGCCATGCGTGGCAAAGCAGGCCC
>DASQPC010000079.1:0-8058 GCA_035644155.1 Candidatus Methylomirabilota bacterium
ATGCACAAGCATGAATCACAAAAGCATGACGTTGAAAAGATTCTTGCAGGCTATAGAGTGCTTCCAAAAGAAGAAAATTTCGTTATTCGCAAGAAGCATTAAAGATGGTGAGGAGTATAATAAATCTATGAAGAAATTCCTCGTGCTGATCACACTGCTTTTCCTTATTCTCTTATTTGTCTTTGTGATTGCTAGACAGAAAATCAAGCAAGATCTTGCAAGTGTTGTTCCCTATCCAACAACTACCCAATCGCCGCCATCGCCAACCGACGCAAGTACAACAGCCAAAGAAACAACGTCACTTTTTGTTCCGTATTGGACAATCAAAGGACAAAGCATTGAAGACGCCTCATATGATCAGTATATCTATTTTGGTATTGCACCAACGATTGATGGCATTGATCCAAAAGAGCAAGGGACAAGAAGTCTTGATCAATTTCTTTCTGTTGTTCCTGCTGATAAAACCAAACTTCTTGCTGTGCGTTTAATTGATTCCAATACGAACTTTGCGATTTTAAAAGACCAAAACGCACAAAAGAAAGTGATGAATGATACCATTACCCTAGCAAAAGAGAAAGGTTTTGAGGGTATTGTGCAAGATTTGGAGGTATCAGCAATTCCTTTTGATTCGGTGGTGAAACAAATCACTTCATTCACCACAGCATTTGCACAAGAAACAAAAAAGAACAAGATGAGTTTTTCTGTACTTGTGTATGGAGATGTTTTTTATCGGCTTCGGCCTTTTGATGTCAAAATTCTTGCCAAACAGTCAGATCAGATTATGGTTATGGCGTATGATTTTTCAAAAGTAAAAGGTGATCCCGGACCAAACTTCCCTTTGCGAGGGCAGCAAACTTATGGCTACGATATGACTAAAATGGCAGATGATTTTGTGCAAAGTGTTCCTCCACAGAAGATAACGGTTGTTTTTGGACTTTTTGGTTATGACTGGCAAGTTGACAATCAAGGTAAAACAATCCAGCAAGGTAAAGCAAAAACAACACAGGAAATACAAAAAGCGTTTATTGACAGCTGTCAAGCAAAAAGGTGCGCTTTTAGTCGGGACAAAGATGCATCGGAGATAAAGATTAGCTACACAGATCATGCTGATGCGAAACATAGTATTTGGTTTGAAGATATGAATTCAGTTGCTGCCAAAAAAGCGTATCTTAAGAAACGAGGAATTACGTCATTTAGCTACTGGGCTTATTCATACTTCTAGTGTCAGGTTTTTGTCAGCTTTCAGTCAAGCCCGGCAATTCCGACAGGAATACAATTACCACAGAGCTATGCTCTAGAATAAATATGACTCCAGAAATGAGTCTACCTTCGTTTAAAGGTAGTGGAAGGTCTCCTATAGCTATACATGATCAGCTCGGTCATACGATAGCAGGTGACAGGCTGCCTTTGAGGTTTTCTTTGTTAGATGGTGATGGTGCTCCTCCTTCTGTCTTGTCTTATAACTCAGCTATTGCTATTCTTAAAGAGCCAGCAACTGCTGAGCAAGAGAGTATGACAGTTCCAATGAAAGAGTATAAAAGAAGAGAGGGAAGATTGGAACTTGATCCTACAATTAATTCCGATATTCGAGATATTCTTGCTGGCGTAGAACGATTTAAACAATATAATATTCATGAGCAAATTGATGATGATCCTGTAACTGACGCAATTGGATTAGGTCCTGGAGAATATCGTGTACCAAACAAGGATCGATTCCCCTATCCTTTTCCTCATGATGCTTATTATATGGCAAAGGGAGATAGAAATACTGAATATGGGCGTAAACTTGTAGAAACATTTTTAGATAAACAAGTACAGCTTTATAAAAGATTTAAAATTATGCCAAATTTTGGTGCATATGGTTCTTTAAATACGGGAAGTCCTGAATTTTTTATTCCTATGGCGATGGAATGGTATGATTCGCATCCAGGCAAAGAAACAGATGAGATAAAAGATAAATTGAAGATATATATGGAAGTAGGAGCGGATGAACACGATACTGTATGGAACAATCCACGAGATTTAACAGGAGCAATTGGGAGCTATCATCATATGGTTCCTGGCTATAAATATCTTCGTCGAGTAGGTGATCGAGATGCAGGTTATGCAACAAATGCAGGAAGAGAATGGGTGTGGGATTTTAGTTCGGTTCGAGGAGCGGGCAGTGAAGATGCGTTGTTGCCTATTTGTGTTAATACGATTCTTGCTTCAAATAAGGAAACGTTTGGACGAGCTGCTGAAATTTTAGGTATGGAGACTTTAGGAGGACGTACACCACAAGAATGGAGGAGCGAATCAGCAGAAATGAAGCAAGAAATAAATACATTCCTCTATAATCCTGAAACAAAGAATTACCATGATCGAGATTACAAAGATAATATTTTACGAGAAGAAAGTACTCTAGCGGCTGTTTGGGCATTGTGGGGAGAAGTTGCATCAGGAGAGCAAGCGATGGATGTTATCCGAAATTTGGAACGATTAGATCATGGACATGGTTTGGTAGTTACAGCACCTGAAGATTTCGCGCCGGAAATACCTGATGAAGCATTTTTAAAACTTGGTATTCCCAAAAGATATATAAAAGCAATTCAGCGGCAACTAGATCCAGCCAATTGGGATGGCAATGTCTGGCCACCACCTCTGATTACTATGAAAGAAGGAATACTTAAATACGTAAGGTCAACGGATAAAGGTTTAAGTCCTGCGGATAAATTGGTAATGACAAGATTTGCCATTAGACAGACAGAAAATGAGATTAAGACACAAATGAATATTCGTAATACAACAAATGGAAAGTTCTCCGAAAAATGGAAAGCAGATGGAACTGATGATAATGGACACTTTCATTATGAACCTCAACAAAATGGACTGGGGTGGTCAGCAACTCTTGCGGAATTAAATGTCACGCAATTTTTACCAGAATTGTATAGTTTGGAGGATGAACTTGAGATGCTGATTGCAGCAGAGCAACAACCTGTTTCTGTTCCAATATTTGAGTCGGTATCTGCCTAAAATATTATTTTTTTGTATAATTCTTTGCAGTTCTTTGAGGGATTCTTGAAGGAATTGTTGATACTGCATAATTCTATTTATCAGTGAGTTTTTGTAATTTACCTATTGACGGCTAGAAAAAAATATTGTATCATACATTCACTCTCAATTTTTGATTGAGATTTATTTTTAGTTTCATTTAGGAAAATATATGGCAACATTTCAACGCACCAAACCACATGTTAATATCGGTACTATCGGTCACGTCGACCATGGTAAAACAACAACAACTGCAGCTATTACCCACGTTCTTGCAAAGAAGGGTATGGCAACAGCTAAGAAATACGAAGATATTGATAACGCCCCAGAAGAAAGAGCACGTGGAGTCACGATTAATATTTCTCACCAAGAATACGAAACAGCAACACGACACTACGCACATATTGATGCTCCAGGTCACGCAGATTACATCAAGAACATGATCACCGGTGCAGCTCAGATGGATGGAGCAATCTTGGTTGTTTCAGCACCAGATGGCCCTATGCCACAAACTCGAGAGCACATTCTTCTTGCCTATCAAGTTGGAGTTCCAGCAATCGTTGTTTATCTTAATAAATGTGATATGGTTCAAGATGAAGAACTTCTTGATCTCGTTGAAATGGAAGTCCGCGAACTTCTTACCAAATACCACTTCCCAGGAGATGAAGTACCAATTATTCGTGGCTCATCTCTCAAAGCACTTGAAGGCGACGCAGTATACGAAAAGAAAATTGAAGAACTTATGGATGCTGTTGATAAATATATCCCAACACCAGTTCGGCCACTCGACAAGCCATTCCTTATGCCTGTTGAAGATGTTTTCTCAATCAAAGGCCGAGGCACAGTTGTAACTGGAAGAATTGAAAGAGGCGTTGTCAAAGTAAACGAAGCAGTTTCAGTCATTGGACTCGACAAAAATAAAGAATCAGTTGTTACTGGAGTTGAAATGTTCAAGAAGCAACTCGATGAAGGTCAAGCTGGAGACAATGTCGGACTTCTTCTTCGAGGTCTTGAAAAGTCAGATGTAGAGCGAGGTCAAGTTATTGCCAAACCAGGCTCAATTACTCCTCACACAGAGTTTGAAGCAGAAGCATATGTTCTCACCAAAGAAGAAGGTGGACGTCATACACCATTCTTTACCGGATATCGACCACAATTCTATATCAGAACAACTGATGTTACTGGTAACGCAACACTTCCACAAGGTGTTGAAATGGTTATGCCAGGTGACAATATCAAAATGACAGTCAAACTTATCGTTCCCGTTGCTCTTGAAGAAGGTCTTCGATTTGCTATCCGCGAAGGCGGAAAAACAGTTGGAGCCGGAGTTATTACAAAGATAATTAAATAGTTCTTTGACAGTCTGTTGCTATTATGCCAAAAGGAAGAATTAGAGTTCGATTGAAGAGTTATGATGCACGCGTTCTTGATGCGTGTTGTCAACAGATCCTTGATTCGGTTATTCGTACCGGAGCAAAAGTAGTTGGTCCTGTACCTCTTCCAACTGATAGAAGCGTCTATGCAGTCAATAAATCTCCTTTTATTGATAAAGATGCACGAGATCATTTTGAAATTCGAATTCACAAACGGCTTATTGACATTATGTCGCCAACAGACAAAACAATTGATAGCTTGACAAATCTTGCTTTGCCAGCAGGAGTTGATGTAGAGCTTAAAATGTAGTTTTTTTAAATAGATGCCCAAATTAATTAATTACAAACGTCATATGACAACAAAGCCTAATTAGGACTTACGCAGAAGATATATGAAAGATCAGGTAGCCTAAGGGCTATCTTTTTTTTGACTATGATACAAACACTGATTGGAAGAAAAATTGATCAAACACAAAAGTTTCTGGAAAATGGGAAAAGAATTCCTGTTACCCAGATTTCTGTTGCAGATAATGCAGTTTTGCAAGTAAAAACCTTGGAAAAAGATGCATATACTGCAGTGCAGCTTGGGTTTGGTACCAAAAAGAAACCAACAAAAGCGATGAGCGGACATAATAAAAAAGCAGGTTTTGAAAAAACTTCTGCTTTGATTAAGGAAGTACGTCTTGCCGATGCTGATGCGCCAACTGCTGGTGAGTATATTACTGTTGATGCTGTTTTTAAACCAGGTGATATTGTTTCAGTTTCTGGAACATCAAAAGGAAAAGGGTTTGCAGGTGTCGTGAAGCGACACAATTTCCGTGGAGGACCAAAGACCCACGGTCAATCTGATAGACATCGTGCGCCTGGATCTATTGGTCAAACAACAACACCAGGAAGAGTCTATCGAGGAAAGAGAATGGCAGGTCGTATGGGAAGTGATACCGTTACTATTCCTAATTTGACTGTTATTACAGTTGATGCAGAGACAAAGTCGCTTTTGGTTTCTGGGTTGGTTCCTGGTTCAAAAGAAACCTATCTTGTGATCACTAAGACTGGTGAAAGAAAGCATTTTGTTGCATTATTAGGCGAAAAAGCAAAACGTGAAGCGCTTGAAGCAAAGAAAGCTGAGGAAAGAGCAGCAAAAGAGGCATCTGAAAAAGAAGAAGAGCCAAAAGCAGAAGAATCCGTAAAAGAAGTTTCAGAAAAGAAAGAAAAAATCGAAGAGAGCAGTGTAGCTACTGAGAAGGCAAAATAATCTATGGCACAAGCAAAGAAAAAAACAACAGAAGAAAAAGTAAAAAAAGAAGCAACAGATGTTGTTTCTAAGTCAGATAAAAAGACTTTAGCACTTGATGTCTATGGATTGGATGGTAAGGTTGCAGAAAAAGTTACTGTTCCTGCGGCTATTTTTGGTGAAAAGGTAAATAAGACACTTCTTGCCCAAGCAGTTCGTGTGTATCTTGCAAATAAGCGTCAGGGAAATGCATCAACCAAGACTCGTGGAGAAGTTGATGGATCAACGAGAAAGATTTACCGTCAAAAAGGAACAGGAAAAGCACGTCATGGTTCAGTGCGCGCGCCCATTTTTGTTCATGGAGGAGTTGTTTTTGGTCCAAAACCACGAGATTTTAGTTTGGATTTACCAAAAAAGATGAAGAGAAAAGCGCTTTTCTCAGCTTTGTCAGCTAAATTGCAAGGAAAAGAGTTGATAGTTGTTTCATCGCTTGAAACAATCACGCCAAAAACAAAAAACTTTGTTGGTGTTTTGGAGAAATTAGGTCTTTTGGGGAGAAATAACAGTATTCTTTTAGTCACCGATCAAAAAGCAGAAAAAGCTAAACGAGCTGCACGAAATGTAGAAGGTGTTGATTTTACCGCAGCAAATAGATTAAATGCTTATGAAGTTTTGCGAAGTAAAAAGCTTGTTATTATGAAAGAAGCACTTTCGGAAATAGAAAAAACATTTTTGACAAAATAATTGTATGAATAGTATTATCGTCAAACCATTAATAACTGAGGCATCAATGAAAGCAGTTGATGCTGGCAAATTTAGCTTTGTTGTTGTAAAGCATGCTGATAAAGAAATGATTAAAAAAGTTGTCAATGAGTTATTTAATGTGCATGTTGTTTCTGTTGCAACGAGTGTTCTGAAAGGACGAACAAAACGAGTTGGGAAACGCCGAACAGAAATAAAGGATGCAGCTTGGAAAAAGGCAATTGTGACTCTTACAAAAGGTGAGAAAATTTCTTGGTTTGAGCCAGGCGGAGGAGAGGAACCGAAGAAATAATGAAAAAATTAAAAACAATTAAGAAAAAACATTCAGGAAGAGACGCAAGTGGCCAGGTGGCTGTTCGCCATCAAGGTGGCCAACATAAGAGATTTTTGCGTGCAATCGATTTTAAACGCGACAAAGTTGGTATTGTTGGAAAAGTTGTTGCAATTGAATACGATCCTAATAGAACTTGTGACATTGCTTTGGTACAATATCCAGATGGAGACAAGCGTTATATTTTGGCTCCGCATGGAATCAAAGTTCATGATAAAATCATGGCAGGCGTTGATGCTGATGCCACGCTTGGAAATGCTCTTCCAATGAGTCAAATTCCTGTTGGGACGATTATTCACAATATTGAATTAACTCCAGGAAAAGGTGGGCAACTTGCTCGAAGTGCTGGAGTAGGAGCGATCGTTTCAGCAAAAGAAGGAGCATTTGTGCATCTCAAATTGCCCTCAGGTGAACTGCGTAAAGTTCGAGCTGAAGGGATGGCAAGTATTGGTCAGTTAGGCAATATTGAGGCAAAGAACGAAGAATTAGGCAAAGCAGGACGAGCTCGCCATATGGGACGCAGGCCTACTGTTAGAGGTGTTGCTCAAAATCCAAGATCCCATCCTCACGGAGGAGGAGAAGGGCGTAGCGGTATTGGTATGCCAAGTCCTAAAACCTTTGCTGGACGCAAAGCTGTTGGCAAGACACGAAACAAAAAAAAGTATTCGGCAAAATATATTTTACAGAGAAGAAAAATAAAGAGTAATAGTAGTAAATAATTATTATGAGTAGAAGTACAAAAAAAGGACCATATATAGACGAAAAGCTCATGAAGAAAGTCATGAAGCAAAAACAAACTGGCGATAAGTCAGCTATCAAAACATGGGCACGTGCCTGTCAAATTCCACCAGAATTTGTAGGACATACCTTTTTGATTCATAATGGGAAGCATTTTATTAATTTGTTTGTTATGGAAAGTATGGTCGGACACAGACTTGGTGAATTTTCACCAACGCGTTTGTTTAGAGGACACGGAAAAGTCGTTGCAAGAGAAATAAGTAAGACCTAATGATAAATACTATGAATGTACAAGCAGTAGCTAAAAATGTCAGAGTAAGTCCGAGAAAAGTGCGGTTAGTTGCGGACGCAATCCGTCATCTTGGCATTGATGAGGCGTTATTTTTATTGCAAGCAACACGAAAGCAAGCAAGTATGCCTGTTGCCAAAGTATTACAAAGTGCCGTAGCAAACGCAACAAATAATGCAAAATTGGAAAGAAACAATTTGGTTATTGCCAGTGTTCAAGTTAATGAAAGTCAAGCATTTAAAAGGTTTCATCCTTCCACTCGAGGAAGAATTCACCCTTACAAAAAAAGAGGAAGTACGAT
>DASQPC010000080.1:0-6919 GCA_035644155.1 Candidatus Methylomirabilota bacterium
CTTTATCACAAATATTGATGAAGAGAAGAAAAAAGAAGCAATTGAAGTCTTTATGAGTACAATTGATAAGAGAAAAGAAGGCTTGAAGAGCCGTATGGAAGAGGAAGAAGATAAAATTTCTCAAGAAGCAGCAAGCAAAAAAGGTGAAATTAAAGAAACCAAAGTGAGCCGCGAACAAAAAGCAATGATTCAAGAAGAACTTGAACTTGCAAAGCGCCAAAAATTAACTCGTACATCAGAGTCTCATGAATCAGAACTTAAAAAACTTGATGAAATTTCAGACACATTTACCAAACTTTTAAAGAGTCTTCGAGTTGGAAGTGTTTTGTCAGAAGATGAATACTTCAAACTTCTTGAATACGATATACCAATTTTCTTTACCATCAAAACTGGTTCTGAAGCACTTTTGGAAGTTATCAACAATCTTGATCTCTCAACCCTTATTGCAAATCTTCGAACAGAATCAGAAAAGACATCAGGTCAACGCTATTTAAAACTCGTCAAGAGACTTCGCCTTATTGAGAATATGCGTAAAGCTAATGTGCCACCAAGTGCAATGGTTTTGACAGTGCTTCCTGTTATCCCACCAGATCTTCGACCTATGGTGCAACTTTCAGGTGGACGATTCGCAACCTCAGATTTGAACGATTTGTATCGACGTGTTATCAATCGAAACAATCGTTTAAAGCACTTACTTTCACTTGGCGCACCTGAAATTATCCTTCGAAACGAGAAAAGAATGCTTCAAGAATCAGTTGATGCATTGATTGATTCATCACAAAGAAGTAGTCAGACAGCAGCATCAAGTCTCAGGTCACTTTCTGACATGCTTCGAGGAAAACAAGGACGCTTTAGACAAAACTTACTTGGAAAACGTGTTGATTACTCAGGACGATCTGTTATTGTCGTTGGTCCAGAGCTTAAATTAACACAATGTGGACTTCCAAAAGAAATGGCACTTGAAATGTTTAAGCCATTTATTCTTCGTGAAGTTATCGTCCGCGGTCTTGCAACAAACATTAAATCTGCAAAGCGATACATTGAAAAGAGACCACCAGAAGTATTTGATATCTTGGAAGAAATCACAAAGAACCATCCAGTGCTCTTAAACCGTGCACCAACTCTTCACAAGCTTGGTATTCAGGCATTTTATCCAGTTTTGATTGAAGGAGCAGCTATCCAACTTCACCCTTGTGTTTGTGCTGGATACAACGCTGATTTTGATGGAGATCAGATGGCTGTGCACATCCCACTTTCCCAAAAGGCACAAGAAGAAGCAGCAGAATTGATGTTACCAAGCCACAATCTTTTGAAACCAGCAAACGGTGACCCAATTACCTTGCCAAACAAAGAAATGGCACTTGGATCATATTACTTAACAACAATTGATGAGACTCTTCGCAAACCAAAAGAAGAACAATCTTACTTTAGTAATATGCACTCAGCGCTCCTTGCTTGCGATCTTGGTAAGATCCAACTGAAAGAACCAATCCAAGTTCGGCTAAAGACGCATGCAGATAGTGGACTTGAAATTATTGAAACAACTGTTGGTCGATTGAGATTCAACGAACTACTTCCTACAACTTATGGGTATGTTAACGAAAGTGTTAATGCTGGTGGTATCAAAAAGTTAATTGTGAAAGCAATGAAGATGTATCCATCGGAAGAAGTTGCTGAACTTATTGATCGTATTAAGAGTCTTGGATTCTACGGCGCGACCATTTCAGGTGTTTCAGTTTCTGTTTTTGATAATGAAATTATTGCAGAGAAACCAGCTATGGTTAACGAAGCAGAAGAAAAGGTTGCTAAGATTGATGAAGAATATCAAATGGGTCTTATTACTCTTTCTGAAAAGAAGAGACTTTCAAATGAAGTCTGGATGAAAGTAACTGAAGCAGTTGGAGATAAGACCTGGAAGAGTATTAAACCAGCTAATCCTATCAAGATCAGTATTGAATCCGGAGGATCTCGTGCAGGACTCGAACAGCTCAAACAGCTCTCAGCTATCCGTGGTCTTATCGTTGATCCACTTGGTAAGATTGTTGAACTTCCTGTTAAATCAAACTTCCGTGAAGGATTGTCAATTTTTGAATATGTTGCCTCAGCTCGTGGTTCACGAAAAGGTCTTACTGATTCAGCTTTGAAAACAGCAAACGCGGGATACCTGACCCGAAGACTCGTTGATGTAGCGCATGAAGTTATTATTCGTGAAGAAGATTGTGGTACGAGTGATGGTATTACGATCGTTCGAGGTGAAAAAGATCGAACAGCAGCATTTGCTGATAGACTTGTTGGCCGAGTCCTTGGAGCCAATATTACTTCAAAGAAAACCAAAAAAGTGCTCTTCAAAGCAAATGATGAAATCAATGAAGAATCAGGCAAGCTTTTGGACGAACATGAAGTTGCAGAAGCAGTTGTCAGATCTCCACTCACCTGTAAACTTGCTTATGGTATTTGTGCATCATGTTATGGTTGGGATTTTGCTACCAAGAAACGAATTGGTCTTGGTGTCCCAGTTGGAGTTATGGCTGCACAAAGTATTGGAGAACCAGGAACGCAGCTTACCATGAAGGTTAAGCATTATGGAGGTATCGTTATGTCTGACGTGACTCAAGGTTTGCCTCGTGTTGAAGAACTCTTTGAAATGAGAACGCCAAAGAACATGGCTGCTGTTTCTGAAATTACTGGAAAGGTAAAAATTGAGACAAACAATGATGGACATCTGGTGCAAGTTAAGAACACCAAGATCAAACCAATTGAATCACAAGAATACTTTGTGCCACTTTCATCAACACTTACTGTTAAAGATGGTGATGAGGTAACAGCAGGAACACCTCTTGCAGAGGGAGATTTGGATCCAAAAGAAGTCTTAAAGATTGGTGGCATTCTTATGGTGCAACGATATCTTATTACCGAAGTACAAAAAGTATATGAATCGCAAGGAATTGGTATTAATGATAAACATTTTGAAGTAACAATTCGCAAGATGTCTGACAAGATCATCGTTGAAAGTGTTGGAGATACTTCTCTTATCCCTGGTGATTTTGTTACCAAAGCACGATTTGAAGAGATTAATGCAGAAGTCCTTTCAGAAGGTGGAGAACCAGCAACAGGTCGCCAAGTCGTTCTCGGTGTTACCAAAGCAGCATTATTCTCAGATTCATGGCTTTCTGCTGCTTCATTCCAAGAAACAACCAAAGTACTGACAGAAGCAGCTCTTGAAGGTCGAGAAGATAAACTCTTGGGTCTTAAGGAAAATGTTATTATTGGTCGACTTATCTCAGTTTCTGGTACACCAGATGAACAAGCTGATGGTGGTGATTCATCAGGAGAACAAAGTGAACAGACACCAGTTGTTTTGGAAACACAACCAGAGATGCAAGCTGCAGTCTAATAAAATTATGCCGACATTATCACAATTAGCGAAAAAAGGAAGATCAAAAAAAGTAAAAAAAGTCAGAGCGACTGCACTTCGCCGACTTTTTAATGCCAAAGACAGAGAATACTCTGCGCTTAATTCACCACAAAAACGTGGTGTTGTTACTTTGGTTAAGACCATGACGCCAAAAAAGCCAAATTCAGCTCTTCGAAAAGTTGCTCGTGTCAAACTTTCCAACAAAATGGAAGTCACAGCATATATTCAAGGTGAAGGGCACACGCTTTCAGAACACGGTATTGTGCTCGTTCGAGGCGGCCGTGTGAAGGATTTACCAGGTGTAAAATATCATGCAGTACGGGGAAAATTCGATTTGTTGGGCGTTGATAAACGAAAGACCTCACGTAGTATTTACGGTACAAAGATGCAAAAAGCGGCAAAATCCGCATAATAATTTAAAAATATGAGACACGCAAAAGTACAAAAAAGAAAAATAGAACCAGATACCATTTACAACAGTGCGATTATTGCTAAGTTGATTAATTACATCATGGAAAGTGGCAAAAAAACAATTGCCCAAAAACAAATCTATGATGCACTCTCACTTCTTGGTCAAAAAGGCGATGAGCCACTAAAGCTTTTTGAAAAAGCACTTGCACAAGTTGGTCCAAAAGTTGAAGTAAAAGCACGACGTGTCGGTGGTGCAAATTATCAAGTGCCTGTTGAAGTTAAAACGGAGCGCCGAACTTCACTTGCTCTTCGGTGGATTATTGAAGCAGCTCGCAAAAGATCAAACAAAGAATATCATTCATTTGCAGAAAAATTAGCTGCAGAGCTTTGGGATGCAAGTCAAAATCTTGGAGAAGCAATCCGCAAACGCGACGTCACCCTCAAACAAGCTGAAGCCAACAAAGCCTTCGGCCACTTCAGATGGTAAATTTTTTCCTCACGTAATATTTATATCCATGCTATAATGGATGTATGAAACAGCAACTTTCCAAAAAAATTTTATCCTACACCACTATTTTTGAGCCTGCTGAAGAGGGTGGGTATGTGGTCTTTTGAAGAAGCAATGGAGATGAGCAAGGATGCAATAAGAGGAGTTACCTTATGACAAAAGTATTAAATTTTCGAGTGATTGTTGAACAGGATGAAGACGGTATTTTTGTTGCTTCAGTTCCTGCTATCCCTGGTTGCCATACTCAGGGGGACTCTTATGAAGATGCAATTGAACTTTGCTTAGAAGAGGCAAAGGTTAATAAGAGATATTATCAACAAATTGATTGGTCTGGGGCAATTGATGGTAAGTCACGTTTCTTAGGTGTGACAGATGTTCCTATAAAATTCCATCTTCTCAATTCTTAGTGACATCAAGCTATCTCCAGAGGAATTTATCAAACTGAAATAATTCTAGATTGGCTACTTGGCGAGTGTTTTAAAACAAGTATATAATCAAGGTATGGACATAAAATCTCCAATCTTAAGTCCTCTCCAGACAACTAGCTCAGATCAGGAAAGGCTTCCTAAAGTATCACTTCATTTTTTAAAGCTGGTTGAGCATATTTTTTTTATTCTGATCGTTAGTGGTATTTTGGTATATATACGGATGCCGATTAGCATAGTTGTTATCATAGGAGGTTTTGAGATTGTCTCTTCATGTGTCTTTGCTATCGTAGAATATCTTAAGTTAAAATCAATTCCTCCAGCAAACAGCACTGAGCAAAAAAGTTTTAAAGATCTGCTTATTATGCGTGCAAATACTCAATTCCTCAACGCTTTGATTGTTTTGTGTTTCAGTATTTTAGCTGTAGTAGTAGTTGCTTCTTTTTTTGGTAATACGTTGTTGAATCTTGGGAATATCCATGGATACGCTCGTCAACTGCTTATTCTTATATTTATTGTGTTTCGTTTTGTTGTTTTTGTTTTGCGATTAGGACGTTATTTTTTGGTAAAAAACATCCATGAACGAGAAAATACTTTACAAATCAATCAAAAATATACCATTATAGAAAAAAAATTCAGTTTACTTACTTTTTCGCCTGAGATTATTGCGTTTTTGACACTTTCTCTTTTTTTTGGTGTGCCTTTGTTGATTTTTGGTATTTTGCTAGTTTGCTATCTCATTTTTGCCGGCGTACTTTTTTTCCAGCTCAAACAATTGACTGAAAAAGATTTATCTCAACAAAATGTTGCAAATAGAGCAAAAAAAGCAATCCTTATTGAAGCTGAAGAAAAGTTAGTTGGCACCGTCTTTGGCATAATGAATTATAAAAAGGCAGAGGACCAATCACCGGTTATGAACAAAACAACTAATCCAGAAAATACACTATTACTTACCGATAAACGGTTATTGTTGATACAAATTCCTGTTCTTGGAGGGAATAATATCATTGGTGATACGACATATAGTACTGCGGATTTTTTCTGGAGTAGAAGTGAGATGAAAGAAAAGGGGCTGCAAATGATTGAACATATGTCGCTTGGAGATATTGCAAAACAATATGGTATGAGGGATTTTGTGTACAGCCAGATAGAAAAAATTGTTTTGAAAAAAATGGAAATTATAATTACAACACTGAATGGTCAAGAAACGGCATACTTATTCATGGACGCTGAATATGTTGACCCGCTTAAAAAACAACTCACAACATACAAAAAAGAAAAGTTTGTACAAACAGAATAAGAGGAGCAAGTTTACTTATTTTGTATCTTGAATCGTTATTCCCAATATTTTATCTCCAATAGCCATTTTATCAACCACATCCAGACCATCAGTTACAACACCAAAATTTGTGTACTGCTGATTGAGCCAGGATGCGTCCGTTTTGGTAATAAAGAACTGTGCATCATTTGAAATATTGATATTGCCACCTCGAGCGACTCCAAGTGAACCTCGTACAAAGGGGACATTATTTAATTCAGTTTGCATTTGTCCGCCGCCGCTGCCATCTCCTTTGGGATCTCCTCCTTGGATAACCCAATCTTCAACACGATGAAAAGTGAGATTTTTATAAAATCCACTTTTTGTTTTATCAAGAAAATTTTTGATTGTATTTGGAGCAGTGGCTGTTGTGAGATTTACAGTAATGTTGCCTTTGGATGTTTTAATAATTGCTGAATATGATGCTTTCATACCTTCTCCAACACCAACGGTTGGCTGTGCGCCTTGTTGTGCATTTGCTCCTTGTTGCTGCTCTTGGATTGGTGAAAGAGAAATCGCCTGAAATGTCGCTGCATCAGAAGGGAGTGGTGATCCCGCAGCGTTTTTGTCAGATTTTCCTTGTGTAAGTAGCAAGACAGCACCAAAAATTGCGAAAATAATGAGTAAAAGAGGCACCGACCATTTATTCATTATTTTCCTATTGTACCACAAATTGTTTTTTTGTCATGAAGAATTTGTTTTCTTAGGTTCTAAAACGAAGTGCATCACTTCAGGTAAAATCGGTGAACTGAGAGGAGGTGATGAGCATGAGATATCGGCATTTAGACCTTGAAGAACGGGAGCGGCTGTATGCCTTGCGAGAGCAAGGCAAATCACTCCGT
>DASQPC010000081.1:0-50297 GCA_035644155.1 Candidatus Methylomirabilota bacterium
GATTCTTTCAAATCGGAGTAATGAGTTGGTTAAATTCCTAACAGTCATTACTTCTATCTCTTTTCCTTTTGTTATTGTTAATAATCTTTATTCTATGAATGTAAAAGGTTTGCCTTTTGCTGAGCAACCTTGGATTGTAACCGTTTTGTTCCTTCTTATTGCAGCAGGAGGATTATTGATTATTGCTTACTTCAAATACCGCGATTGGTTATAAACTGGACAAGCCAGAATGACGAGAATTATTATAACCTTACTTTAAGTGTCTCACCTTTATAGACGATATTTTTCGGCTTGATCACAACTTGTTTTTCTCCTTTTTCAACATAGCCTGCATCAAGACTTTCAAATTTATTTCTCTTAATTATTTGCTGTGCTTTTTTAATATCTCTTTCTGGCAAAAAAATCGCATAATCTTGTCCCATGTTGTAGGTCTCATAAATTTCATAATCTGAAAGTCCGGTTTGTTTTTGAATAAAAAGAAAAATTTCTTGTGGATCGAAAATTTTTTCAATGATGTAGCTAAAATTTCCACGTCCTCTCATTACTTTTCTTAACCCATGTCCAGTGATGTTAGAAATATAATGAATATCAAGATTTGCATCTAAAAGATCTTGAATGAGTTTTGCATAAATATTAGTTTTGCGTAGAATGGCTTCTCCGTAAAGACCGCCCTCTGGTAATTTTGTGGCATAACCTTTTGGTAATTTTTTCGCGACTGCTCGGGAGAGAGAAAGACCATTCGCATTAATACCAGTACTTTTTAAAAACAAGATTCGGTCTCCAATTTTTATTTTTTTATCTTGGAGTAAACGTTTTTTTGATGGAATTATTCCTACCACATTTCCTCCAAGAGCAATAGTATCAGGATTAACAATATTATTATATGAAGGAGATTCACCGCCACCCCATGTTGCTTCTGCATCATCGCATGCTTGCTTCCATCCATTGACAAGATCAGTTATTCTTTCGACATCATTAAACCAACTGCTTTTGCCGACTGCCCAAAAAGCAGTTACCACAAGAGGCTTGGCTCCCACAGATGTCAGATCATTCAGCGCAGTTGCAATGGTGTCATAGCCAATTACGTCGTAGTAGGTTTTGTTCGTAATTTTTCGCATTGCATCTGCAACCAAATTTTTTGTTCCGAGACTTTCTGTAACAGATGCCATATAAATATTTTTTTGTTGCCAGACAAATGCGGATTCACCACGGGAATCACTTACTTCAGAGAATCCATATTTTTTCAGATGTTTTGCTGTTTCGCGTCCAGCTTTTTGCCCGAGCGTTTTTGCGGGGTCGAGTTCTTCATAATTTACTCCTGATTGTGCATAGTCGATCTTTTGCGTTTTCATCTAATAAGCCTATTCTATCAAGAAAAACTTAATAATACCACACCGATAATTGTGATTGTTGCACCAATTAATTTCTTTGCAATATTTTCTCGTTCTTTAAGAAAAATAATACCAGCAAGTACTGAAAAAATTATCATCCCTTGATAAACGGCATTCACTTTACTTACATCACCAATACGAACAGCTAGTGTAAAAAGAAACAGTTGGATAATACTCAGAAAAACCGCAAATGTTTTTAAAGCGATATTTGTTTTTAACAACGTTTTCATTCTCGTTTTGGAACTACGTACAAAAAGAGGATAAAGAATAACTGAAGGAAGTGCCATTGCAAAATTAATGACAACAGGGGATCCAAAGGGAGTTAACATTTTGACAAGAACGATATTTACTGCAACGATAAAAGCGCACAAATTTGCATACATCGCGCCTTTATCAATAAATATTTTTTTTGGTGCGACAGTGAGACTTACGCCCAAAAAAACAATCGCTATTCCAAGGTAACCAAACAAATGAAGTTGTTCACCCGTAACAAGAAATGCAATGAGTGCAACCCAGATAAGACGAGATCGATAAAGAATTGATGAAATTGAGAGGTGACTATACGCATGCATTTTCATATACCAATAGCCACCGATAAATTCTGTTAGGCCAACGAGTAAAAAGAGAAGAAGTGAGTAGGGTGTTATAACGGCTTGCCAGTTAAAAATTGCAAAAAACCCAAAAACAACAAAACGAAGGATCTCATTATACCAAGCATATGCTGTTGGATCATCCCCATCTTTTAAAAGAAATCGATTCAAAAAATTGTAGGCATTTGATGAAATACCTATCAAGAATGAAAGAAGAAGCCAGGTTGGAAATAAAAACATGTTTAAATTATACCAGCTTTTTTGAGGTTGTGTTTTATCCGATCTTCAATAGGATAATCAAATGCTTCGAATTTTTTATCAGTTAATTTTTCATAAGCACCAATGTATCTCTTTGCTGCTTGCACGATTAGTTCTTCAGACATAGGAGGTATTTTATCTTTATAAGGGTTTACTCTTTTTGCGTACCAAAGCCTAATAAATTCTTTATCAAAATTTTCGGGTTCCAATCCTTTAGCGATTCGTTCTTTGTATGTTTTGGCAATCCAAAAACGAGAGCTATCAGGTGTATGAATTTCATCAATAAGCATTAATTTCCCATCAAAAAGTCCAAATTCATATTTTGTATCGACAAGAATCAGTCCATGTTTGAGACACCACTTACTTCCAAAATCAAAAAGCGTAAGTGCTATTTTTTCTGCTTCTTCATATAATTTTTTATCAACGATTTTATTCTTAATTATTTCTTCTTTTGTAAGTCGCTCGTCGTGTTTGTTGCTTCCAGCTGCTGGATGAGTAGTTGGTGTAATAATCGGTGTTGGAAGTTTTTGATTTTTATGCATGCCGTCGGGGAAGGGTATGCCATAAATAGTTCGTTCACCTTTTTCATAGGAATACCAAATTGATGTATTTGCAACACCGGTTAAGTATCCTCTGACAACTATTTCTACCGGAAAACTCTTGCAATTTCGTGAAATTAAAACATTAGGGTCAGGAATTGCAATGAGATGATTTGGGACAATATGTTTTGTTTTTTCAAACCAAAAAGCTGCGAGCTGATTAAGAACTGCACCTTTGTAAGGAATGTGACCAAGAATAACATCAAATGCAGATTGTCGGTCAGTTGTAATAGTTATTCTTTTGTCGGAAAGAATATAAAAATCACGAACTTTTCCCTGATATTTTTTCCCAAGTTTTGGAAGATCAATTGTTTTAAGAACATGTGGTAAGGATTTGAGAATTGTTTTTGATTGAATCATTTCTGTAATTTTTCAACTTTCTGCATTACATTATCATATAATTCTTTTTTATAGTTTTCAAGTTTTTTTTGTATGTCTTGATCTGCTGCTCCTATAATCCTTGCTGCTAACAGTCCAGCGTTTTTTGCACCATTGATTGCAACTGTTGCAACGGGAATTCCTCCTGGCATTTGCACAATCGAAAGAAGCGAATCAAGTCCTTCAAGATTTTTTCCTTTAACAGGTACGCCAATAACTGGAAGCGTTGTAAGTGATGCAACCATACCTGGAAGATGAGCAGCGCCACCTGCGCCAGCAATAATAACTTTGAGTCCACGTGTTTGGGCTGTTTTTGCATATTCATACATACGATCTGGCGTTCGATGAGCTGAGACGATTGTTAATTCGTAAGCAATATCAAACGTTTCCAAAATGGTTGCTGCTTCTTGCATGACAGGTAAGTCACTGTCTGATCCCATGATGATGCCAACGAGTGGTTGTTTATTCATTAAATTACTATTGCCTTTCTTGCCTGTTTTGCTTTCTTAAGACACTCCGCCAGAGTTTTTCCAATAACTGTTATATGTCCCATTTTTCGCTCAAGTTTCGTTTCCATTTTACCATAAATATGGATAAAGACATTTGGTATTTTCAGTGCTTTATCAAGTCCTGTCACTTCGGCTTGAGCATTTCGTTCTCCAAGAATATTTATCATCACACTTGCTGGAACAATCATATCAGTTGCTCCAAGAGGCTGACCTGTTACTGCGCGGATATGTTGTTCAAATTGGGAAGTAACACATGCTTCGATTGTATAATGACCTGAGTTATGAACACGAGGAGCTATCTCATTGATAAAAAGTTTTGCTTGTCCTGAGTTTGACGAATGGGTTAAAAACATTTCAATACCAAAAACGCCAGCGCCTTTTAAATTTTTCATAACGTTAATGGCCAGCATTTTTGCTTTTTTTCTTATTGTTTCATCAACAGATGCTGGGGCAAGAATAAGATGACAGATATTATTTTTATGAATTGTTTCAACAACTGGATAAGTCGCAATTGCTTCTTTAGTACTGCGAGCTACCATAATTGCGAGTTCTTTTACAAAGGGAACAAATTTTTCTACATAGAGTTTTCTTCCGCGCAATTTTTCTAATGCTTTATCAATTTGGTTTTTGTTTTTTATTAAAGCATTTCCTCTTCCGTCATATGCATCAAATCGGGCTTTCAAAAGCAGCGGATAACCAAACTTTTTGGCAAGAGTTTCGATCTCTTGTTTGATACTGTCATTTCGAGATATCTCGTTATCGCTCGAGATGACAGGGGCGAAATCGGCAACCGGAAGTCCAGCCTTTCTCAAAAATTTTTTCTGTTCCAATTTGTCCTTAATAATGCTAAGTGTTTTTGCAGAAGGGTGAATCTCCAATCCTTTATTTGTTAGGTCATCCAAGACATGAGCATTGGCGAGTTCTATCTCAAATGTTAAAAAGTCTGAATTTTTTGCAAGTTCTCGGATTGCTTTTTCGTCGTTATAAGGAGCAACAATTTGTTTGTCAACGACTTGTCCTGCTGGACTATTTGGTGTTGGATCGATAATACTAACGGTAAAGCCTAGCTTCTTTGCATCAAAAGCCATCATTCGTCCAAGTTGTCCGCCGCCAACAATACCTATTCTACTTTTCATTAATTACGTTTTTTATTTGGGCAACTAATTGTTTTGCTCTCTGTGGAGCAGTACCGATATGCTCTTTAACATCAAGAAGTTTCTCTACATTTTCTTCAGAGATATATTGTTTAATTTCGCCATTTTCTTTAAGAAGTTTTTCCATAGGATTTGGTTTGCCATTTTGCACATCTTGCCAAGCGGTCATTGCGATATCGCGAAGTGTTTCATGCATTGTTTGTCTATTTGCGTTTTGCTTGACTGCTTCCATAAGAATTGTTTCTGTTGCAGCAAAAGGTCCGAATTTTTCTAAATTATTTTTTACTTGTTGCTCGTGAATGATAAGTCCCTCAACAATTTTTGTTGCAGAAAGGAGCATTTCATCAATTGCTAAAAACAGTTCAGGAATATAAACTCTTCGATTTGCTGAATCATCAAGTGTTCGTTCGAGTAGCGAAAGAGAAGCATTTTCCCAAGCATTTTTTGCCAAACTTTCAACGAGTCTTGCTAGAGAACAAATCTGTTCGGACTTAATAGGATTTTTTTTAAATGGCATGGCACTTGATCCAATTTGCGTTTTGCCAAATGGTTCTTGCCATTCACCAAATCCGGCAGATTGCATAACACGAAGATCAAAGGCAAATTTATAGAGTGTCTGAGCAATTGATGTAAGGAGTTGGGCTACAAAAAGGTCTGCCTTTCGAAGTCCTACTTGATTGGCAATGAGTACTGGATCAATTCCAAGTTTTTCCATAACTCGTTTTTCCATCGCTTGGACATTTTTTTCATCAAGTAATTTGGTATAACTTGCTTGTGTTCCAACTGCGCCTTTTAGTCCTTTTCCTTTCAGATGTATTTTGACAAAATCCAAAAATGCCAAATCTTCCAACAAATCTTGTGCATAGAGACTGAGTCGATAACCTACAGTTGTTGGTTCTGCTGGTTGTAAATGTGTATATGCCATGCAAGGGGTGTTAGCATATTTTTCAATTTGTGAGGAAAATGTTTGCAAGAGTTTTTTTATATTATTTTCAATAAGCATTAGTGATTCTTGTGTGCGAAGTGTATCGGCATTATCAACTATATCCATACTTGTTGCACCTGCATGAATTTTGCCTCCTCCCACTTTTGCTTTTTCGGCAAATTCTTTTATTGCGGCAACAACGTCATGGCGTGTATCTTTTTCAATTTCCAGAATTCGTTCAATACTGATATCCTTTTGATTTTTTTCTAAATCTGCAAGTTCTTCTGTGGAGACAAGACCATTTTCGGATTGGGCGCGAGCTAATTCAACCCAAATTTTTCGCCAAATAGTATATTTATTTTCTTCAGACCAGATATGGCGCATTTTGTCTGATCCATAGCGCCAAGAAAATGGTGATTGATAGATTTTAAAATCTGACATACTTTTATTATACTCTATGTTACTATTTTTGCTAACTGCCCAGTTTGTTCTGCTTCTTTTATTTCTTTTGCGACTCGTCGTCCCATTTGCATTGACTTACCAAAAAGATAACTACTGTATGGTGTTGCTGCGATACCCGGCGATCCTGGCATACGAGGTGCAACGTCATACACAACAATTTCAAGTTTTGGGAAAGCAGGTCGTATGAGTGACTGTAATCCAAATGGACCAATTACGCCAGGTGAGAAAAGTTTTTTGGCTGCATGGACAAATTGTTCACCGACAGCAAATGCTTCTTCAATAAGTGATTCAGGAAGCGTTGCTGCAATATGTCCCATTTCTTTAAACGTCACTTCTAAATATTTACTTACTGATTGTTGTTGTATTGCCGGAAGACGTAAGAATCCATCCAAATTTGTTTGTCTTCGTGTATCCGTACCGATTAATTCTAAACGTTTCTTAAGCGGGGAGTAGAAAAAATTAAAATTAATAGGTGTACCAACGACAAATTCTTCAATAACTGCTTCCTGTAATCCTTTCTCTGAAATAAGTCCTGAGTCGATTCTTTTTTGTCCTTCTCGTTGGAATTCTGCGTAACTTGTTGCGAAGAAAAACCCTCGTTCAAAGGAAACTTTTTTTTGTTGTGCTTTGACAATAACGAGCCGATCAATCTCTTTTGGATTTTTAAATGCTTTTGGATAATGAATATTTGCTTTTTGCAAAATTGAATATTGATTAATTTTTTCTGTCCGTTCTTCAGCGCGAAGGAGAAATTTGTTTCCAAAGATTGGCGTTTTAAATTTTTTTTCGATAGCATCATAGTCATTAATATAGACTTCAAAAGATCGATGAGGGATAAAGATTGCATTGCTTGCTTCTAACTTTTTTTGTACAGCTGGCTTTATAACATCTTTAAATTTATCCACAAGAATAACCTCATCAACACATCCATCAGTTCCTGTTGTTTTATAATACTGAGAATATGTTTTATCTCTGCCTTTTTCAGCAACAACAAGTGTTTGGAATCCTTCATCCTTTGCCCCACGACAAATATCAAGCGCTGAATGACTCCCAATTGTCGCGATGGTAATTTTTTTATTACTCATATTAATGTTTAAATGCTCGTGTCCCGGTAAATACCATTGTAATACCAGCTTCGTTGCATGCATCAATTGTTTCTTGATCTCTGATTGATCCGCCAGGTTGAATAATTGCTGTTATACCAGCTTTTATCAATACATCCGGTCCGTCGCGAAATGGGAAAAATCCGTCAGTTGCTGCGACGGCATTTGTTAAAGGTTTTATTGCTTTACTAACGCAAAGTTCACAACATCGTTTACGATCTTGTTGACCAACTCCTGATGCAAGGAGAGTATTATTTTTTACTGCTACAACACAATTGGATTTACTGACTTGACACAATTTCCATGCAAAAAGCAAATCAGCTAACTGATTTGTGTTTGGCTTTTTCTTTGTGACAATTTTTAATTGTTTTTTAGAAAGTTTTGCAATATCGACATCTTGCAGTAAAAATCCGCCACGAATTTTTCTAAGATCCTTATAGGGAGTAAGGAATGGTTTTTCTAAAGATTTATTTTGTAACAATTGCAGTTTTGGTTTTTTTGCAAAAAGCGTGAGAGCATCCTTACTAAATGATGGCGCAACAAGAATTTCAAAAAACTTTTTATCGGCAAGCATTTGTTCTGCAAGGTTTTTTGTAACAGTCCGATTGACAAAAATAATACCGCCAAATGCTGCCAACGGATCACCATCAAACCAAGCTTTCTGAAATGCATTTTCAACAGTCTCTGCGATTGCTGCTCCACAAGGATTGGTATGTTTTAAAATAACACAGGCAGGTTTGTCTCTTCCAATAAGGCACAATGTTTGTAATCCTGCGTCAAGATCCAGATAGTTACTGTAGGATGTTTCTTTCCCTTGGATTATTGTGAAATTGCCAAGTCCAAGAATATCATTTGCATTCATATCTTTAAAAAATATTCCTGTCTGATGTGGGTTTTCTCCATAACGCAATGTTTTGCCATTTTGCAAGTTGATTTGTATGAGATCCCTCGACTCGTTTATCTCACTCGGGATGACAGTGGAGGAGGTCCTTTTTTGAAAATAATTTGCAATGAGACCATCATATTCTGCAACATAGGAAAAGGCTTTTGCTGCAAGTTTTGTTCGAAGTGTTTTGCTTGTTGTACTATTTTTTCCAAGTGCTTTTTTAATTTCATCATAATCTGTTGGATCGATAACAACAGTAACACTTTCATAATTTTTTGCTGCTGCACGGATCATCGTCGGTCCACCAACATCAATCATTTCAATTCCTGGTTTCCTCCAAAAGTCATAAAAATTACAAATGACATAATCAATGTGAGGAATACGTAATTCTTTAGCTTCTTTCTGATGTTTTGTATTTGTTCGATCAAACAAAATTCCTGCAGCGACTTGAAAGCTAATTGTTTTCATTCGTCCATCAAAACTTTCTGGAGAACCGGTTACCTGTTCAATGGGGGTAAAGGGAATGCCAGATTTTTTTAGATATAGTGCAGTGCCACCTGTTGAAATAATAGTGATATTTTTTTTGACAAACATTTTTGCCAAATCTTCAATTCCTGTTTTATCAAAGACACTGATAAGTGCGTATGTTTGATTATTCATTTTAATCTAAAATAATCTTTAATTTATTTTGTTCAATTGCTTCTTTTATTTCACGCGCAATTCGTCTCCCAGTACTCATTGGTTCATTATAATACAACCAAGAATAAGCTGATCCATGAGTAAATAAATTTGTTCCCGCAACAATTCTACAAGAAATTTCAATAATAAAAAATTGCTGCTCAGGACTAATAACCGTCTCAAGACAAAATGCGCCAAAAAGTCCCCTTCCATTCATGAGCTTTTGTGATGCTTCAATAACTCGCATTCCCATTTCATAAGCTTCAACAAGCATTGCTTCGCGAAGTACCAAAGGACTATTACCAACAACGACATAACTCGGATTGATCTCCAACCCTTCTTGTCCAGCAAGCGGAATTCTCCCAAGAGAATCAACATTGGTTTCATAGCGTCTATCAATGCTCATAATTTCAAGCTTCCTCGTCAATAGCGAGTAAAAATAATGAACATAAAGAGGAACGCCGATAACATACTCTTGAATAATAAATTGATTCGATCCCATTTGTTTTATCTTACTTTTATAATCTTTTTTGTCTTTTGCATAGAAGTATCCGCGTCCTCCAGCGGCTCCATACGATTTAACAATAACTGGATAGTTAATATCCCCAATTGTTTTGAATTGCTTTGGCATATTAATATTTGCTTTTTGCATCCATGCTCGCTGTTTGAGTCGATCTTCTTCCCAGTCCAAAACTTTTTTATTACCATAGTACATAACTTTCATTGTTCTATTTTTTTCAGCGCCAAGATATGCGACAAATGAACCATGAGGGACAAGAATGACATTTTTTTTGATAAGCTGTTTTTCAATAGATGGAAAATCTCCAAATGAGTTTAATAGTATAAATTCGTCAATAAAGGGAAAGGTGCGATAGAATTTTTCTCTTTCGGCAGTTATGATAATCAATGTTTGGAATCCTTCATCTTTTGCGCCTTTTAAGATCTGCAATGCAGAATGGCTTCCAAGTGTTGCGATGATATATTTTTTATTTTTCATGATTTAAAGTATTCCACTGCATTTTTAAATATTTGTAACCCTGGTCTATCAAGTGGTAATTGCTTCTTTTCTTTTACATAGCGCTGTTTTAATAAAGACCAATTGGGTTGTTGCGTAAAAAACATTCCGCGTTCTGGATGAGGCATCAGTGCAAGGACTTTTCCTGTTTCATCAATCATACCAGCAATATCATCAAGTGATCCGTTCGGATTGGCTGGCACGTCAAGATAAGTGCTCATTTCGCCTTTTATATATTGCAAAGCGATTTGTTTATTTTTGTGAAGTTTCTTAAGGTTTTCTTCAGTAGTAAAAAATTTGCCTTCACCATGAGCAATAGGAAGTGATAAGGTGTCAATACCTTTAAGCCAAGGAGTTTTTGTAGTGACCTTCATATCTGTCCATCGAGTAATGAGCCTTGCTGATTTGTTGTGAAGAAGTGCTGCTTTTCGTTCCCCATATTGCTTTTCAAATGCTGGAACAAGGCCGAGATTGGCAACTATTTGGCACCCATTACAAATACCAATTATTAATGTATCTTGTCCAAGAAATTTTTGTAATTTTTCCCACAAATGGTTTCGTAATTTATTAGCATACGCATTTCCAGAGCCGGTGTCGTCTCCATAAGAAAAACCGCCAGGGAAGGAAAGTATTTGATAGTTGCTTAATTTTATCCTTCCATCAATAAGGTCATTGATATGAATAATATCTGCTGAAGCGCCAGCAAGCATAAATCCGTATGCTGTTTCTTCCTCAGAATTAAGTCCATAACCAGAAAAAATTAATGCTTTTGGTTTTATCATATTAATAATCTTTCAATGTTTCTCTATATGCTTTGGTTGCGTTATCGAGTTTAAGATTTATTATTTCTTTTTCTGTTAATCCGTTAATCAGTATTGTTGGGTCTTTGGTTACTTTGCCAATTTGTACAAATATATTGCCTTGCATCATTTTTTCAAATATTTCTTTATTTTCTTTTGCAATTGTGACAACGATTCTTCCCTGACTCTCTGAGTAAAGTGCAAAATCATCACGGTTTATTTGTCCAGGAATATTTTTTAGTGAAATATTCAGGCCGAGCATCCCACCAATTGCTTTTTTGGCAAGAGCAACTGCAAGCCCTCCGCGAGTAATACTGATACTGGATGCAATAAGATTTTTTTGTATTGCGTTGTAAAGTGTTTGATATAGCTTTTTATTTTTTTCTGCATGGACGTTTGGTACAACCGTACCATTTGTTTCAAGCATCGCAAAATATTCTGAACCGGCAAGTTCTTCATTTGTTTCTCCAAGAAGATAGACAAGATCTCCTGGGTTTTTTGCATCAAGGCTTACTACTTTTGTACTATCATCGATAACCCCAAACGATGATATCAGAAGAGTTGGAGGAATAGAAAGCGTGAATTGATTATTATTTTTATCGAAACCTTTAAAGTCATTAAACATGCTATCCTTTCCGGAAACAAATGGTGTTTCATATATTGTTGCAAAATCATAACATGCCTTGGCTGCAAGTTTTAATTGTCCTAATCTCTTTGGATCATTGGCGCTACACCAACAGAAATTATCCAAAATGGCAAGATGATCAGGATTTGCTCCGGCTGCAATTGCGTTACGTATCGCCGTATCAATTGCTGCGGCACTCATTCGATAGGGATCAATTTCACTATACGTTGGATACAAACCTTGTGACAGTATCACGCCTTTTTGTGAATGTAATACCGGTCGGATAACACTGGTCTCTCCATTAACTCGTCCACGTCCTTGCAATGGACCTAAGATGTTATTCCCCTGTACAATATAATCATATTGCTCTGAAATAAATTCATAACTTGTGATATTAAGTCTTTGCAACATTGTTGTTAAAGATTTTGTGAGATTTTTCTGAAGAGGAATTGTTGTCTTAGTGGTTTCAGGT
Source organism: Candidatus Methylomirabilota bacterium (assembly GCA_035644155.1). Lineage (GTDB taxonomy): Bacteria > Patescibacteriota > Microgenomatia > Levybacterales > UBA12049 > DATIGJ01. The sequence continues at coordinate 11,846 of DASQPC010000081.1, forward strand.
TTGACAAATGTTGTTTTCATTGGTCTTTGAGGAAGACCGTCATGCAGAAATTCCATTGAGATATCCATAATTTTTTTCTTATCGTATGTTACGACACATCTTCTGCTTTTAGTAAATTTGCCAATAACAGTTGCTTCAACACCGCGACGCTTCATCAAATCTACAAATTTTTTCCATTTTGTTTGTGGTACTGCAAGGGTCATCCTCTCTTGTGATTCAGAAACCCAAATTTCCCAAGGGTCAAGGCCAGGATATTTGAGAGGTACTTTCTCAAGTTCAACTTCACAACCACCTGATTCTTTGGCCATTTCTGCAACAGAGCAGGAAAGTCCGCCAGCACCGTTATCAGTTATACTATTATAAAAAAGCAAATCCCGTGCTTCTTTTACAAGTGCATCACTTAATTTTTTCTGCGTGATTGGATCACCAATTTGTACTGCTGTTGCTGGGCTGCCACTATCCATTGCTTCTGATGAAAAGGTTGCGCCGTGAATACCATCTTTACCAACGCGTCCACCAATTATCACAATAAGATCACCTGGTTGTGCTTTCTTTTTATGTGATACTTTATTTTTAATTTTTCGCGGGATCAGTCCTACTGTTCCAACAAAAACCAAAGGTTTGCCACGATATCTTTCATCAAAATACACAAATCCCTGTGGCGTTGGAATTCCTGATTGATTGCCACCTGCATTAACTCCGTCAATGACTCCAAGCATGATTCGTTTGCTTGAAAGCATTTTTTGTGTTTTGTCACGACCTTTGTATAATGGTATATCGATACGTGGGTCTGCAAAACAATAACCATAAAAATTTGCAATAGGTTTTGCTCCAAGTCCAAAACCAAGAGCATCCCGATTAACACCGACAATACCAGTAATCGCGCCACCAAATGGATCAAGGGCTGATGGGCTATTATGTGTTTCTACTTTGTGTGTTACCAAATAGTCCTCATCGAAAGCAATCGCTCCAGAATTGTCAGTAAAAACAGAGACACAAAAATCTTTTTTGCCTTTTTTCTTTCTAATTTCTTCGGTTGCTTGTTTAATATATGTTTTATACAATCCATCTTTTAATTCATCCATTGGATCAGCAAAAATAGTATGTTTACAATGTTCAGACCAAGTTTGTGCAATTGATTCAAGCTCAATGTCTGTCGGATTTCTTTTTTGTTTTTTAAAATATGCTTGGATGGTTTTCATAAATATGAGATCAAGCGCTAGTGGTCCACGTCTCGTCCCATCACTATTTGCAATTCCTGATTTGCCAATTTTTATTAATTCGTCATCCGTTACATTCAGATTTACTTCAGCAACTTGTGGCTCTTTTTGTAATTTCACTTGCGGAATAATAATATCCATGCCGCCATCTTTGATAAAATCTTCAAAATTTTTTATATGCATTCGTTGAATGAGAGGATTATACATACTTTCTGCAATTTCAAGTGCTTCTTTTTTTGAAATATTGCCAATCAGAAATGTCAGCTGAGATATATAGACATTTTCTCCATCAACAAATGCATTTTTAAGTAAGTCACTTATTGTTTCTTTGGCAGTATTTGCAATATTGTCAGTAACACCCGGAAGAAAACCTATTTCGATTGCAAAAGAGAATTGTTGATTCGGTTTACCTTTTATTTCTTGGGTAACTGGATTGGAAAGCGCAGAAGAAATTTTATTTATTTCTTCTGCGGTGAAAGGTTTATCTATTGTATAGACATCAGCAATTGTCACGTCTTTAATATTTTTATTTATCTGAACGATTTTTTCCTTTCTGACAGCTGCGCGAGTATCAAGAACTTTTGGAAAAATTTCAAGTCGTGAAGTTGCATTTTGTATCATTATTCTTCCGATATCTTTCCTATATTGCATACCATCAAAATGGATTCCGTTTTCACCGATGACTGCATATGCTTTCTCAAGTGCGACGTTGAGATTTTTACCAACAGCGGTTATTCCCAAAACGCGTCCACCATTAGTGACAATTTTGTTCTCAATTTTTTTTGTTGCAAAGTGAAAGACAACAATATCCTTTGTTTTTTCTGCTTTTTCTAAACCTTTAATAATATCACCTTTATGAAAACCAGCAGGATACATTTTTGATGCTAAGACAATACAACATGCAAAGTTTTTACTCCATGTAATTTTTTGCTTAGCAAGTGTGCCGTCAACACATGCATGCAAAATATCAAATAAATCAGATTCGAGAAGCCGCATGTAGGATTCAATTTCAGGATCGCCAAAACGGCAGTTAAATTCAACAACTTTTGGTCCATCTTTTGTCATCATAAGACCGGGATACAAACAGCCGACAAATTTCATGCCACGTTTTTTCATGCCTTTGATTGCAGGAATCACAATTTTCTTTTTAATTTCTTCAAGTTGTTTTTCTGTGATTTCAGGAAGTGGTACGATAGTGCCCATTCCTCCAGTATTTGGTCCCTGATTTCCTTCAAAAATTGGTTTATGATCACGATTGGTTGGGAAGAGGGTGACATTCTCTCCATCAGAAAGTGCATGAATTGAAACTTCTTTCCCTTCCAAAAATTCTTCAATCACAACTTGATCACCAGCAGCGCCAAAAATCTTTGTTACCATAATATCCTCAAGTGCTTTTGCTGCTTCTTCGTGAGTTTTTGCAATAATGACACCTTTGCCAAGTGCCAAACCGCTGGCTTTAATGACAATTGGTAGTGATTGTTTGGTGAGATACTTTTGAGCCTTTGTAAAATTGGTGAATGTTTCATATTTTGCAGTTGGTATATTTTCTTCTTGCATCAGTTGTTTGGCGAATGCTTTTGATGCTTCAATTTGTGCGGCTTTTTTTGATGGGCCAAAGATTTTAAGGTTTTGTTTTTGGAAAGCGTCGACAATGCCTGCTGCTAAAATAGCATCTGGAGCTGCAACGGTAAAATCAATATTTTCTTTTTTCGCAAATGCGATTAATGCTTCAAAATCAGTTGCAGCAATCCCTGTGCTTATTCCAATTGTTTCAGTCCCAACAGTTCCTGGAGCAAAGTATATTTTGCTCACTTTTGGAGACTGTTTTAATTTCCAACCAAGTGCATGTTCACGTGCGCCAGAAGCAACTATTAAAATAGTATGTTTTTTTACCACGGAAAATCTCCTTTACTGACATCAATATTATGACGAAGAACATGCAGGATGCGTTTAATAGCAGTTGGAAATAATTGGTGTTCTGTCTCATCCATTCTCTGTCTCCAAGACTCAAACGGCTCATCATGTTTGATTCGGACTTCTGCTTTCATAATAACAGGCCCAACGTCAACGCCGTCTCCAGGAAGAACTTGATGAACTGAAATACCTGAAACAGGAAGTTTTTTGGCAAACGTTTCTTGCCAAACACTTTCTCCACGTAAAACAGGAATTATTCCTCTTGACGTTTTGACAGTCGTTGCGGAGTCATTTGTTAAAAGAGCAGGATGATGATTGATAACAGGAATTTGTAACTTTTGCATCTCTTTCAAAAATGAATCGCTCAAAATGAAAAGCCAACCAGATAAAAGAATCATATCAGGTTTTGTCTCTTGTACATAGGAGATAAGCTTTTCTTCATATTTTTGTCTTGCAGTTTTGTCTGAGAATTTCCCTTCATATGTAATAGTTGTCGTTGGAATATTATTGTTCTTTGCACGAGTTAGTCCATAAGCATCTTTTTTATTTGAAACAATATGTGTTATTTCGGCATCAATTGTTTTGTGTTTTATGCCATCAATAATATCTTGAACAAATGTTCCTTTTCCAGAAATAAAAATACATATTTTTGGTTTGTTTCCTATTTTCTTTTTCAGTTTAGGAAAAACAAATTGTTTGCCTCTTACTGGATGAGGACCACCAAAAGGATACCAATAAAAATCTTCAGGTTTTCCTCCCATTGCTTTGGTTGTCTCTTCAATGGGAAGATAGATTACTTCATCTGCATCAATAAGTTCTGCAATTTTTTTTTCAATTACATCAAAAGGTTTTTTCTGAAAACGAGATGCTGGTAAATCTTTTTTGCTGCGCATATCAATTCCTAAATCACATTGGTTTACAACAGGAGGACTGGCAATGCCCATATACACTTCTTTTGCGCCGGCACTTCGTAATGACTGAATCAATGCTTTACTTGTTGTAAGTCGCACCGCTGAATCATCAACCACGACAACTTTTTTTCCAAGAATTTCATCGGGAACAATATTATGTTTGCCATTAACTGCTCTCGTTCTGTTTTCTTGTCCAGGTTGAATAAATGTTCGTCCGACATAATTACTTGTTGTAATAGCGTCAATAATTGGAAGTTTCAAAAATTGTGCAACGCCTTTTGCTGCTGGGTAACCTGATTCAAAAATTGGTATGACAGCATCTGGTCGTATGTTCTTTTTTGCGATTCGTTCACCAAGAAAATTTCCTGATATTTCTCGTCCTGTTCTGACCCGTCTGCCATTGATAAAACTATCAGGTCTAGCAAAATAAACATATTCAAAAAGAGAATGGTGTGACTTTTTAGGTGCGCCAAAAAAATAAGAAGTCATTTTGCCGTCCTCTGTAATTTTTATCATTTCTCCTGGTATAACATCGCGGACAAAATCTGCGCCAATTGCATCAAGCGCTACTGATTCAGAAGCAATAACCCATCCATCATGTAATTTACCAAGACACAGTGACCAAATACCATAAGGATCTCGGATAGCAAAAAGTGAATGATCATTGGTTAATAAAACAAAATTGTATGCTCCTTTACATTGTGGTAATATAGCAATTAATGTTTCTTCCCAAGAAGAAAAGGTTGGTCTTTTTTTTAAAAGTACTCGGGCAACAAGCGTTGTGTCACTAGTAATTTTTTTTCGTTCGTTGAGTTCTTGACGAAGATTTGTCATATCTGGGATGTTGCCATTATGTCCGATACTTAATTGGTATTTCCCATTTTTTAATTCTATTGGTTGGGCATTTTCTAAAGCTCCTCCACCAGAAGTTGCATAGCGGTTATGTCCAATTGCTAGTTTGCTTTTACCTAACTTTTTAAGAACTGTTTCGGTCAAAACAGTAGGAACAAGCCCCATGTTTTTATACGTCACAATTTTTCCTGTTGGTTTACAGATGCTTATGCCAGCGCTTTCTTGTCCGCGATGTTGAAGAGCGGACAAACCTTGTTTGACAAAATAAGGTGCATGATTACTTGTCGTCCAAACACCTATTACTCCACATTTTTCTCGTAAAGATTTATTTCCCATACTTTAGTAATTTTTAAGAATAAAAAAAACCCGCAGTTGTGCGGGTAAAAAGGTAGAGTCTACCAATAAATATTTAAATGATTATTAGGCTGCCAATTGGGCATTTCCATAATCCTTTATAAAATAAATATTTCTTGCTGTCAAGTAGGAGAAGAGTTGCTTTCATTACAGAAAACCCTCACAATAGGATAAATGAACAAAAGAGCCCTGCTTAAAAACATTGCATTGATTATTGCGTTAGTTGTTGCCGCTTATCTTATTGCAAATTATACAGGAACGGTAAAAAGTACTGTTATGGAATTGTTTCATATTTCTGGAAGTAGCGTCAAAGGAGCAAGTACAGAAAGAGCACAAGAGATTTCACAAGAAATTGGTTCTGATTTTGGATCACAATTTGACGTAGTCAAAGAGCAACTATTAAATGCTAAGGTTTCTGATGCAATAAGCGGTATATCTCGATTGCAAAAGATTCCTAAGGATATAAAGTCTCTTGAAAATTTTGCACAAGAAGAAATGCAAAACTTTACGAAGAAGAAATAGTATAATAAATATATGGATGCTATTAAGAACAGAGTTGAAAAATTAGTACAAAAGGTTCAGGTTGATGAAAAAAGAAAAATAATTCGGGCAATCGAGGCAGAAAGTACTCATGCAAATTTTTGGCAAGATCATCAGGCAGCTGCAATAAAAATGAAAGAACTTTCAAATCTCCAAAAAGAAATTGAGGAAATAGAATTGCTGCAAATGTGGATTGCGGAAGGAGAGTATGAGGAAGCAGAAAAACTTTTGAAGAAACTAGAACTGCTGCTTTTTTATTCAGGACCGCATGACAAAGGTAATGCAATTTTGGCAATTCACTCAGGACAAGGAGGAACAGAAGCAATGGATTGGGCGGAGATGTTATTTCGGATGTATACACGATATTGTGAAAGAAAAAAGTGGTCGTATGATATTTTGGATCAGACACCAGGCGAGGAAGCTGGAATTAAAAGTATTACCATTGCTGTCAGTGGTTTGTATGCGTATGGTAATTTAAAGCATGAAGCTGGAGTTCATCGTTTGGTTAGGCAATCTCCTTTTAACGCAGATAAATTGCGACAGACTTCTTTTGCGATGGTTGAAGTATTGCCGGAAGTTGAACAAGCAGAAGGAGTGGATCTCAAAGACGAAGATATTGAATTTGAAGCCTACAGAAGTGGTGGACATGGAGGGCAAAATGTTAACAAAGTTTCAACTGCAGTAAGACTGAAGCATAAACCAACAGGTATTGTCGTAACAGCCCAAACGCAGCGTTATCAAGCACAGAATAGAGAATTTGCGATGAAACTGCTTCGTGCAAAATTATGGGCGATCCAAGAAGAGGAACGAAAGAAAAAAGAAGCAGAGTTGAAAGGTGGTTACAAAACACCTGGTTGGGGGAATCAAATAAGATCCTACGTTTTGCATCCCTACAAAATGGTAAAAGATCTTAGAACAAATATTGAATCCGGCAATCCTGATAAAATTTTAGATGGAGATTTGGATGCATTTATTGAAGAAGAACTACGAGTTCTTGCCTAACTGCTTTCCTTTTTTCCATTTTACTGATGTGAGGAGTGATGCGTATACGTCGTCTTCAAGTTTGATTTTCAATTCATCTAATTCTTTTTTTGTAGGATTTCTTTTTTGAAACGTGACAAAGGGTAGATCAGTAATTATTGCAAGAGGTTGTTGTTCATTACCTTCTCCCATGGTAACAACTGCGGCTGCTGCCAAAGCATCAGCAATATTAGATTTTTCTGCATGCATAAGTCGTCCATAAATATCTGGCTTTCCAATATAGCTATTGACTGCTTGAAAACCACTATGGACAATAGCATAACCTGTTACTCCCCAACGAAGTGGTGTCAGTTTGCTATCTGTCAGGATAACGCCGAGATATTTCACTTGGTGTTTTTTTGCCAAATATTCCCTTATCTCATTGACACTTTTCTGTGGATCTTTGGGCCAAAGAGAAAGGTAATCGTTGCTATTTGATTCATCAATGCCCGCTGATGCGACGAGAAGATTCTGATTGATTGTCATCATAAAACCATATTGATTATATTCACGAGGAAGATAATAGTCTGCTTCTTGTTTGGCGAGTTGATCTTTTTGGTCGTCTGATATTTTTTTGACAACACGTCCTTCACAAATACCAACAATTTTTGATGCGATGACAACAACACTTTTCTCTTCAAGTTTTGGAAGAACGGTGTCAAAAATAGTGTACAAATTTTCGTTTGGTTGTATTTTGTGTGTTTTGTATGGTAAGACATTCATGATTTTATTCCCCGCTTTTATTAAATATTTCTTGTATAGTTTTTTTCAAAACGGGATGGATAAAATTTGAGTCAAGATCCATAAATGGTTTGAGAACAAAGTCTCGTTCTGCAATTTTTGGATGAGGGATTTGAAGGGTTTCGTTTTTGAAAATAAGATTATTATAAAAGAGAATATCGATATCAATTTCTCGTGGTCCATTACGAAATCTTTCTTTTCTTCCGATTTGTTTTTCTAACTGTTTTGCAAAATTAAGAAGTTCAATTGGTGAGAGTTTTGTTTCTCCTTTTAGGACAGTATTTAAAAAAGTATCTTGTTGTTCAAGGTACATCGGTTTGGTCTCATAAAGTTTGGCAACGGAAATATTTTTGACATGTTTTTCCAGAAGTTTGATTGCTTTATTAATATTTTCTTTTTTATTTTCTATGTTTGAGCCAAGTGCAAGAAAGATAATATGCATGAAGGTATTATATGAGAAAAAATTTATTTTGTAAATTCATGCATTTTTCAGAATAGCTTCTGTTAGAGCTTTTGCTTTGAGGAGCATTTCTTCATATTCTTTTTGTGGATCTGAATCTATGAGTATTGCTCCGCCTGTTCCGATAGTGACAGTATTATTTTTTATGATCATCGTTCTGATGACAATAGCAAGAAGTGCAGTCTGGTTAAGACTTAAAAATCCAAGTGTCCCGGAATAAATGCCTCGGGTTTTTTTTTCAAGATCTTCAAGAATTTCCATGCTTCGTAATTTTGGCGCACCTGTCATTGATCCGCCTGGAAAACATGCTTTAATGCAATCAATAAGTGTTACATCATTTCGCAGTTTTCCTTTTATCGTTGAAACAAGTTGATGAACTGTTTCGTAAGATTCAATATCCATGAGTTTTTCAACTTTAACAGATCCAAATTCACAGACTTTTCCAAGATCATTTCGTAGGAGATCGACAATCATTGCATTTTCTGACCAATCTTTTTTGCTTGATTGTAATTGCTTGGTAAGTTTTTTATCTTCTACTTTTGTCCGACCGCGCTTACGTGTTCCTTTAATTGGTTTTGTTTCAACGATACCATTTTGATCAATCTTTAAAAACTCTTCTGGTGAGGATGAAAGTATTGAGAGATCATTATATTTGATATAGGCAGCATAAGGTGCTGGATTAATTTTTCGTAAGGTTTGGTAAATATGAAATGGATCTGTTTTTGTTTTCGTTGTTAAAGTATTTGTTAAACAGATTTGATAACTTTCTCCTTTTGCCAAATATTTTTTACATATCGCGATATCTTTAAGATATTGCTGATGATTTCGATCAAGGTGAAAATTTATTTGAGAGTTGTTATGGTGAATAGGTTTCGTCTCAGGATGACGGAGTATTTGGAGTTTTTTCTTTATTTCTCCAAACCATTTTTCAGCCGCAGTTTTATTTTTTGCCAAACAGACTAAGAAGACTTTTTTTTCTTGATGATCAAAGACTATTGTTTGTGTCGTAAAATACCAAAGACTATCGGGATAAGGCGAGATATATTTTTGTTGTTTTTTCTGGTTGTTTTTTAATTCATAGCCAAAGTATCCGACATAGCCGCCGATAAAAGGAAAGGGAAGATCAGAATTTCTTATTAATCGCTTTTTTAGCTGCTGATTCAAATAGAAAAAGATATTTTGATCAATCTGTTTGGTCGTTACTTTTTTTTGTACGATAATTTTTTTAGCTTTGATTGAGTAAGTAATTATTTCAGTTGGTATTCCCATGTACGAAAATCTGTTTTTATCATTAGGAAGATTACTATCAAGCCAAAAAGCATTTTGTTCTTTTGCAAAAAGCGTTATGAAGATATCTTCAGGGTCAATCCAATCAGAGAGTTGTTGATAGTGAATGAAACTTTTTTTACTATAACTTTTCTCCGCAAGATCAATAATTTTTTTTATTCTTTGCAGTAATTTTTCTGCGTTTTGTAGTTTTTTACCATTGATATGACTTACTTTTTGAATACGTAAGCTGTTTACCAAGACTAATGGGCCATTTGTATTTTCTGGAATATCTTCTTCGATGACTTTTATATTTTCCATGATGAGTTGCCTGGTAATTCCTTTGAGTCCTTTGCCAGCAAGTGGAGGGGTGATAATTTCTCCTTTTTTATTTAATGAAAAAATATTACAAATTGTTGATTCGATAAATTTTTGATCTTTCACGAAGAGTGCGTCATCTGTGCCTTTTTTTTCTGCAATTTTTTTGGCTTTTTCGTTAACAAGACGATTAGTTGTTTTATATATTTTAGTAGCATCACGGGTGTCGGGAAGAGAAATAACTTTTACTCCTTTTTTTATTTTTGGCAGTTCACGATGCTGAAAAGTTATTTCATTATTTTGTTGAACAGTAATATGTAGTGAGCAATTTTGTAAATTATTTTGCGTGAGATATGTTACTATCTGTTTTTCTAAATCGAGAGGAGGTGAAGGGAAACCAAGTGCTTTACCATGATCCGTTAAGCGTTTTTGATGTTTTTCAGAAAAAAGTGGTATGCCATTTTTGATTTTTAGAGTTGTAAAAATGCCAATATGCATATTATGCTAGCGAATAAGTTTATTTTCGATTATTGATAATTGTCATGAATTCTTCTCGCGTTGCTTGTTCTGTTCTGAAGTTTCCAAGGACTGCTGCTGTTACCATAACAGAATTTTGTTTTTCAACGCCTCGCATCATCATACATAAATGTTGTGCTTCGATGACGACACCAACGCCAAGTGGATTAAGAATATCTTGCAGTTCTTGTGCGATTTGCTGTGTAAGTCGTTCTTGGACTTGAAGACGTTTTGCAAATCGGTCAACGATGCGGGCAATTTTACTCAGTCCAATAATTTTGTCTTTTGCGATATATCCGACATGACATTTGCCAAAAAAAGGCAGGAGATGATGTTCGCAGAGACTGTATAGTTCAATATCGCGAAGAATGATCATGTTATGAACTCGCTCTGTGAAAATGGCGTTATTGATAGTTTGTTTGCGTGTTGTTTGATACCCGTTTGTGAGATCGGCAAACATACGAGAGACACGTTCTGGAGTTTTTTTGAGTCCTTCACGATTTGGATCTTCACCAAGTTCTGACAAAAGTTCTCGAATTAATTTTTCAATTCTTTTATTTCGCATATTACTTTTTATATTTCTATTTGTTTTTTCTGATGATTTCGATTGCTGATGACTTTGCTAGTTTTACAGCTTTGGGTTTTTCTATATATACTTTGACTTGTTTTACTCGTTTATCTTTGAGACACACATCTGCAACTTCCTGTGCAAGTTTTTCAAGTAAATAATATGAAGAGTTACTAACCAGCTCAACGACCGCCAAAGACAGATCATGATAACTAACAGTATCGTTAAGATTGTCTGTTTTGCCTGCTTTTCGTGTATCAATAGAAAGTGCAATAGTAATAGTAATTAGTTGTTTTTCCGTGCGTTCGCTTTCAAAGACGCCAATAATACAAGGAATAATAAGATCATTAATAAAAAGCGTATCGAGCTGTTTCATAAAAATTTTTCAAGAACTGTGATAAATTTTTTCGTTTCTATGATGTCATGTGTTCTGATAATTGTAGCGCCATTTTGTAAAGCAATTGCGGTCTCGGCAAGTGAAGGTGTCAGTCTTTCTGTAGGTTTGGTGTCAATACCTCTTTCGTCTTTTAAAATTATTCCCAGATGGCTTTTTCGTGAGACACCAATCGCGATTGGAAGGTTGAATTTTTGGAATGCTTTTAGTCTTTTGATAATTTCAATATTTTGCGAAACGCTTTTGCCAAAACCAATTCCCGGATCAAGAATGAATTGCTCTTTTTTAACGCCATTTTTTATACCAATTGCAATTTGTTGTTCAAAAAAATCAGCAATTTCTTGTAGAACATCGTTGTAGTGGGTATCTCCTTTTTGCATGGTTTTTGGTTGGCCTTTAATGTGGTAAATAATTATTTTGCAATTATTTTTGGCGACAACCTTGACTAATGCTGGGTCAAACAGAAATCCACCTAAGCTATTTATAAGAGTACAGCCATTTTTTATTGCTTCTTCTGCGACTTTACTTTTCCATGTATCAATTGAAAGCGTACCATTGGGTAAGTCTTTTTTAATTGCTTTAATAACAGGTATGACTCTTCGCAGTTCTTCTTGTGCTTCAACCTGTTCTGATCCCGGACGAGTTGATTCACCGCCGATATCAATAATATCAGTGCCTTCAGAAAGCATTTGCCTTGTACGTTTGACTGCTTTTTGCGTACTACTATAGTAGTCTCCACCATCTGAGAAGGAGTCTGGAGTTATATTAAGAATTCCCATAAGAAGGATTTTGTTACGCATGCCGCCACTCTACAATAAGTCTTTGTGGGTGTCAAGAGTTTTTCAGGCTGTTGCCAAAGATTTGGAAATGTGCTTTACTAGATGTGTTACTGCCATGGATCAAAAGATACAAAAACCTCCAGTTATGCATTCATTTACTGAGCCAAGAAAGAAATCATCTTCTAGGAAGGTTTTTATGATTTTTGTTTTGCTTGTCGTTCTAGGTATTGGGAGTGGTTTTCTCTTCGCTAAATATACCAAAGCAACGGGGAATCAGATTATTCCATCGATTGGGCCAAGTATGAAAGGCAAAACATTTGGCACCAATGATACGCAAACATTTAAAGATACAGCAGAAGGAAAATTGGCAAGCGGAGGAGTAAATGGCGAAGGACAATATCATCTTGTCCGGCCAGGAGGAGATAGCCAAAATGTCTATCTCACATCATCTTTTGTTGATTTATCTCAATTCGTTGGAAAGAAGATAAAAGTGTGGGGTGAGACACAAAAAGCTCAGACAGCTGGATGGTTGATGGATGTAGGCAGAGTTGAAGTACTAGAGTAAATTTATGATCAAACTTCAGAATGTTTCCAAAAAATTTGGGGCGGGAGATGTCGCGTTGGAAGACATTTCTTTTACTATTGAATCTGGCGAATTTGTTTTTGTCGTTGGACCTTCTGGTTCTGGCAAGACAACGCTGTTTCGATTATTAATACGCGAAATGAAGCCGACTATCGGTGAAATTCATGTTGGTGAGTGGGATATTGCTAATTTGCCTACTCAGCGGATTCCGTATCTTCGCAAGAAAATTGGTGTCGTTTTCCAAGATCTGAAACTCTTAAGAGATAGAACAATTTTTGAAAATGTTCTTTTTCCTTTGGAAGTTGCGGATATGGAGGAGAATGCTGCGAGACAACGAGTTGAGGAAATTCTTGAACAAGTTGGTATTGCACAACACAGAGATAAATTTCCTATCCAGTTATCTGGAGGAGAATTACAACGAGCTGCAATTGCGAGAGCTTTAGCTTTTTCGCCAGAAATTCTTTTGGCAGATGAACCAACAGGTAATTTGGACAATGCGACATCATGGGAAATTGTAAAATTACTCCAAGATATCAACCACGCGGGTACAACAATTTTGATGGCAACGCATAATACTGATATTGTGAATAGTCTTTTAAAACGAGTTCTCACAATTGAAAAAGGTAAGCTTGTAAAAGATGAGGTAAAAGAAAAGAAAGAAAGGTCAAAAAAGGAAGAAAAATGAGACAAGTAAAAACAAGTTGGAAACATATTCGCCGTAACCCTTATCAAGCACTTGCTGCGATTTGTATTATGCTTTTGACATTTTTGGCGATTTCAGTTTTTGCTTTTATTGTTTTTGGTTCATCAGTGGTGATTAAATATTTTGAGTCAAAGCCGCAAGTAACAGCTTTCTTTAAAGACGAGGCCCAGCAATCAGATATTGATACTCTCAAAAATACCCTAGAACAGACAGGGAAAATTTCTCATATTCGTTTTATTTCCAAACAAGAAGCGCTCCAGATTTATAAAGCACAAAATAAGAACGATCCATTGCTTTTGGATCTGGTTACCGCAGATATTTTGCCTGCGTCTTTGGAAATCTCAACTGGCAATATTGATGATTTGGGAACAGCTTCGGATACGCTGAAAAACTCTCCAATTGTCTCTGAAGTTGTTTATCAAAAAGATGTTGTCTCGACGCTGACACAGTGGACAAACGCGGCACGTATTATTGGCATTATTTTAATTGTTGTTCTTGCGCTCGTGTCAATTTTTATCATGATGACGGTTATTGGATTTAAAGTATCACAAAAGCGGGATGAAATTGAAATCATGCGACTGCTTTCGGCGACGAATTGGTACATTAGGTGGCCGTTTGTTTTGGAAGGGGTTTTCTATGGAGTAGTTGGGACATTCTTTGGCTGGTTGATTGCCTCAGCGGGACTTTTCTATGCAACGCCATATTTGCAGTCATTTTTGAAGGGGATTCCACTCTTGCCTGTATCCCCGATTTTCTTACTTGAATTACTTGCAGGGGAATTACTTATTGCAGTCATTCTTGGTGTACTCGCAAGCTCTCTTGCAGTGCTTCGGTATTTGAAGTAGAATAGGAACACTTCTGCCTATGCTGTATTTTAGAAAAAAACTCATTGTCTTTTTTTGTGTAACCTTTTTGCTTTTTACTTCGCGCGCATTTTTTGTTTATGCAGATGATATACCTACTCCCACTGAAAGCGTAACCCCTACAGGAGGAAACGCACAGCAATTATCAGATTTACAGAGAAAGATCAATGAACTGGAAGGAAAAGTTGCGGATCTTAAGTCACAGGAAGATACTCTTTCATCACAGATTGGTACGATGGACAATCAAATAAAATTAACAGAATACCGCATTGATGCGACAAGACAACAAATTACGGATTTGAGTCTTGATATTGATTCAGCAACAAAACGAATGTCAACCCTTGAAGGATCACTCAGCAATGTTACCAAAACACTCCTCAATAGAATTGTCGCAACGTATCAAATGGGAGGAGCAGGGCCGATGCAAGTATTACTTGCCTCAAATGATATTTCAGATTTAGCGTCACGTGCTAACTACCTTCGTATTGTACAAGCGCATGATAAACAGCTTTTGTATGATACGCAACAAGCGCGAAATGATTATGCTAATCAAAAATTGATTTTTGAAAACAAGAAAAAGCAAATTGAAGGACTCAAGACGCAGCTTGAAGCATATAACAAAGATCTTGATCAGCAAAAAGATGCCAAACAAAAACTCCTTGCTGACACCCAGGGAGATGAAGAAAATTATCAACATTTGCTTTCCCAGGCAAAGGCACAACTGGCTGGATTTAGTAATTTTGCCATCAGCCAAGGTGGCGCATCACTTCTGAGTAATCAAACCGTCTGTGATGATTGGGGATGTTATTATAATCAACGTGATTCTCAATGGGGGGGAGCAGCGCTCAATGGAACGCAATATAGTATTGCTAGTGATGGATGTCTGATGACATCAATGGCGATGGTATATACTCATTATGGGCATAAAGGCGTGACGCCACTGACAATTAATAGTAATCCAAATAATTTTGCTTCATACTATCCTGCTTATTTAAAATATACGATTAGTGCAGATGGTGCGACTTCTTCACGTGTGGGCGCTCAAGTTGATGGTGAGTTGAGTGCAGGAAGGCCGGTTGTAGTTGGTATTAGCTACGATGGAGGGCCACTTCCTGATCATTTTGTTGTTCTGATTAGCGGTTCAGGTGGTAGTTATCAAATGAATGATCCCTTTACGCCAAATGGACACAATATTGCTTTTACGAGTAAGTATCCAGTTGGAAGTATACGAGAAATTGACAAAGTGGTCTTCTAAAAAATAGCTCTTCCATTCTCTTTGAAAAACATATTATACTAGAATAGATGAGTAGAAATCTTTTTTTATTTTCTTTTATTCTATTTTTGGTTTCTTTTGTTTTTGTCACCCAATCTCGTGCTGCTACAATAACGGTGAGCAGTGATAGTGATACCTTATCATCGGATGCAATATATACTGTTCATGTAGCTCTCAATATCAATACTGGCAATGATACAGTCTATTATCTTCGTGGTGTCTTTTTTAAACCTAATACCAGTAGTTACTGCGGATACACATGGAATGGAGATACGTGGTTTGCTGGCCCTTATTCAACAGATAGTGGTTGGAAAAAATTTTTACCAATTACCATAACGGATAACGGCTGGGAAGGAGAGCTGAAAACAAAAATAGATGCAAGCAGTACTGGATGTAAAGATTCAGGAGCATACAACTTTAAAATTCAAAGATTTACTTCATCCGGTTCAGGCAGTTTTGATGAGCAAAACGTACAAACAGTTTCTGTTGTTATTCCAACAGCTCTGCCATCCCCAACAAATTCTCCAACTCCAACAAGAATACCAACCCCCACCAAAATTCCTACCCCAACCAAAGAACCAACCCCAACAAAAATGCAAACTCCGACAAAAACAAATTCAACACCAAGCATAAGTCCTTCTACAATTGTTACAAAAACTGTATCAAATCTCCTTACATCAGCAACCACAACGCAAGGTGCAAGCTTGAGTGGTATGCCAACCGCAATACTGGGTGCAAATGCAATTTTGTCTAAGCACAATACACAGTCACTAAAAAATAAAAAAGTCTTAGGTACTTCTGTAAAGCAAGGCAATATTTTAAGTAGCATTTTTCTTTTCATAGGTGCATTATTATTTATAGCCTGTGGTATACTGGTCTATCTTAGGAAGAAAAAGAGAGAGTGACAACGAAAGAACATAATGGAAGAAACAGTTAGCGACAGTTATTTATCTACGCAGAAATTTGGTGAAGAATTTGCAAAGACGCTCAAAGGTGGAGAAATTTTGGCACTTCATGGGGATTTGGGTTCTGGCAAGACAACATTTATTCAGGGGTTGGCAAAAGGTCTTGGAATTACCAAAAAGATTATTTCTCCAACATTTATCATCATGAGAACGTATGCAGTACAAGTCAAAAATCAAAAATCAAAGATCAAAAATTTTTATCATGTTGATTTGTATAGAATTGAAAATGAAAAGGATATTGAAGGAATTGGTTTGCTAGAGCTTATGAATGATCCAGAAAATATTATTGCTATTGAATGGCCGGAAAAAATTGAAAATCTTTTGCCAGAAAAACGAAATGATTTATTTTTTACCTATCTTGATGATCAGAAAAGGGAGATTATAATAGAATAGGTCTTATGGATGAACAAATTGCGCAAGCAGTACGAGTTTTCAAGCAAGGTGGTATTGTCATTTTCCCAACAGATACAGCTTTTGGAATTGGTTGTCGAATGGATGATGAACAAGCAGTCAGAAGATTGTTTCGTATTCGCAAAAGACCAGAAACGCAAGCAGTACCTGTTCTTATTGATAGTCTTGAAATGATAAAAGAGTACATAGAGCCTATTTCCAATGAAGTCAAACAAAAACTCATTGCTCATTATTGGCCGGGTGCTTTAACAATAATTCTTCCCTGTCATCCAGAAAAAGTGCCTGTGTTGGTTCGAGGTGGCACAAAGACTTTGGGAATTAGAATGCCAAATCATCCGGTAGCTTTAGAACTTATTAACGCAGTTGGCGTCCCGCTTCTTGGTCCTTCTGCAAACTTTCACGGTGATCCAACACCTTATTCATTTTTTGAAGTCAATGAAGAGCTACAAGAGCAAGTTGATTATGTTTTGCCAGGAGAATGTTTCTCTAAACAACCATCAACAGTGATTGATTGCTCGATCATCCCTTGGGAAATTCTGCGCAAAGGAGCAGTTAAGGTAGATTTTTAGAAAGTGAGCGTGAGAAAGTCATTATGAAAGTAGTTTTATTTATTGATACCTCTAATAACAAAACAATTAAAGTTGGTCTTACTATTGATGGAGAGGATCATCTGGTAGAGCGGGAAATAGATTATCGCAAAGTACAGGTCGTCTTACCAATTCTTGGGGCATTGTTAACTGAGAGAAAATTATCACTTCGTGATATTACTGAGATCATTGTTAATGAAGGCCCCGGCTCATTTACTGGTGTGCGAGTCGGTGTTGCGATTGCAAATGCATTAGGATTTCTTCTGAATGTCCCAGTAAATAAAAAAAAGATTGGCGAATTTGTGGAACCACGATATTCATAAATTAACAATTGAATAACGTAACAATTTACTTATATACTTAAAGTATATGAAAAACTTCTTGCATCATCTCTTATTTCCGCGAGAGTCCAACAATCATCGCGCCAAATTGTTGCATCATGATAGTTTGTTTTTCCTTATTAGTCTTTTTCTTTTTTCCATTTCTGTCATTACAGCAGTCCATAATCGATATCCAGCCGTTTTGGGTATCTCCACCAATATAGCAACACAGGATCTTCTTACGATAACCAATGAAAAACGAAAAGAAAATCATGTCGGTTCTCTTGCTATGGATGACAAACTTACAGCCGCTGCAACAGCAAAAGCCAACTTTATGTTTGAAAAAAATTTCTGGGCACATATCGCGCCTGATGGCACAACGCCATGGTATTTTATTAAAAATGCAGGTTATGAATATCTCTATGCTGGAGAGAATTTAGCACGAGGCTTTACATCTGCTCCTGATGTTGTTAATGCTTGGATGGCAAGTCCTTCTCATAGGGAGAATATGTTATCGTCCAATTATAAAGATGTTGGTTTTGCTGTTAAGTCAGGTTCTCTTACAGGATCGGAAACCATCCTTGTCGTTGAAATGTTTGGTAGTAAATATGTTACTGCTACTGTCCCACAGGCATCAGCGATTGCTCTTATGGCTCCATCTATTACACCAAGTTCACCAGAAGTGCTTTCACAACCTTCGCCTCTACCGTCAGAGACAACTGCCGTTGCTGCTGTTTCGAATCAACCATTGATTGATAGTCAATCAATAACCAAACAGATCGCTTTAGGGTTTCTCTTTTTCTTTATTGGTGTATTGATTGTTGATGCTATCATTGTAGAGAGGAAGAAAATTGTCAGAGTCGTCGCGCACAATCTTGACCATATTATTTTTTTGACACTTATGGCACTGATTGCATTTTTGATTGGCAGAGGATTTACGTTGTAATTTTATGAAAAAACATTTGTGGTATTATACGAGTTTTATTTTGGGAGAGCTTATTGGCTTGGTGTTACTTTTTTTCTTTGCCTATGATAAGACACTCCAGCTTCTAGTACTTTTTTTCATGACAGGATTTTATGTCTTTTGGGCACTGCTTCATCACTATTTTCATCATGATATAACAGCAAAAATTGTGATAGAATATGTATTAATTGGAATACTTGGCATGGTCGTTGTATTCTTTTTTTTGCAATAGTATGAAAGGTATTATTTTAGCCGGCGGACTCGCCACAAGACTTCGTCCACTAACGCTTGTTACCAACAAACATCTTCTTCCTATTTATAATAAACCGATGATTTACTATCCACTTGAAGCGATGAAAAAAGCGGGTATTAAAGAAGTGCTGATCACCAGTTCTCCAACGCACGCAGGTGATTTTGCCAATTTACTGCAAGCAGGGGAAACGTTTGGATTAAAGCTCTATTATGCCGTACAAAATAATCCAAAAGGAGGTATCTCTGAAGCAATTCTCCTCGCAGATGAATTTGTTAAAAACGAAAAACTCATGGTTTTTTTAGGTGATAATATTTTTGGTTACAATCTTTCATCAGCAGTTGAAAACTTTGAAAAAAAAGATAAAGGCGCAATGGTATTTGGTATTGAGATGCCAACAGATTCCGGTCAATATGGCGTGATTGAAAAAGATGAGTCAGGGAAAGTGCTTTCCATTGAGGAAAAACCTGAACATCCCAAATCAAATATTGCGCAAACGGGAATATATATGTATGATAATCGAGTCTTTGATTTTATTCGCCAATTATCACCATCTGAAAGGGGAGAGTTAGAGGTGACAGATTTGAATAATTTGTATGTCAAAGAGGGAACGATGATGTGTGAGATGATTGATTGGTGGATTGATGCGGGAACGTCCTATGACGAATTACTGCGCGCCAATAATTTAGTGGCGGAAAGAGTCAAGAAAGGAGATTTACAATAACAATGAAATTACTTGTTTGCGGTGGAGCAGGATTTATCGGTTCTAATTTTATTCTTCACATGTTGGAGACATATCCTGATCTGACTCTTGTTAACTTCGATAAATTAACCTATGCCGGTAACCGTAACAATCTTTCAACGATTGAAAAGGATCCTCGGTATAGTTTTGAACAAGGTGATATTACTGATTTAGATTGTTTGAATGAAGTGATGAAAAAGCATGGCATCACGCATGTCATTAATTTTGCAGCAGAGACACACGTTGATCGATCTATTCACGGTGGAACAAAAGAGTTTGTTTTAACCAATACATTGGGTGTGCAGATGGTGTTGGATGCAGTCAGATTTAACAATATTGAAAAATTTGTCAATGTTTCCACTGACGAAGTATATGGATCACTCCAACTTGGTGAAGACAGATTATTTACCGAAAACACGCCAATTTGGCCCAATATGCCATATGCAGCAGCCAAAGCAGGAGGAGATCTCATGTGTAATGCCTATTGGGTAACACACAAAGTGCCGGTTATCGTGACACACTGCTCAAACAATTACGGGCCATTCCAATTCCCAGAAAAATTAATTCCATTTTTTGTTTTTAAACTTCTCAAAGGAGAAAAAGTTCCCGTCTATGGAGATGGGCTCAATGTGCGGGATTGGATTCATGCGCGTGATCACTCAACAGCACTCGATCTGCTTTTGCACAAAGGCAATGTCGGTGAGGTTTACAATATTGGCGCAGATAATGAACGAAGCAATTTAGAAGTAACAAAAATGATTTTGCAGATCATGGGTTTTGGTGAGGATCATATTGAATATGTGACTGATAGACCAGGTCATGATAGACGCTATGCAATTGACGCAAGCAAAATTATGGCGCTTGGTTGGTCTCCCTCCTATCCAAAAGACAAATTTGAACAAGGTCTTCGTGAAACAGTTGAATGGTACAAAAATAACACTGCTTGGGTAGAAAATATCTGGAATCGCAAAAAAGATGAGATGAATAAATTCCAAGAAAACCTAGAGCGTTCAACAGAAAAAATGCAGTCCTCAACAGAATAATGTATGGGTAAATCTTTTCAAGTATATACACTCAAAAAAATAGAAACAAAAAATCTTGTCATGAGTCCCGTTGAACTCAACGAGTATATTGATTTTGAGGTAAAACGAGTTTATTTTATTACCAAACCTACAGAGTCAACGAGTCAACATTGTCATTTTGAAGAAAAAGAATTTTTTATTCTGATCCAGGGAAGTTGTACAGCTGTTGTTGATCAAGGAAACGGCAAAGAGGAAATCTTGATGACAGGGTCAACGAGTGGGATCTATGTGCCAAATTTTGTCTGGCATGGATTTAAAGATTTTTCAAATGACGCAATTCTTTTGGCTCTTTCATCAACGAACTATCGTGCAGATCGATCAGATTACCTTGAAGACTATGACGAATACCTCAAAATACGAGATGAGAAATTAAAAAAAGAAGCATGAATTATGAATCCTTATTCCTGATTCAAGATGAATATTCAATTATCTATTATCATTCTCAATTATAATACCAAACAACTTACACTTGAGTCTCTTGAATCGATTGAAAAAAATTACGCCAAAGAAGTAGCAAGTGGATTATATGAAGTAATTGTTGTCGATAATGATTCTCCTGATGGATCACCCGAAGCTTTTAAAAAGTACAAAAACGCAACCACAATAAAATCGTTTCATCTTGTTGCTAGTGGCGGCAATATTGGTTTTTCAGCTGGTAACAACAAAGGTGTCGCATATGCTAAGGGGAAATATGTTTTATTTCTCAATCCTGATACAATTGTGTATCCTAAAACTTTGAGTTTTCTGATTGATTTTATGGAGAAGCATCCTGATGTTGGTGCTGCTTCTTGTAAGCTTATCAACAAGGACGGTGCAATTGATTTCAATTGTCATCGGGGTTTTCCAACACCGTGGAATGCGTTTTGTTATTTTTCTGGTTTGCAACGGATGTTTCCTCAGAGTCAACTTTTTGCGGGATATACTCAGGGTTGGAAAGATCTTGACACCAATCACGAAGTCGATGCAATTGAGGGGGCATTTATGATGATGCCAAGAACGGTTGGTGAAAAAGTTGGTTGGTGGGATGAAGATTATTTTTTCTATGGTGAAGATTTGCAATTTTGTTATGCTATTAAAAAGCTTGGGTTAAAAATTTATTACGTTGGGATAGTAAATATTATGCATATTGGTGGTGCGGCAAGTGGCATCAAGAAAAAAACGCAAAATCTGACAACGACTGATATTGCAACAAAACGCAAATTACAAGTTGCGCGTTTTGATTCGATGAAGATTTTTTACAAAAAGAATTATAAAAATGCCTATCCTGGATGGTTACAATCATTGGTCTTTCAAGCAATTGATATGAAAAAGAAAAAAACATTAGCAGAGTTATAATAAGATTTATATGGCAGAAAAAATAAACATTTTTGGTATAGGTATCTCAGGGCTTGTTGGGTCAAAAATAACAGAAGTTCTTAAAGATAAATATATTTTTGACAATTTGAGTCTTGATACTGGAGTTGATATTACTGATCCAAAAACACTTGATGTGATTCGAAATGATAAAGAACATCCAATTGTTTTGCATCTTGCAGCGCTTGCTGACGTGGATAAATGCGAAGAATCCCGTCAGTTGGGTAAGGAAAGTCTGGCCTATAAAATTAATGTTTTGGGAACAGAAAATGTCGTTACCGCATGTCGAGATGCTGGTAAAAAAATGATTTATATCTCAACAGATTTTGTCTTTGACGGTGTGAATCCTCCAGTTGGTGGTTATACTGAAGAAGATGGACCGCATCCGCTCAATTGGTATGCAGAGACAAAACAGCAAGGTGAAGAAATTGTCAAAAATTCCGGATTGGCATATATTATTGCGCGCATTGCGTATCCCTATCGAAGTACTTTTCCTCTTAAAAAAGATTTTGTGAACGCAATTATTGAGAGATTGAAAAATAATCAGCAGGTTTTCGCAGTTACAGATCATATAATGACGCCAACATTGGTTGATGATATTGCGCTTGCGCTTGATAAGCTTATTGAGACAAAGAGTAGTGGTATTTTTCATGTCGTTGGAAGTGAATCGTTACGTCCTTACGATGCTGTATTAAAAATCGCAGAGGTGATGGGTTTTGATAAATCTTTGATTAGTCAGACAACACGAGATGAATACTTCAAAAATCGCGCAATAAGACCCTTTAATCTTTCATTAAATAATGCTAAAATAAAAAAACTTGGTGTGAATATGAAGACTTTTGAAGAAGGACTTAAGACATTCTTATGACAATTACATTCGTTGGACATGGTTATGTAGGACTTGTTACCGCAACAGTTTTTGCTGATCTTGGCAATAAAGTCTGGGTTGTTGGCCACACGCCGGAAAAAATAAATAATCTCAAAAAAGGGATTCTCCCGATTTATGAACCAGGTCTTGAAGAGTTGGTCAAACGAAATGTCAAAGCAAAAAGATTGCTTTTTACTCTTGATTACGACCCGGCAATTGCTGAGTCTGATGTTGTCTTTATTGCAGTTGGAACACCTCCTAAAAAAACTGGGGAAGCAGATCTGTCTGTTGTTTTTCAAGTAGCTGAAGAAGTAGGAAAATATTTAGATGGCTATACTGTTGTTATCACCAAAAGTACTGTTCCTGTTGGAACCTCTGAAAAAGTAAAAGCGATTATCGAAAAAATAAAACCCAAAAAAGCAGCATTTGATTATGCATCCGTTCCTGAATTTCTCCGTGAAGGACAAGCAATTAGTGATACCAGACATCCGGATAGAATTGTGATCGGTACTGATTCCAAAAAAGCAGAAAAAGTCTTGGTAGAACTGCATAAACCAATCGTCACCGAAGGAACAACACAAGTAAATGTCGTCCTCACAACTATTCCAACAGCAGAAATGATCAAGTACGCGTCAAATGCATTTCTTGCGACAAAAATTTCTTTTGCCAACGCTATCGCACAACTCTCAGAGCACGTCAATGCTGATGCAACCAAAGTGCTTGAAGCGGCAGGACTTGATAAACGCATCGGGCATTATTTTCTTAACGCTGGTGCTGGGTATGGCGGGAGTTGTTTCCCAAAAGATGTGAAGGCACTGATCGCGATTGCTGATGGATATGGGTATGATTTTAAACTTCTCAAGGAAGTGGAAGCGATTAATAAAGAGGCGATTTTGGGAATTGTTAAAAAAACCAAAAAACTTTTGGGAGCAGATCTCAAAAAGAAAACAGTTGGAATGCTTGGCTTGTCGTTTAAGCCGGATACTGATGATATGCGTGATGCGCCTTCCATTACCATTGCTCGTGAACTCCTTGCAGCTGGTGCGACGGTGAAAGCATTTGATCCAATTGCACTTGACAATGCGAAACGTATCTTTGCCAAAGATAAAAATATACAATTTGTCAATGATGTCTATGCCGTTGCGAAAGACGCTGATGTTTTGCTGGTCGTCACAGAATGGCGTGAGTTTATTCAACTTGATTTACGAAAAGTGAAAACGCTTATGCGCAAACCAAATCTCGTCGATGGAAGAAATATTTATGAACCAGAAAAAGTTAGGGAACTCGGTTTTACCTACTTGGGTGTTGGAAGATAACTGTCTGTCATCATGAAAAAAATTTTAATTACTGGTATTTCTGGTTTTGTTGGCAAATTCCTCGCAGAGCATTTACTGAGCAAAGGTGAATATGAGATTGTTGGAACATATCGTTCAGAGAATAGCATCTCACAACTTGATACAATAAAAAATTCCATCAAACTTGAAAAAGCAGATCTGCTTGATCCAGAGGCAGTTGCTCATGTGATTACATCAAACAAACCAGATGCGATTTTTCATCTTGCTGCAATGACTTCTCCCAAAGAAAGTTTTGATAATCCCAGCCAAACAATAACTAATAATATTACTTCGCAATTAAATATTCTCGAAGTATTACGAACAAATGCTATGAAGCAGGTGCGAACGCTTATTATTGCTTCATCAGAAGTCTATGGCATGATTGATAAATCAGATCTGCCAGTAGATGAAGAAACCAAACTTCAGCCGATCAGTCCGTATGCTGTTTCTAAAATTGCGCAAGATTATCTGGGATTACAATATTATTTAACGCATAAGTTAGATATTATTCGAGTTAGGCCATTTAATCATGTTGGTCCGGGACAAAGTAATCGATTTATTGTTTCGGATTTTGCCCAGCAAATTGCTGAAATTGAAAAAGGGAAGAGAGATCCTGTCATGAAAGTCGGCAATCTTGATGCAAAACGTGATTTTACCGATGTGCGGGATATTGTCAAGGCATATGGTTTGCTTCTTGAGAAAGGCGTTGCGGGTGACGTGTATAATATTGGTTCAGGGAGATCCTACAAAATAAAAGATATTTTATCGATCCTTCTTTCTTTTTCAAAAAAAGAAACAAAGATTGTAACTGATCCTGCAAAGGTCCGTCCGGTGGATATTGAAGAAATTATTTGTGATTCTTCAAAATTGCATACGCTTACCGGTTGGAAAACAGAGATAACTCTTGAAAAAACATTGCAAGATGTACTGGATTATTGGCGCGAAATTGTTTAGAATAAGTTTATGAAGAAAGCATTAATTACTGGCATTACCGGACAAGATGGTTCTTATCTTGCTGAATTTTTACTTAAAAAGGGATACAAAGTGTTTGGTACCGTTCGTCGTTTAAGTACTCCAAATTTAGAAAATATTGGTCATTTGCGGGATGAAGTTGAATTTCTTTCTGCTGACCTTCTCGATCAAGGATCATTGACTGATGCTATCAAAGAATCCGAGCCAGATGAAGTATATAATTTAGCCGCTCAATCATTTGTGAAGGCCTCTTGGGATCAGCCTGTTTTGACAGGAGAATTTACCGCACTTGGTGCTACTCGAGTTCTTGAGGCAATCCGTACTGTCAATAAAGAAATAAAATTTTATCAAGCATCTTCAAGTGAAATGTTTGGCAAAGTGACAGAAACTCCGCAAAAAGAAACGACACGTTTTCATCCTAGAAGCCCATATGGTGTCGCAAAAGTTTATGGGCACTATATAACTCTTAATTATCGTGAAAGTTATGATATGTTTGCGTGTTCTGGAATTCTTTTTAACCACGAATCGCCTCGTCGCGGTATTGAATTTGTCACTCGTAAAATTTCCAATGCCGTCGCGCGAATCTCTCTTGGCAAACAAGAGAAAGTGGAGTTAGGTAATCTTGATGCCAAACGCGACTGGGGATTTGCAGGAGATTATGTTGAAGCAATGTGGTTAATGCTGCAACAAGAAAAACCAGATGACTATGTTGTTGCGACAGGAGAGACTCATTCGGTACGTGAATTTGTTGAGCTCGCTTTTGCTGCTGCGGGGATTACTGATTGGGAGAAATATGTTGTTTCAGATCATCCCAAACATATTCGTCCTGCAGAAGTTGATTATTTGATTGGAGATTACCGTAAAGCCAAAGAAGTTCTCGGTTGGACACCTAAAACATCGTTTAAAGAATTAGTCGAGATGATGATCAAGTCTGATTTAGAAAGAGAAAAGAAATAATTTTTTAGATCCTTATCTTCTCAGAAAACTCATTATTCCAAAAAGTAAGAAAGTTTAGTATGATAGGAAACATATGCAAAAGGTTATTGTTGCGGGAGGAGCTGGATTTATTGGTTCACATCTTTGTAAGAGATTACTGAGCGAAGGAAATACTGTCTTTTGTCTGGATAATCTCATCACCGGAAGCAAGAATAATATCGCAAGCCTCATGGACAATCCCAAATTTACCTTTCTTGAAAATGACGTAACAAAATCATTTGACACTATCCAAGATCGTTTTCAGGATATCCATTATATTTTCCATCTGGCATCACCTGCGTCCCCAAATCAAAAAAGTGAGAGAAGTTACATCAATTTTCCGATTGAAACGATGCTTGTTAATTCACTTGGGACCTACAATTTATTATTGCTTGCAAAGCAGAAAGAAGCCAAATTTCTTTTTGCATCGACATCTGAAGTGTATGGCAATCCTGCTGTTTCTCCTCAGCCAGAAACATACTTTGGTAATGTTAACCCAAATGGTATTCGATCTGTCTATGATGAAGGAAAGCGTTTTGGTGAAGCAATGACCTTTGCCTTTCACAGAAAACACAACGTTGACACTCGTATTGTGCGTATTTTTAATACATATGGACCATTTATGCAAAAAGATGATGGAAGAGTGGTCTCGACATTTATCAATCAAGCACTAGAAAATGCCCCGCTGACTATTTTTGGTGATGGAAATCAAACACGCAGTTTTTGTTATGTCGATGATATGGTTGATGGCATAATAAAAGCATTATTTACGAAAGAAACAACTGGGGAAGTAATCAATCTTGGCAATCCAGACGAGCGAAAAATTTCAGAAATTGCTACAATGGTTAAGAACATGATTAATCCGAGTGCGCAAATAGCCTTTGAGCAGTTGCCAGCAGATGATCCTCTCAAAAGAAAACCAAATATCTCCAAAGCACAAAAGCTTCTTGGATGGGAACCAAAAATATCATTGGAAGAAGGATTAAAAAAGACGATTGCCTATTTTAGGCACGCATAATTTATGAAAATTGTTATTATTCTGCCGACGTATAACGAAAAAACAAATGTTGGGAAAATGATTCCTCTTTTGGAAGACGAAGTGTTACCAAAAATAAAAAATCACGACATGGAGCTTTTGGTTGTGGATGATAACTCCCCTGATGGAACCAGCGATGTTGTCAAAAAATTTATGGAAAAATGGAAAAATATCAAATTGCTAACTGGTGAAAAAAATGGTTTGGGAGCAGCCTATGTCCGAGGGATGCACTATGCGATGGACGTCCTGAAAGCAGATGCCGTGATGGAATTTGATGCTGATTTCCAACATGATCCTCATGATATCCCACGTTTGATTTCTGCAATGGACGAGGGAGCGGATTATGTTATTGGTAGTAGATATATTCAGGGTGGTGCTATTCCAAAAGAATGGGGATTTGACCGGAAAGTTAAAAGTAGGCTTGGCGGCATTTTTGCGCAGTGTGTTTTTCTTATGTTTACTATTCATGATATGACCTCAGGATTTAAATTAACAAAAACTGCTTTTCTTAAAAAAGTCGATTTGGATCATTTATATTCTTACAATTTTGCATATAAATTACATATTCTTCATGATGTTATTAAGCTTGGAACAAAAGTGAAAGAGGTGCCAATTATATTTTATGAACGGACAAAAGGAAAAAGTAAAATAGACACCAATGATATGACAGAATCACTTTCTGTAGTTTTGCGGCTAGGAGTAGATGATTACAAACGCTTTATCAAATTTCTTTTTGTTGGAGGAACAGGTTTTATTTTTCAGTATATTGTTACCTACATTTCAATTTTGCTTGGTGCTGAGCAATTTGTCGCAGCGATGATTGGCGGAGAAGTAGCAATTCTTTCAAACTTCTTTTTTAATAATGTCTGGACATTTCGTGATACGCAAAAACTTAAAATACACGGTAATCTTTTCTCCCGTCTTTTGAAATTTAATCTTGCTTCTCTTGCGGCAATTGGCATTCAAGGAGTGGCAGTTTATGTAGCTGTTGCAACATTAGGCGAGACACTCACTCTTTTTGGTTATGTCATTCATACATCTCTTGTGATTCTTTTTCCAACAATTATCCTTTTGGTCATTCCTCTCAATTATTTTATCTATAATAAGGTTATCTGGAAGACGCATTATTTGAAAGAGAAAAAGACAGAATAGCCGGATCACCGATTTGACAAAATACAGAATATATTTGCTAAGATTAGTATATGTATTATAAAAGTTTTTTTCTTTTGTTTGTTTGTTTTGTTTTAGTCACCTTATTTTTCCCCATTACTGCGTCTGCACAGACTACTTGGACTCGTCAATTTGGCACATCTGGACAGGATATAGGTACTGCAGTAGCTACTGACACGACAGGTATTTATACTGTTGGCTATACGAGCGGAAGTTTTCCTGGTGAAACTAATGCAGGTAGTTATGATGTCTATGTTCGTAAATACGATTTTTCTGGAAATATAGTCTGGACACATCAGTTAGGGACGTCGGATTTTGACCAAACATGGAGTATTGTTGCTGTTAATAACAGCGTGTATGTTGCTGGGCATCTCTATCCCAACGGTTTTCTTAGAAAATATGACCAAAATGGTAATGAAGTCTGGACACATACATTTGATTTTGGCCATGGCTTGACTTACGCAATGGGCGTTGCTTCAGATGGGACCTCTCTGTATGTTGCAAGTATGACAACAGGCGCAATAACAGGACAAGTCAATGCAGGGAACTATGACGTTGTTGTGCAAAAGGAAGACTTTGATGGAAATATTATTTGGGAGCGACAGTTTGGTAGTGCTGGTGCTGATCAGACGAATGGCATTGCTGTGAATAATACAGGAGTTTATGTTGATGGTTTTACGAGAGATTCATTGCTTGGGCAAATAAATGCTGGTAATTCTGATGCTTTTATTAAAAAGTATGATCTTGATGGCAACGATATTTGGACACATGAATTTGGTACGGCGGGCGAAGATTTTGGTAATGGTATAGCTATAGATTCTACAGGAGTATATGTCTCAGGAACAACGAATGATAGCTTCCCAGGACAGACTAATATTGGTAATTACGATGCATTTCTAAGAAAATATGATTTTAGCGGTAGCGAAGTGTGGACACGAGAGTTTGGAACATCAGGGCCGGACGAAGCACGAGGTGCATATGCAAACGCTCAAGGAGTATATATATCAGGATATCAACAAAATAATGCGTTTGTCCGTATTTATGATACAGTTGGTAACGTACAAAATACTTATGACTTTATTCCTTCAAGCGATGCAGTAGGATATGGTGTGACTGCTGATAATTCCTACTTTTATACGACTGGTTTAGTTGATGGTAATTTTGAAGGGGAGACAAGTAGCGGTAGTACAGATGCATATCTCATAAAACAAAGCATTCTTCCTTCTCCCCAGCTAACAGCTCTAACACCAGCTAAAGTATGGATAGGGGTAAAAAATATAACCGATATTGGAATAAAGCTTGATCTGTTAGCAGAAGTTTATGCAGGAGGTACATTAGTTAGTAGTGGAGAGGTTACTAGTTTTTCGCCAGCAAGTGGATTAGGAGGATTTGGTAGTGCCCATCTAGCAACAATACCTTTTAATAGTTTTACATCAGTAGATTTTCCAAGCGGAACGTCATTACAAATAAAGCTATCAGTAAGAAATGCTTGCACAGGATCGTTACGTGCTATGGGGACAGCAAGACTATGGTATAACGACAGTCAAGCAAATAGCCAATTTGGATCAACGGTTGGATCAAGCACCAATGATTATTTCCTTAAAGACGGGTTTGTATTATCCACAACAGCAGGGACAGGACCAAAGAAGACTATAGACGTTGAGGCAGGAGCAAGGTGTAGTGCCTTCAAACCATTTGGTATCTGGACTACTACTCCATAATTATTGTGATGGCTTAGAGAGTAAGGTATAATAGTGGGCATAGCGTTTATGAAAAACAAACTGCCTTTGCTTTGTTTGATCTTTATTATCCTTCTTGCAGCATTTCTCAGACTCTACAAAATTGCTGATTATATGACTTTTTTGGGGGATGAAGGACGTGACGTCTTGGTCGCCAAAGATATTCTCCAAGGACATTTTACTCTTCTTGGTCCACGCGCGTCAGCAGGAGATTTTTTCCTTGGACCAGTTTATTACTACCTGATTGCTCCATGGCTTTTGCTTTTTAATTATGACCCGGTTGGTCCAGCGGTGATGGTTGCGCTTTTTGGTGCCGCGACAGTATGGTTCACCTATTATGTAGGGAAAAAATGGTTCAATCAAACAACAGGTCTTTTAGCGGCAGCTCTTTATGCATTTTCGCCATTGGTTATTACCTATTCTCATTCTTCATGGAATCCTGATGTTGTACCTTTTTTTGCGCTCCTTATGATGTTTTTATTATATAAAGGATTTACGACTCAAAAATCGGATAGATATTTTTGGGCTGTTGGTCTTTTGCTTGGTATTTTGTTGCAGCTTCATTATCTTTCATTATTTCTTGCGGTTGTCGTAGCATTTTATACATTTTTTGCTCAGTGGATTGTAGATAAGAAATTTAAAATTGTTCTTACTACTAAGCGCTATCTTGAAATTTTTGTTGGATTTCTTATCGGCTTTTCACCGTTTCTCGCATTTGAAGCCCGCCACGGATTTCCAAATATCCGGACAATTATTTCATTTATTTTTAGCGATGTAGCAGGAAAGACACCCGAAGCTCATCTTTCTTATTCTGCAATAGTGAGTGATGTTTTTTTTCGCGTTTTTGCCAGACTGGTTTTTGCTTTTCCAGGAATAGACAAAATTCATTTACTCTCTTCTCTGCAAGTACAATTTTTTAGTTGGTTTACGATGATTCTTGCAATTGTTGCATTGATTGTCCTGTGGTTTGTTAAAAATAAATTGGTTGTGTTACTTACTGCGTTATGGCTTTTTGTCAGTGTTTTATTATTTGGTTTTTACAAAAAACCAATTTATGATTATTATTTTGTTATTCTTTTTCCACTACCATTTTTGATTATTGCCAATTTATTTTCAAATATTTTTGTGTTTGGGAAAAATAAAGTGCAGCGGATTATGGCAGTAAGTTTTGGTGTACTGCTTTTTTTGGGGATTGTCCTGTACAACATTTTTTGGTTGCCGTTTTGGGCACTTCCCAATAGACAGAAAGAGCAGGCAAAAATGATTGCAGAATTTGTGATTAGCAAAACAGACAACAAGCTATATAATTTTGCGCTTATGTCCAAAGGCAATTCAGATCAAGAATATCGCTACTTTTTGGAGATTCTTCACCATGATCCCGTTACGATCCAAAATACTATTGATGATCCGCAAAGAAAAACAGTTACAGATCAGTTGCTTATTGTCTGTGAAGATCCGCAGTGTCATCCACTTGGTTATCCTTTGTTTGATGTTGCGGGGTTTGGCCGGGCTGAAGTTGCAGGCGAATGGAAAGTCTCGGTTGTCCGCGTTTTCAAATTGGTTCACTATCAAAACAAGAAGCCATGAACGAGAGACTAACTATGACACAATCGCTTATTCCTGAATTAAAGGATACAAAGAGGAGAGGTTATCTTAACTGAAACACAAATTGAATCGAGTATAGGATCATTTAGAAGATTGAAAACCGCTACAATATAATAAAATGCATCAACGTTACAAGAAATGGACAATATTATTGGATCTCTAGAAGAGGTAAAGTAGATTCTCCGCATTTTTTTCAATCAACAAAAACCCCCCGCTAGGCGGAGGGTTTTTTATTTTGTTCCTTGAAGGGATCGTATTGATATTCTTCAAGGAGGTTAGTACGACAGCTTAAGCTGTGCCAATTTTGTACATACCTGTACCACAAACTGGGCATTTTGCTTTAAGAGCTGGTTTGCCGTTTTTCATGGTGACTTTTTCAGGATTATCGACGTCTCTTTTTTGTCGACATTTAACACAATACATTGATGCCATAGCGTTACTCACCTCCTTTCTCGCGTTTTAAACGCCTTTCACAAATATACGAATAAGTAGTTCGATAAGAATAATAAAAGCAGTAAGCAGTGCTGTTTTGCGAAGGTCTACTGCCAGATAACGATAGCCTGTGGTAGTAACTGTGTGGACTGTTTTCCTTTCATCATTGGCTGATGTCTCTACCTGTTGCGGTAAGGAATAGAGCGGCATTGGATTCTCTTTCCGTCTCTGATCGGCAAGGATTTTTTGCTCTCGAGTTTTTTTCTTTTTAGCCATGAATGAAGCTAGATTACACTATTGACATCATGCGTGTCAAGAGGCTAGTATTGGTTTATGATAATTGTTTGGATTTTATTCGTATTTATTTCCGTTTGGTTGATTTTTGTTTCTTATTCTTTTTTAAAGTTAAAACGTCATTACGATACCTTAGTTGAAGGGGTAAATAAAAAAACTTTGGAAGGTGTTCTTACAACTATGGTGAAAGATATTCATGAAGCGAAAAAAGGAATTGCTTATTTATCTTCCCGCTGTGATACAATAGAAAAGAACCAACTTTTTCATATTCAACAGATTGGTTTATTACGTTTTAATCCATTCAAAGATACGGGAGGAGATCAAAGTTTTATTTTGGCATTATTGGATGCAAATGAAACAGGAGTCGTTATTACAGCATTATATTCTCGTTCAGGAACCAGATGGTATGCCAAACGAGTCGTAAAAGGAAAAGGCTCTGAGCATGAACTTTCAGATGATGAGAAAAGAGCGCTTGCCTTAGCAAAGGAATCAAAATAATTTTATTATGAATCGCAAACCTGCCTTGATTTTTCTTGGAATAGTTGTTTATGTCCTCAGTACACTTGTCTCGTATGCCATTTTTTCAGGATCGTCAGTGTTATCAAAAATTGGAGGAGGTCAGCAATCCTCTCAGACTGCAAAAATAACCAATGACTATCAAGCCTTAACCTTTGATCCAACGGCGGCAAAGACAGAAGAATGTCCTCTCAATGGCACAATGTATTCTCAAGATGAAAAAAATTGGTGGGAAAAGCATAGACCTTTGGGAGTTATGATTGAAAATCATTTCGATGCGCGTCCACAGTCAGGTATTAACGCAGCAGATGTCACTTATGAAGCAGTTGCCGAAGGAGGAATTACTCGAACACTTAATGTATATTACTGCCAAGACGCAGGTATTGTCGGACCCGTTCGTTCTGCTCGTACATATTTCTTAGATTTTATTTCTGAGTATGGTGATTATCCACTCTATGCGCATGTCGGTGGGGCAAATACGCCAGGGCCGGCGGATGCATTAGGTCAAATAGGTGACTATGGGTGGAATCAATATAACGACCTTAATCAATTTTCAATTGGATTCCCAACATTCAAGCGTGATGAAAGCCGATTGGGAAGAGAAGTCGCTACAGAACACACAATGTATTCAACAACAAGTCAATTGTGGGCTGTTGGTGTACAACGAGGACTTACCAATAAAGATAAGAAAGGAAATTCGTGGGATGATACGTTTGTAAAATATTCTTTCAAAGACAATCCTGACTTATCAAGTAGACCAGCAGCACAGAGTATTCATATTGATTTTTGGAGCGATTCTAATTATGCAGTTGACTGGACGTATTCTGCAAAGCAGAATGAATATTTGCGTAAGAATGGCGGGGTACCGCACATGGATCGCAATACAAACAAACAACTATCAGCCAAGAATATCGTTGTTCTCTTTATGAAAGAGTCTCACGCAAATGATGGCTATGAAGACAATGCACACATGCTCTATGGCGATAAAGGAACTGGGCAAGCGTTGGTCTTTTTGAATGGTAATGAAATCAAAGGTACATGGAAGAAAGCGGATAGAACATCACGAACATTGCTGCTTGATAGTACCGGTCAAGAGATCAAATTTACGAGAGGAAAAATTTGGTTTGAAATCCAACCGCTCGATGCAGAAATATTAGTTAAATAAACGTACGTATTCAATTTTTCCTAAAATACTGTCATCTCGAGTGATAACGAGAGATCTTATTGAGATTTCTCAGCCAATACTTGGCTTGGAAATGACAGCCTACTGAAGAAAACTGAATATTTATAAATAAACCTCTTGTATTCTAAGGATATCCGCGCTAAAATGTATAAAAAATTACCCTATTATGCTATCTGATCTTATTACATCCAAAACCCGTGTCAAGCTCCTGAATGTTTTTTTGAACACACCTCTTGAAATGTATCATGTTCGTGAATGCGTCAGAAGGACAAAGGAAGAGATCAATGCAGTCAGACGAGAATTGTTGCTTCTTGAAAAAAAAGGTATCCTCAATCGCGAACCACGAGCCAATAGAGTCTATTACTCACTTTCCAAAGACTATCCGTTCTATTTTGATTTGCTTAAGATTGGCGCGAAGACAATTGGCCTGGGACAAGCTATTTTAGAAAACAGGGTCAAATTGGGTAAAATAAAGTTTGCTATGTTTTCTGGGAAATTTGTCAGACGTATCAAAGAATCTCCTGAAGATGTTGATTTGATTGTGATTGGGACGATTGTTCTTCCTGAACTTTCGATTTTGGTACGAAATGAAGAAATGCGTCTTGGGATGGAAATTAATTACACAGCAATGACAGAGGAAGAATTTAAATTCCGTAAACAACGCAACGATCCTTTTCTCGTTACGATCCTGACTGGGTCCAGAGTAATGCTCATAGGCGATGAGGAGGCGTTACTTGCATGAAGAGAATCTTAAATTTCTCTTTTCTCTTCATTTTGCTTTTGGCAATCCTTTGTCTCATTATTAATTTTTCCCAAGCCTTTACAATCAATCTTGGTCCAATCCACCAGAAAATTTCAGGTATTGATCTTAAAAAACTCCACATCACTCGCGATTTTAATTTTCGTAAAGGTTTAGATCTTGAAGGAGGGACAAGTATTACTCTTCGTGCTGACATGAGTACTATTGCGTCTTCCGAGCGAGATGATGCGCTTGATTCTGCAAAGACAGTTATTGAACGACGGGTCAATTTCTTTGGTGTTTCAGAACCAGTTGTCCAAACGGCAAAAGTAAACAATGACTATCGAATTCTTGTTGAAATTCCCGGTATTACTGATGTTAATCAAGCAGTAAGTTTGGTTGGAAAAACGGCAAAGTTAAGTTTTTGGGAGGAAGGTTCGAGTAGTTCTGCCAAACTTGCCAGTCCTTCTGCAATGCCTTTGGGAGTTGCTCAGTTGGTAGGTCCAAATGCGGTTGAAGCATCCTTGACTGGTACAGATCTCAAGCAAGCATCAGTAACATTTGATAGCAATTCTGGCAAGCCGCAGGTGCAGTTAGTTTTTACTGCCGCAGGTGGGAAGAAGTTTGCTGACATTACCAAACGAAATGTTGGAAGGATTTTGGCAATCGCGCTTGATAACCAACTTGTCGAGGCACCACGAGTCAACGAAGCAATTTATGGTGGCAATGCTGTTATCACTGGCGAATTTACGACAGACCAAGCAAAAGTATTACAAGTCCAGCTCAATGCTGGCGCACTTCCTGTTTCTCTTTCTGTTCTTGAACAGCATGCAATTGGCGCAACGCTTGGTGAGTCGTCTCTTCAGAAGAGTTTGATTGCTGGTATTCTTGGTTTTTTTGTCATTGTTCTTTTTATGGTTGTTCTGTATGGACGATTGGGTATTATTGCAAGTTTTGCTCTAACGCTTTATGCGCTTCTCGTGTTAACATTATTCAGACTTATTCCAGTGACGTTGACGCTTGCAGGCATTGCGGCATTTATTCTTTCAATCGGTATTGCTGTTGATGCAAACATTTTGATTTTTGAACGCATGAAAGAAGAATTGCGTCTTGGCAAATCAGAGCAAATGGCAATTGATCAAGGTTTCAAACGAGCATGGGCATCAATCCGTGATTCAAATGTTGCGAGCCTTATCACCAGTTGTATATTGTATTATTTTGGAACGGGTATTATTAGAGGATTTGCTTTTACGTTAGCTCTTGGTGTTTTAGTTTCGATGTTCTCAGCAATTTTTGTAACCAGGACGCTTTTAAGAGTTTTTTATAGAAATAAATAAACATGTTAAATATTATTGGTAAAAAAAATTGGTATTTTGTGATTTCACTTTTGGTAATTATTCCAGGAGTTATATCTCTCTTGATGTGGGGAATTAATCTCTCGATTGATTTTACTGGTGGTTCTCGTATGACGCTTTCTTCACAACAAGTGATCAATAATCAAAACGTTAGCAAGGTACAAAATATTTTTCATCAACAAAATATCGAAGTTGTCACAACACAAGTCTCAGGCAAACAAATCATTCTTCGTACAAAACCAATGACTGAAAAACAAGATGCACAGATTTTGACATCGTTGCAGCAAATTGGTTCTTTCAAACAAGAAGAATTTGAAACAATTGGTCCAGTTATCGGAAAAGAGATCACGCTTAATGCTCTCAAATCCATAGCAATCGCAGCGTTTCTTATCGTATTTTACATTGCTTGGTCTTTTAGAAAAGTACCAAAACCTGTGAGCAGTTGGAGATTTGGTATTTGCGCAATTATTGCGCTTTTGCATGATGTGTTGGTGGTTGTTGGTATTTTTTCTCTTCTTGGTCATTTCTTCCATGTTGAAGTTGACAATCTTTTTGTGACAGCAATTTTGACTGTCGTTGGGTTCTCAGTGCATGATACGATTGTCGTGTTTGATCGAATCAGAGAAAATCTACGCAGGACAATCAGTACACCATTTGCACAAGTTGTGAATGATTCAATCCTTCAGACACTGGTGAGATCTTTGAATACATCACTTACTGCACTTCTTGTTTTGTTGACACTTCTTATTTTTGGGGGAGAAAGTGTTAGATGGTTTATTGTTGCTTTACTTATTGGTATTACGAGTGGTACGTATTCTTCTATCTTTAATGCTGCACCGCTTCTCGTCCTTTGGGAAGAATTTGATGCCAAACGAAGAGCAAAGAAAAGTAAATAAAATCCTCTGAATACTTTACTTAGATTAACCAATCATCAATTTAGTTTTGCAACGAGTTCATTGGTAGGACGACATGCAAGAAATTGAGTTAACTGATCCTTATTATTTCAATCAAGAAAAAGCAACCGTTGAGAAAATTCACGAAACAACAACAGTCTTTATTCAAGGATCGGCAATAACAAGTGTTGAAAAAATTACTGATGAAGAAGCGAGGAAGCTGTATGTTTTTCTCGTAAAGAAGAAGCGTTAACTATTTTGCTAATGCTTCTCGTACCAATTTACTAACCATCCCACCATCGGCTTTGCCTTTGACTTGTGGCATCAGAGCGTTCATAACTTTGCCCATCTCATCAACTGATGACACACCTGATTTTTGTACAGCCTCGGCAACAAGCTTTCTCACTTCATCTTCACCCATTTGTTCAGGTAAATATTTTTGAAGAAGTGCTAATTCTTTTTCTTCTTTTTCAGCAAGTTCTGGACGATTAGCATTTCTAAATTGTTCAATAGAATCTCTATGTTGTTTTGCTTCTTTTTGGATAACATTCATCACGTCTTCTTCACTTGCTTCATATCCTGCGCCGCCTTTTTGAATTTCTGCATAACCAATGGCAGAAATGACCATACGAAGGACAGAGGTCTTCATCTCGTCTTTAGCGAGCATAGATTGTTTGAGTTCGTCTTTGAGTTGTTGCTTGGTCATAGACATATTATAACAAAATTTATTGGATTAGTTATCAGTAATAAATCCTTTGATTTGATGATTCCACATATTCTTAAAAAGTCCATTTGGTTTTTCCAGCAAATCATCAGGATTGCCATCTTCTGCAATTTTTCCAGATTTAATGACAATAATCCGATCCATTTTTTTCAGTGTTGATAAGCGATGAGCTATTGCTATAACTGTTCTATCTTTCATAAGTTTTTCAAGAGACTCCTGGATTGCGTGTTCACTTTCGCTATCAAGACTACTTGTCGCTTCATCAAGGATCAAAATCGGCGCATTCTTAAGAAATGCCCGAGCAATTGCAATTCTTTGGCGTTGACCTCCAGAAAGTTTGACTCCTCGCTCTCCAACTAAGGTTTCATATTTTTGAGGAAGTGACTCAATAAACTCATTTGCATTTGCAAGTTTGGCTGCGCGTCTGACCTCTTCATCTGTCGCATCAGGATTACTATAGCTGATATTTTCTTTGATGGTTCGATGAAACATACTCGTATCTTGCGGAACAAATGCAATATTTCGACGTAAACTTTCAAGCGTCACGTCTGAAATATTTTGTTCATCAATAGTGATATCACCTTTTTGGATTTCGAAATGACGAAGCAGCAGTGAAACAAATGTTGTTTTTCCTGCACCGCTTTTGCCCACCAATCCTACTTTTTGTC